>JASFEF010000039.1:0-19176 GCA_050124975.1 Candidatus Thorarchaeota archaeon | reverse complement strand
TATGACAGATGACCCACATTTGTATCATCCATGATGATAGAGTTCTTGATCTCTACTGCATTTCCAATCTTGACCTTCTTTCCCAGTGATGTGTGTGGTCGTATGTAGCAGTTTGGTCCAATCATTGACTCTCCATCTATGAAGACAGGTCCTTCGATGTAGGCACCGCTCTTGACAGTAGTACCTTCCTCGATGACTACATCTCCTTTCACAACTGCACCATCTTCAACTGTGCCTTCTATTCGCCTTTCAATCCCCTCAAGATACACTTTGTTGGCTTCAAGCAAGTCCCAAGGCTTTCCAATGTCAAGCCACCATGATGGCAAAGAGTATGCTCCAACATTTCCTTTTTCTATCAACATCGATATTGAGTCAGTAATCTCATACTCCCCTCTTGGAGACAGTTCGGTCTTCTCTATGGCTTCCCATAGAGGATTACCGACCGCATATACTCCAGCATTAACAAGATTGCTAACCATCTTTTCTGGCTCTGGTTTCTCAATGAGAAGCTTGGCTTTACCCCTCGACACCTTGACAACGCCGTAGGCGCTTGGGTCCTCAATTGGTTTTACAGAGAGAGTCAGATCAAACTTTCTCTTCTTGTGCCGCTCAATAAGCCCCTCAAAACTATCCGGACCAACCATCACATCTCCGTACATCAAAATGGCATTGGCCCTTCCCACAAACTTCTTAGCATAACCTGCAGCATGAGCAGTTCCTTTTCGTTCCTTCTGATCAACAAAAGAGATCTTCATCTTCCAAGACTGTGTTTCAACCGCTTCACGGAGTTTTCCAGCATGATATCCATAGACTACAAGAAGCTCTCTGATTCCTGCTTTTTCCAGTGCTTCCATTGTGTGAAAAATCAACGGTTTCCCAGCTATAGGGAGTAGATGCTTGGGCTGGTTTGCAGAGAGCGGTAGCATTCTTGTTGAATCGCCTGCTGCAAGTATGACGGCCTTCTTCATCGCGAGTCATATAGCCCATGTTATTCAGAGTTATAGACTTTCCCGCAATTGGTCGAACGTACGAATATTCGAAAGTGAAGGTCAAATCATCATCGAAAAGATATTAACAATGTTAAGTAGGCGCGGTCACTCACCGCGACATACCACTCCAGACGGCGATAAATTAATAAGTAACTTTAACGCTCAAATAATTAGTTGATTGAGGCAATTTCTATTAGAAAACCTCAACAAATTGACAAATTTCCGAATGGGAAGGTATTCAAAAATGATGAGTGATCAACAACTAAAAGAAGAGCTCAAGAACATGAAGCTCACTAAAAGCCAGATGATAGTCCTGGATATTCTCAGGACCAGCGGTAAGGGTGGCGTTACACCTAAGCAGCTCTTGGACAAGGTGTCTTTTGCACCACGAACTGTCAGATATGCTCTTAGAAAACTCTTGAAGAAGAAACTAATCAAGCGCGTTCCATGCCTACAGGACATGAGGCAATGGATCTACGTGCCTGCATAAACAATGGAATTCCGACACTAGTAGCCCTCTGGGCTATTAGTTGTCGCGCAACTTATGATGCTGTTCAATTCTCGAAGCTTATAGCATGAGGATAGGTGAGGTTCGGATGCAGGGAGCGAAACCAATCGATACGATCAGAGTTCTGACAGGTGAAGAGGCAATAGACGCCTACAAAGTTCTCAGCGATGAGAGCAGAAGACAGATCCTCCATGCACTCAGAGCCCGACGAATGTCGACTTCAGAACTGATTGAGTTTCTCTCTAAACAAGACCCTGAGAAGAAAATCAAACCTCAGACAGTGAGGTATCACATCAAAGAGCTCGAGAAGTGTGGCCTTGTGGAGCAGGATGGCTACGAACCCACCAGAAATGGTGACAGCCATATTATGCAGAAGCTCTGGCGGGCTACAGCAGAGAATGTTTTCATTGCAACCGGTGATATGGATGGTCTTCCGGAACCAGAAGAGTCCGACTTAGATCGTACCCTTGATATCGTTGGTACAATGCGAGACTTGGGTCTAGTACTCAAGAACGAACAAGAGATGAAAGACATCGCAGAAGCCATGACAAAACGTGACAAAATCTACCTGAAAGGGCTAGAGTTTGCCAAAGAGAATCTCCGTGAAATCTGCGAGCTTGACCCTAAACTGTATGTGATATTTCGTAGAGTTCTCAGTGTTGTCCGACTTGAAGACCAAGACTACCTTGATTACTGGGAACTAAGTAGAAGAATCACTGATGTCCTACGCGAAGCGTATGAACGTGGCAAAGGGAAGAACCCCCGCGTATACTAGCTTGGATATTTAGTGGTCAACAGACGCCTTATGCGTCCAGCTATTTTGGGTCCAACGCCCTTTACTTTCTGCAAGTCTTTTTGGTCGGCAGAGAAGACCTGTTCCAGAGTGCCAAATTCGGACAGGATTGCCCTAGATGTGACAGTGTCCACACCTGGAAATCCCGATAGGATATACTCCAAGGCTTCCGCATCAGTTCCTTTTGCATCCCCAGACCGTGTCCGCAGAGGTTTCTTTGACCCTATTTGTTCAAGATGTGCTATTCTGTAGAGGACATTGGCGGTTTCCTCTGCGTTCCGAGTCCAAAGAATAGGAACTTGAATCCTAATGGCAATTGATGCAAGAGCACCATATATCGATGCAGGGTTCACTGCTCGCAATCCGATTATCTGTTCACCCTCAATAATCAGTACTGGACGTCTATAGGCAGAACGTAGGGCTGACAACTGGACAAAAAGACGACCGTCAATGAGTGACTGGATGAAGTCCCCCGACTCTTTCCGTTCAATAGCTACATCCTCTGAGGCAACATAATCACCAATCTCCAGGCTCTCTCCAGAGATTTCAACATCGAGCCTTGTAAGCTCGCGTGCAACAGCTGTTGGAAGTTCCCTAGAGTCAACAATGAGTCGAATCTGATTATCGTCCTTCTTTGGAGCTTTACTCACCATGTGTTCTGCGGTGTGTTCTTCATCACTCACAAACTCCTCAAGACTTGTCTGTTTCTCATCCTCTTCTTTTTCGGCCTCTTTGAGAGCAGAGGGCATTTTCTTCAATTTATTGATCACACTCCAATGGTAGAACTCGTCATGAGTTCCTTTTGCTACAAAGATCACTACACGTCCAGGAGAACGACGACCTGTTCTTCCCCTACGCTGGATATATGGTACAACAGATGGAACACAGTCATAGAACACTACCAGGTTGCACTCTGGTATGTCTAGACCCTCCTCCCCCACCTGTGTAGCAACTAAGACATTGAACTCGTTATTTCTAAACCCGTCAAGAACCTCAACCTGTTTTTTCTGGCTGAACCCCTTGTCAGAACCTCGAGAACTCTGTCCCACAAAACGACTTACCCGGGCATCATCCAATTGTTCCAAAGTTTCACATACTTCGACAGCTGTGTCTCGAAAGCGTGTGAATATCAGAATACGTGAATCCAGGTTGACAGAAAGCTGTTCACTCACAATCTCCAGAATGGCATCTGCCTTCGGATGTCTGTGGCCTTTTTCAATAAGTGCTTCAAGCAGACTCTCAAACTGCTTGAACTCTGACCTAGACACAAGGTCCTTGACACCCTTCGAACTCTTCTTGTTTCGAATCTCCTCATAGACACCCTGAATATACCTGTGAGTCGGCATCAAACCCTGAGTTCCAACAAACTCCAGCAGGTGGACTACTCGCAGGAGAGCTGTGAGATTTCTGATGACAACATAGAGTCCACGGGGTGGTTTTGTGTACGAGCCTATCTCCTTCCGGACCTCACTCTGAGTCCGTAGAATCTCCTTTCGAGTCATACGTCTTGCGTCTGGAAGACTGAAACCCTGATTGATCACTGGTGCTCTATAGACATCAATGATTGAATAGAGGATATCCCTCAAGACCTCAATCTCTGGAGGTATTTTGATGAATCGCATCTCAGAGTCTACTGCTACTATATAGTCACGCACATCTCTGCTCTTTTCATCTCTAACTTCAACATGCGAGAGTCTTAGGTTTTCACAGACTAGTCTGATATGTTCAGCTTGATGACCCGGGGATGCGGTAAGTCCCAGACCTCTTCTATTGACTCCTTGTTTCTCATAGAGTTCTGCAATGAAAGTATAGGCGTAATTACCAACACCACGATGAGCCTCATCAAAGACTATCAATGATACATCATCAAGGCTGTAACTCCTCTGAACTAAGTCGTTTTGGAGCGCCTGAGGAGTCATTACTACGACGCGTGATTCTCCCCAAATTTCTTTTCTCTGTTCTGGTGTATCATGTCCAGTCAAACATACTACTAGACTTTCATCAAGATTCAGTACTCTTCGCAAATAGCGCGCTTGCTGGTCCACTAATGGCCTTGATGGTGCTAAGAAGAGGACCTTAGACTCTGGATACTCCACTAGGCGTTTTGCTGCAACAAGGGCTGCAATTACGGTCTTACCTAGTCCTGTACTAAGAACTATCATTGTGCTTTCTCTGGATGCAACGTCCGCTAGATTCACCTGATACGCTCTGTATTCTACACTATTCTTACGTATCATCGGTTCCTCCAAGTAGGATTCGTTCTTAGCCAACAGTAAAGCCTCATAGAATTACTCGTTTCTATCTATCAGTGATGTATCTCACTGTAAAAAGCTACTCAAAACACTGAAGTTATGGTGCATTTGGTTCTTTGGCACTATATTATCTCTCCAAAAGCGCAAGAAAAATCAGTTTACTATGAAGACAAATAAGAGGAGGACAATCTCGAGTAGCTGCAAGATTGTTCATTGATCTAAATAAAAAAATGTGTGTGAACGACAGTGGAATTATGGCTGCTAATTGTGATAATCTTCTTCATTACCGTGGCGTTGATCACAACACGGAAAGTACATCACACGACAGCAGCGTTGATTGGTGCAGTATTAGCATCGATTGCCCTTATCATGAATGGGGTTACAGAGCAAGAAATCTTGGCAATGGTGCGTTTAGAACCAATTCTTGTGATTGCCGGGATGACAGTAGTAGCTGAGATGATGAGGCGTGCAGGCGTCTTTCAGTTTCTTGCGGTATATTTTATCCGGTTGACACGAGGGAATCCCACAAGACTATTCTTAATATTCTGTTTACTGACCGCGACTTTATCGACGGTGCTGTTGAATTCCGTTGTCATATTGATAATGGGATATATAGTGATTTTAACCTGCTATGCGCTCGAGATTAAGCCGCATGGGTTTTTCCTAGGGCAGATGCTAGCCGTGGGCGCTGGTGGTGCGTTCACGTTGATTGGCACCACACCGAATGTAATCATTGCTGATTATGCGGAATTCGGATTTGACTATTACATCACACGATTTGGGATATTTACATTAATCGTGATTACAGTGTCACTAGTCGCCATCTATTTTATGATTCGCCATCAATTATCAGTAGAAGATTCAAAGGCATTTGACCGAGTGATGGATCTAGATCCTTGGATGATGGTACCAAATCGACGGATGTTCTGGGTATATGCAGGACTCTTTGTCCTGCTTATTGTGGCTTTTGTCCTCTTTCCTCAGCCATTTGTTGTCGCCATGGGGGGAATGATGGTTTTCATGACGGTCAGTCATGCCGATCCTTTGGCCAGTCTTCGCGACATAGAGTGGGATATCATCTTTTTCATTGGCGGACTTTTTGTACTGGCTGGTGCCTTGGAAAATGTTGGAATTCTCAGTGCTATATCAGACGCTATTCTTTTCGCAAGTGGCGGGCAATTGATTCCTGCGTCATTGATGTTGCTTTGGGGGGCATGGATTGGATCCTTTATTATTGGTGGCCCACCCATAGCTGCGGTCTTTGCACCCCTTGTTGTCGATATGGCCACGATTATGGGTTGGCCTATTGGTATACGGGATCCATTATTTTGGGGGGTTGGATTTGGAGCTGCTCTAGGTGGAGTAGCAACACCCTTTGGTGCAGTGCCATTGCTAATTTTATCAATGGTTAACTTCGATGATTCAAAAATATCCTGGCGCAGGTTTCTCCTCAGCGCGATACTAGTGAACATCTTACAAATGGGACTGTGCTCAATCTATATCATGCTCTTCCCACTGCTTATGTGAGGAAATAGAGGATTCTTCGACATTCGTTCATCATTGGACAATCGATATTATTGTACCTGGCTCATAATACTCACTGTAAAAAGCCTCCTTCAATCAAAAGAAATAGAGCAAGGAGCATAGTTGAAATGACTACTACACCTAAGGAAGCCATGCCCAGTGTCGAAGCAGAACTATATGAACTCAGCATGCCAGGAAGACTGTTGGGAAAGGAAGTCCTAGACAACAGAGCCAAGAGAATTGGCATTGTACGAAGCATTAGAATCGCTCTCAATCCGACCCGCTCAGAGCTTATTGTAAAGGGCGCAGAAGTGGAATTTCCGGTTGATTTCTCAAAGGTTGATGCAGTTGGGACAGTAGTCCAGCTAAACTCAGTTGTGAAGGATGCAGAAGAGATTGAAGTCCACGATGTTATCAGACTCCAAAAAGAGGTCCTTGATGACATCAAATCATACTTGGGCACTCGATAGTGACTACATCTGATGGATTCGAAGGGTTTATTGTTGAGGGTGTCGCATCTCCATATCTGGAGGCGTCTCCATGGACCTCACTGTGGAAAAACTAGCCAAAATGATTGATCATACGGTTCTCAAACCGGAAACAACCAAGAATAAGATCAAACAACTGTGTGACGAGGCGACAATCTATAATTTCGCAGCTGTCTGTATCAATCCAGTTCATGTTCCTTATGCGGTGGAACTTCTGAAGGACACCGAAGTGAAAGTATGCGTGGTTGTAGGGTTCCCACTCGGCGCTACAACACCTGAGGTAAAGGCGTGCGAAACTGCAGATGTTGTTGCAGCTGGAGCTCATGAGGTTGATATGGTCATCAATATTGGAGCAATGAGAGATGAGAACTATGACCTTGTTAAACGCGATATTGAAGCTGTTGTTGGGGCTTCTGGAGATGCACATGTAAAGGTCATTCTAGAAACAGGATACTACATAGATGATCAGAAAGTAAAAGCCTGCCAGATTTGCAAGGAGGCAGGGGCTGATTTTGTCAAGACATCCACTGGATTTGGTCCAATGGGGGCAACACCTCATGATGTCAGACTGATGCGTGAAACTGTCGGTCCTGATATAGGGGTCAAGGCTGCAGGGGGTATTCGGTCATTCAAGGATGCAATACGTGTGATAGATGCTGGAGCTGATCGTCTTGGAACTAGCGCTGGAGTTGCTATTGTGGAAGACTTTCGGTGGGCTCAATACAGCGACTCATGGATGGCTCCTGACAGACCCTGCTGGACTTGTCCCAGTCGAATGGCCAACATGGCGAAACAACCGAAAGAGGTCTACAAGTGGTATAAAGAACGATGTCTCACGTGTCCCGATAAGGAGCATAATGTGTTCAATGATTAGGAGGTACAATGATTGTCTAATTCTTCACTATACGCAGATGCCCCAATTCTACATGTCAACCTGAGCGACAAGAGTGTTCGAAGGGAACCAATCGCTCCTGAGCTTTTCAAGCATTACCTCGGAGGTCGAGGGCTTGGTGTCAAACTTGTCTATGACAATCTTGCTCCTGGCACGGATGCTCTATCTCCTGAAAATCTACTTGTGTTTGCTATTGGTCCTTCAACTGCAACAAGAGTCCCAACCGCAGGAAGGTTTGTGGTTGTCACGAAATCGCCCACCACAGGAACGATGTTCGACTCACATGCAGGAGGATACTTTGGAGCTCAGCTAAGACGAGCAGGATATGCAGCAGTGGTCTTCTATGGCAAAGCAGCTGCTCCTGTGTATCTATGGATCAATAATGATGAGGTTGAGCTGAGAGATGCATCAAAGGTATGGGGCAAGGATGTTTATGACGCAACTGACCAGTTGCTGAAAGAAACTGATGAAAAAGCCCAAGTCGCCTGTATTGGTCCTGCAGGTGAGAATCTGGGATTAATGGCTGCAATCATGACTGATAAGCACCGAGCTGCTGGCCGCGGTGGTGTGGGTGCAGTTATGGGCTCAAAGAACCTCAAAGCCATCGTTGCTAAGGGCACCAATGAGGTTGGAGTCCATGACCAAGAACGCCTCAATACTGCTGTAGAACGGTCTCGCAGACTGATTAAGAAGAATGCAGTCACCAACAAATCACTACCTGTCTATGGCACACCCGTGCTTGTGAGTGTGGCTAACGAGCTGGGTATGCTACCTACAAACAACTTCCAGGAGGGTACATTCAACGACGCTGAGGGAGTATCTGGAGAGAAGCTCCTGGAACGGTTTTCTGCGGGCACCTACAACTGTCATGGGTGTCCTATCGGATGCGGTCGTGTTAGTCTGATTAAAGGTGAGAAAGTCGGAGGTCCCGAATACGAGTCACTCTGGGCTCTCGGGCCCCAGTGCGGGATAAATGACCTGGAATGGATTGTAACTGCCAACGATAGATGTAATCATCTCGGTCTTGACACAATATCTACAGGCTCCACAATTGGTGCTGCCATGGAGCTTGTTGAAAAAGGTAAGCTTGACGCACCTCTTAGATTCGGCGACACAACTGGATTATTGGACATCATTGAAGACATAGCTCACATGCGAGGTCTTGGTGCTGAAATGAGCGAAGGTTCAAAGAGGCTTGCTGAACGTTATGGTGCACCTGAGCTTGCCATGCAGGTGAAGGGTCTTGAGCTCCCAGCTTATGATCCTCGGGGTGCCCAAGGGCATGCTCTTGGTTATGCGACCTCGAACCGTGGGGGCTGTCACTTACGGTCATACTTGATTGGTCCTGAAGTACTAGGCTCTCCTGTCCTTGTCGACCGTGACAGACCGGATGGAAAGGCAGATCTCGTGATGCTCTATCAAGACTTGTCAGCAGCCATGGACTGTATGGTGGTCTGTCGGTTCACGAACTTTGCTTGGACAGTCGACGATTATGCAGAGATGGTTTCTGCTGGAACTGGAATCGAACTAAGTGGCCGAGATTTACTGCGATTGGGTGAACGAATCTATAACCTCGAGCGTCTCTTTAACCTACGAGAGGGCTTTACCACTAAGGATGACACACTTCCTCCAAGGTTCTTCAAACCGCTCCCTGAAGGAGGTTCAAGAAAACGTGTCGTACATCTTGAAGAGATGCTAAAAGAGTACTACAAACTCCGTGGTTGGGACAAGGATGGACAACCCACAAAAGCCACCCTGAAGAAGTTGGACATTCCGGTTTCTTGAAATAGCTTATCTGTGTGACTCCATTAGAAATTAAGGAGATGCACCCAGCTGGCCAGAGGAAACCGAAGACGCAGGAAATTCCGAAGAGGCCATGCTCCGTATCTGGCTAAGATTCGTTTCTTCTGGTGTGATTCATGCAATGCTCCAAGGATTGCCCACACAGAATGTAGTACATGCGGGACAATGTCACGAAAGGTCGAGCTCTCTCCACCTGGAGACCCCTTTCCAGCTATGGATGGTCATCTTGAACGAGCTAAGAAGGCAATTGACACCCAATTTGGCGAGGGAGTCGGTTCAAAGCTACTCCCATCAGACAAGACCATTGTGATGAACAAGGTCTCTTCTCTTGATGCCATGTACGAGATAATTGTTGATGGTTACATTGTAGGTCGATTGCGATTCGAAATCCCGAAACGAAATTACACCCTCCTCCTGTCGCTAGAGGGTGCTCGTAGGATTGGTGCAGTGAGTAGACAGAAGTGGGTCACCTTGCACGATGGAGTCCTGAAGTACCTGAAGGATGGTGCCAACCTCATGGTTCCTGGGATAGCTGGGTGCGATTCAGGTATCCAAGTTGATGATGAGGTATGGGTAGCTGACTCTAATGGTGCAGTAGTCGCTTCAGGAATATCCAGAATGACTGGAGAGGATATGGCAAAGGAGCCGAAGGGTTTCGCAGTGAAGATTAGGGCAGTCGAAGACCCTACTCAGCCCTCCGTAAATCCAAGAACTGCCACATGGGAGGATGCTGTGAACTCCAACTCCAAAGATCTAGAAGTGATAGAGGATGAAGCCATTTCCTTCATCAAACGTGCTGCTGATAAACAAGACTTCCCAATGGTTGTAGGATTCAGTGGAGGAAAGGACTCACTTGCTACATATCTAGTGGTGGAGAAAGCAATTGAATTCAGCCCCCCCATCTTCTTCATGGATACTGGCATCGAACTTCCTGAAACTATCGAGCATATCAAGGAGTTCGCGAAATCTCGAAAAGTGTCAATCATTGGACAGGATGCAGGAGATAGGTTCTGGGAATCAGTTGATGTGTTTGGACCCCCTGCTCGTGACTTTAGATGGTGCTGTAAGGTGTTGAAACTTGGCCCTGCAGCTACCTCGATTGCTGATGAGATGGGGGGTGAAACCCTCAGTTTCATGGGTCAACGAAAGTTAGAGTCATTTCAGCGTTCAATCGAACCTCGGGTGACAGAGAACCCATGGGTTCCTGGACAGTTGTCTGCAAATCCCATCCAGAACTGGAATGCTCTAGAAGTGTGGCTCTACATCTTCAAGGAGAAGGCTGACTTCAATCCCTTATACAATCAAGGATATCACCGGATGGGCTGTTATCTCTGTCCATCATCACCACTAGCTGAGTTGGAGAGCCTAAGAGAAACTCACCCAGAACTTCATGAAAAATGGGAGTCTAAGATGCGAGAGTGGGCTGAAAAGTATGGATTTCCAAATGAATGGGTAGAAATGGGTTTTTGGAGATGGAAAAAGCTTCCAAAAGGTCAGATGGAATTGGTCAACAAATTGGACCTTGACATAGAACCAGATCGTACAAGCCCTGGAGAAGGCCTAGAACTTCAGATAACAAAGGGTGTGGCTCCTTGCACAAAATCCGGTTTCAGCTTGGAGGGAGCTTTCTCTTCTGGGATAGATTTGATCAGAGTTTCCAAGGTCTTTCCGATATTTGGGAAGACAAAACTGTCTGAGGAAATGGGCGCCTTGAGGACAACCTCTGGTGAGAACAGCATTGCTCTCTTCAGTTCAGGTTCAGTAGTTGTCCGAGGAACTGATGAGAAGACAGTAGAGCGACTGACCGAGAAGATGGAGCGTGCTGTACGGCGAGCAATCTTCTGCCAGGAATGTGGCTCATGCGTTCCTCAATGTGAGCATGAAGCACTTTCTTTGGAAACAGGTAAGATAGCAGTTGATGAAGAGAAGTGCACAAACTGCCTCAAATGTGACAATTGGCCATGCCCAACTTACCTTGCATAGTAAGAAAGAACCTATCTTGTAACAGCAAGGTTATTATCTCCGCTTTTGACAAACACCTTGGTCGAGCGTGACATGTTAGCAGCCATTAGTTTGCACATCTATAGGTATCGAAAGTACCTAGTACTCACGCTTGCTATCTCATTAATTGCTATACCTATTGCCGACACCCTAGTTATCCAACGAGACCGCAATAGAAACGAGATGTATGGAGAAGCCTTCTGGATCTATGGCTTTGGCGTTTACACAATGAATGATACCGACCTCGCTCGACAGATGTACGAGGATCATGGGTTTCCATATGACGACGGTTATCATGTGCTACCTGACTATTTGGGTGGAATAGCTTACGAATATCCAGTTTTTGGATTGATTTTCTTTGCAGTTGCCACCTGGTTATTCCCCGGGCCTTACGCTGGGGATCAGATAGGACTACAACCGTTATGGATTAATTTCCTACTAGCCCTAGTCTTCAACCTGAACCTAGTCTTGTTGGCAATACTACTCAAAGACAAACTCCAAGCCAAATTCTGGGCTCGTATGTTCTTTGCTGGTTACTTTGTATACGGTCTCATTATGTCCTCAGGAGGTGGTAAACTTGAACCACTTGTGGACTGCTTGTTGTTGATGTCTTTGGTTCTTTGGCAAGAGAAACAACATGGTAAAGCAATGTTTACGCTTGGTCTGAGTGTGCAGACAAAAATATACTCGGTTGTAGTCTTTCCGGTGCTTTTTCTCGCCAATCCTCTATCATCGATATGGTTCATTGGATCTATGATGATGTCCGTGATTCCATCGTTCTTCGGTGCGAGTTTTGAATCCCTGATCTCACATTTCCTCAACACGTCGAGCTATAGTGTCTACATAGTGAACCCTATGTTTCCCGGACTGACTTGGGGTACGCCCAATCTATCCACTGATCCAATCACGTACCATTGGTGGCCACCTGCTGCAATTCCGATAATCCTCTATGCTTTCTTCATTCTTCTCACAGTCAGACCGTATCTCCCTACAAGGAAAGATCTTGAAGGCAAGTCGATTCGACTGAAACTCCTTGAGTTGAAACCCTTCTACCTCTATCTATTACCTGGAATACTCTTTGCATTTCGTTGGATTATGCCTTGGTATCTGTATTGGTTAGCAGCTGTGGTTGTTCTCTTCGATAAGGATGAACACGCAGTGGGTTATATGAAAGAGATTACTGTTGTAGGTCTTCTATACCTAATTGGTCTGTTCTGCAATTGGCACTACTTTATCACATACCCCTTACCTGATTTCATTGAACACTTCCCTCAAGGAGAGGGTACTATCCTCGGTGTCGCCCTTATTGCAATTCTAGCAGGAATTACTTACGTTGTGTGGAAATGGGAATTTGATCGTAGAGATAGGAAAAACGCACTCATTCAGGAAGCTGAGGCTCGAGGAGAACTCATTATCTGATCTTCTAGCGGGGTGTTCCATTCTCTCGGTAGTAATCGATTATACGCTCTCTGATCAACGTAGAAGAGCAGAGTCCATCTGCATCACGTTTCTCAAGTCTCACAATCTTTGTTTTCATGTCTTTTTTGGCAAAGCGTGCTTCTAATGAACTGACATCTGTATATTGATCATATCCAAGCGCAATAATGTCTGGTTTTATCTCAGAAACAATCAAGGTGTGATCATTGGTGTCAAGACCAATCAGTGCTCTATCAACAAACTTCAATGATTCCACTATCTTGCGTCTCTGTTCTTGCGGAAACACTGGTGGAGCACCTCTCTCTCGAACAATAGTCTTGTCAAGTGCTATTACAACCACCAACTCCCCATTATCGCCAGCTAGTTCCCTTGCTTGTTCAAGATAGGAAATATGTCCTAGATGCAGAATATCGAACTTGCCTGCCGCCAGGACTATCTTTCCCTTCATAGAGCTTACACCTGAGCTTTAGTCCTCGTCTACTGCAAGGAAGGTTTGACCTTCGGATATGACCTCGATTCTACGTTTTGTCTTTGTGATCTGACTAACATGAACAAGTCCGTTTATCTCAAGCTGCAGTAAAGCTGCGTTGAGTTCTGCTTCACTAGGTTCTGTACCAAGCTCTTTCTTTAATGCCCTGATGAGCTCATCATCAAGAATGACCCCTCGCCTCTTCTTTACTATCGCGACAACCAAATTTGTCATAGGCATTGAGTTCCATGGAGCCATGTTTTTTCACCTTCATTTATTAGCCATACATTGAATGAGCCGCAGCATCTACTTCAGTAGTTCGACGCAAAGTCTGGTCCATCTTCCGATATCGTTCTAGCATTTCCTTTGTTACAGAGGAGTGTACAGACTCAATGGCCTTTTCGAAATGCTTCCAAGAAACCGTTTCAGTTTCCATATTATCTCTCAATGCTCTCATTCCAGCTTCCCTGCAGATGGCTTCGATGTCACCACCAACATAGTTCTCTGTCATCTCCACCAGCTTGCCAAATTGCTTATCGACATCATCAGCTAGAGGCATATTTTCTGTATAAATCTCAAATATGGCCTTTCTACTCTCTGCATCTGGAGCATCAACATAGACAAACCTATCAAATCTCCCCGTTCGCAGGAGCGCTTTGTCAATCAATTCAGGCCGATTGGTTGCTGCAATAACTACAATATCCTTCATGGACTCCAATCCGTCCATCTCTGTAAGAAGCTGGCTAATCACTCTCTGATTGTGTACTGCACCCGGACCATCTCCTCCAGCTCCTCTCGTAGGAGCAAGAGCATCTATCTCATCAAAGAAAATGATGGCTGGTGCTGCAGTCCGTGCCTTCCTGAAAACCTCTCTTATAGCCTTCTCGCTCTCCCCTACCCATTTAGATATGAGTTCGGGTCCTTTTACACTGATGAAGTTTGCTTCACTCTCAGTTGCCACAGCTCTTGCTAAGAGTGTTTTTCCGCATCCTGGAGGTCCAAACACAAGCACTCCTTTAGGCGGCGTGATTCCTAGTCTACGAAACGATTCTGGACTCTTAAGAGGCCATTCAACGACTTCTTTTAGCTCTTGTTTTGCTTGGTCTAGTCCTCCGATATCACTCCATTTCACATCAGGAACTTCAATGAATACTTCTCTTACTGCAGATGGCTGTATCTCTTTCAAAGCCTCTAAGAAATCACCATTATGAACCTCAAGTTTTTCCAGCACGTCTTGGGGGATTTCTTCAGCCTCAAGATCGATCTGAGGGAGGTACCTTCTAAGAGCTTTCATCGCAGCTTCTCTGCATAGTGCATTAAGGTCTGCGCCTACAAATCCGTGAGTGATTTTTGCGAGGTTCTGTAAGTCTACCTTACCATCACCTTCCGTGGTCAATGGCATTCCTCTTGAGTGAATGAGAAGCACTTCGAGTCTTCCTGTTTCATCAGGTACACCAATCTCAATTTCTCTGTCAAATCTTCCCGGACGTCGAAGAGCTGGATCAAGTGCATTCACACGATTTGTTGCCCCTATCACGACCACCTGACCACGTACTTTAAGCCCATCCATTGTTGCTAGAAGCTGTGCAACCACCCGTCTCTCTACCTCTCCCTGAACATCTTCTCTCTTAGGTGCAATTGCATCCAATTCATCAATGAATATGATACTAGGTGCATTTTCTTCAGCCTCTTCGAATATTTTCCGAAGTTTCTGTTCGGACTCGCCATAGAACTTTGACATAATCTCAGGACCGTTGATATGTACAAAATTCGCTTCCGATTCGCCTGCAACGGCCTTTGCTAGCAGTGTTTTTCCTGTTCCTGGAGGTCCATGTAGAATGAGTCCTCTTGGTGGGTCGATTCCCAACCTCTTGAAGATCTCTGGATGCTTCATTGGAAGTTCTACCATCTCTCGGATCCTTTGAATTTCGTCGGATAGTCCCCCTATCTCTTCATAGGTCACCTGGGCTGCTCCAACAACATCTCCTGTTGGTTTCTCCGCAATAGCTAGGATTGTGGAGTGCTGGACCACTACTGTTCCTGTGGGTTTGATGGAGGTGACTTTGAATGGAATAGCCCGCCCCAGAATGGGGATGAAGACTGTATCCTGTGTTGTTACTGGACAGTTCAGGAGTTTCCTTTTCACAAACTCTTCAAATCGGGGTTCGGGTCTGATTGGTACTGAAGTTGGAGCAAGAGTCACATTCTTTGCTGGCTCCTCATTAGCTCGTGAAACAGTGACCTTCTCGCTCAGACTCACCCCTGAGTTCCGCCTGATACGACCATCCATCCTTATGATTTCTCTACCTTTGTCACCCTGGTAGGCTGGCCAAGCTATAGCTGCAGTCACCCTCTTGCCCTTAATCTGGATGATATCCCCCGTTCTGACTCCCAGCTTCTCCATTGAAACAGCGTCAATACGGACTATAAACCTGCCAATATCTCTGTGTTCAGCTTCTGCGACCTTTAGGATAATTTCGACCATTTCCTTGATGCATCCTCCTATACCATTATTATAGTATGAGAAACCGGACGGAATGTGTCAAATCATTAAAATCCGTCTTGTTTCCGCTATTCAATGTTTCTTTGTTTACCCATATAACCAGATACAGAATTTTACTACACTGTTCTATGAGCGTCTAATACGTGTTAAAGGGCTCTGGGAGAGTCAAGAATACGTGGATTGCGCGCCCACTACATCCTGGAAACTCTTTCCACTTCGACCTGTGACACACCTTCAACGGCGCTAATGGCTTCTTCGATGTCGTCTGTACCACCCATGGACTCGTCTCTTGCAAGATTCATTCTGAGTGCCTTAAGACCGAATGCCACCGGTTGAGTTTCAGTAGCTCCTAGATCTGTTCCTTCTGGAATCACACTCTTAATTTTCTCAAGAAGGTCATCTAAGTCAGTTTCAACGTCGTCGGGCATAATCCGTAGGGTCATAACTACTCGTGCCATTTTACTTCATCTCCAAAATTCGACTATGGACCCTCGAACCCACAATTGGGACAGGTGTATCTATTCGAAAATCGTCTACATGACTCACAACGCCATATGGTAAACTCTCCACATGATGGACATTGGAACTTCACTCCGTCCTCCTTCGGAGAAACAGAAGCGTGACACGAAGTACACCTGATAGCTCTCATAGTTGCCAAGTTATCACCAGAAGGTTTACTGATACCTAAGGCACCAGTTTTGGGGGCGTGCTGATGAGTTATTATAAATCTGTCGAAGTGTAAGTGACATCCTCAAGCATATATTCTTGAGATGCACAGAATGAGTGAAAGACAAAGGAGCGGATTGAATGGGCACCAAGCTCGGTAATATCGTGGATGCAACAGCTATCTCACTGACTGATTTATCCGGAAAGAAACTCGCTATTGATGCATTCAATACGATCTATGCGTTTCTCTCCATTATCAGACAGCCTGATGGAACACCATTATCTGACAGACAGGGACGAGTTACCAGCCATCTAAGTGGCCTATTCTATCGTAACATAAATCTGCTAGAGAATGGTATCAACCCCGTCTATGTGTTTGATGGTGAAGCACCTAAATTGAAGACCAAAGAGGTTCAAAAAAGGCGAGAAATCCGAAAGGCCGCTTATGTGGAATGGCAGACCGCCAAAGCTGAGGGTAGAATAGAAGACGCTTTGAAGGCTGCTAAGGGGAGTTCCCGACTTACATCTCCAATGATTGAAGAGAGTAAGGAATTACTGATTGCGTTAGGAATTCCTGTCCTCCAAGCTCCCTCTGAGGGAGAAGCTCTAGCGGCACAGATGGCACGTGACGGTCTGGTGTGGGCAAGCGCAAGCCAAGATAATGATTCGTTGCTGTATAATTGTCCCCGAATGATTCGAAACCTATCACTCTCCGGAAGAAGACGGGGTGGTCGTTCATCCAAACCGATAACTCCTGAACTGATAGATTTAGACAAGAATCTCAGATTATTGGAGTTGACTCGAGAAAAGCTGATTGATGTAGCTATTCTGATTGGGACCGACTATAACGACAATGTAACGGGCGTTGGTCCAAAGACTGCACTGAAACTGATTAGGAAACATGGATCTTTGGAGGATATCGAATCTGCCTTCAAGAGCTCAAAAAACCCCAAAGACAAAGAAAAACTAGCAGAAATTCAGGGCATTCCCTATGACGAGATTCGAGAGATTTTTCTCAATCCTCCAAAAATTGAGATATCTGCTCCAGAATGGTCTGAACCGAAATCTGACGAACTACATAAGATTCTCTGTGCAGAACATGACTTCAGTGAGTCTAGGGTGCAAAAGTCAATCGAGAGGTTGACACATGCTCTCGAAGAACTTCGTGGATCTACACACCAGAGTTCACTTTCAGATTTCTTCTAGCTTCCGTGACTGATATATAGTGACACAACGAGGCAGTAATAGGGTAAAGGTGAATGGCTCAAATGAGAGAGAGAATGACTGCAGTTAGAGCCTCCATATCTGACATCACCAATGGCACATTTTCCGACGACAATGGTCCGCATGTGGTTTCTCCATTCGGTGTTGAACTTAGGCGAGTTGTGCTTGTGGGCTTTGTCGTAGGTAAGATTCACAGGGATGGCGATGACTCAGGAAAGAAACGTTATGAAAGCATCACGGTGGATGATGGAACTGAAACCATCGGAGTAAAGGTCTGGGGCGAAGAAGATGCGAATATCCTTGAAGGTGTGAAGGAGAGCATTTTGGCACTAGTGATTGGCAAAGTTCGAATGTACAACGAAGAAGTCTACATTATGCCTGAGATAGTTCGGGAACTAACAGACCCCAATTACATGAGCCTTCATCTTATGGAGCGCTATAAGGCAATTCTCAACCGTAGTGGTGTATCTCTTCCCGATACAATGGAACAACAGCAGGAATTACTGACCACTACACCCAGCAAAACAGTTTCTGGGAAGCTCGTAAATGACATCATTGCCTATGTGCGGCTGGAAGCGCCTCCTGAGGGTCTCCCACTCAAGGACATTGTGGCATACTTTGAGAAGAAAGGTCAGGACTCTGAGAAAGTACAAACAAAGGTTTTCAACCTTGTTGCTGAAGGAGCACTCAATGAGGTCAGTATTGGCCAATTCCGTACATCTGACATGTGATCTGCCCCTTAGTCTGAACAATACCTTCAATAGCGAATAGGAGAGAGTTCATGCATGGACGACTATGACAACCTTCTGGATCGAGCACGGTCGCAAGTACCTGAAGATGCCTTCAAGAGATCAGGAGAACGATTTCAGGTACCTGAAGTTCAGCTCATGGTTCAGGGTAACAGAAGTATTTGGCAGAACTTTCAAGATATCATTAATATCCTACATCGCCCTGGGAAAGAGGTCTTGAAGTTTGTAGCTCAACAGCTTGGGACAGCAGGAAACATAGAAGGCAGTAATGCTCTGTTCAATGGTAAGTTCAACCAAGAGCAAGTTGATGAAGTCCTCAATCGTTACATTGATTCCTATGTTTTATGTCCAGTCTGTACTCGTCCAGACACTGAAATTTCAAAGGACGGGGCTGCATATTATTTGGCCTGCTCTGCTTGTGGTGCTCGAACTGCTATAAGACCTGTATAGTAATGGAGATCATCAATCATGGTGCAAGTATACATGCGTGTGAGCGAAACCCATGAGCACTATGTTGTAGCAATGTGCGATAAGAGTCTCTTAGGAAAGACACTGAAACAGGGCGATTTGCAGTTCAAGGTCAGTGAGGAATTTTATGGTGGAAACCTCGTAGACCTGAAGTTGTGTTTGAAACATCTGGAGAAAGCCACAATCGCCAACATGGTTGGCAAGAAGACTGTAGAGGCTGCAATGAATGCAGGTCTAGTTCATGAGCAAGCCGTTTTGTACATTGAAGGACATCCACACGCTCAGTGGGTCAAGCTCTAGTGCTGACAACCTCCACCATGACCGCCACCACCACCGCAGAGACCATCACGGTCCATTAATTCTCCCACACCTTTCAAGTAAGTCTTGATTGCATCACCCACGGTGGTGTT
>JASFEF010000038.1:0-19268 GCA_050124975.1 Candidatus Thorarchaeota archaeon | reverse complement strand
TGGCCAGATGCTATACTCATTAGCGGCATCATATCCATCCATAAAGAGCGGTGCTTCAACAGACACATTCAACCACCCGTCTAATGGTATCTCGACATTGATGTTGTTGAGATATGCTTGAGTGGTGAGATCAATTTCAGGAGGTGCAGCTACAGGTACAACATCCGGAACTGTGAAGGCTCGCACCTGCCCCTCATTTGTACCCATCAAGTAGTTGAAAGTTGCACTCCCAAATAACCAGGGGTTAAGAGTTGCATAGCTCCATGAATTATAGGTCGTTGCTACATCTGGGGTCCAAGGCATTCCATACTGCCAGTTCCAAGTTGGCACGTCTGGTTCATTGCCAACATAGACCATGTCCCAGATGTTTGCACCAAAGGTGTAGAAGGAATCATCTCCTGAGTCATATATCACGTCATACTCGAATGTTGTTTCGTTGTACATTATGGCATTGATCTCTCCAGTCACACTTCCAACTATGATCTTGATTGGCTCCTCCAAGCCCTGAAGGTAGCTCATCCCGTCCAGTCTCAAAGGTCCAACTGTCACACTCAATGCATCAGTGAGTGTATTGTAGACCTGTACCAGCTCAATTCCGTTGACCTGATAGAATGCTGAGTTATTCACCATGATCTTGACATACCTGAACCAATCCCATTTCCTTCGTGAGAGTGCCTCATCAACATCAACACCTACAACATCAACACTAGGATTGTATCTATCCGATGAGATGAGTTCCCATTCTGAGCCATCCTGCGAGATGTAGAACCAGAAGTCATATTGCAGGTGACTCAAATCAGTCCCGGATTTGAAATAAATTTCAAGATCGTCGTTGCTATTTGCCCCACCTGTTCCCTCCTCATCAAGACCAAAGTCAAGAATTGCAGTGGCATTGTCAACACCGACTAGAAATGCATTGAAATTGGAGAAGTTCCCATCCAACGCACCTCCTGTGAGGTGTACAGGTCCTGCCATTCCAGAGTTGTAGGGATAGACGCTTGCATCCGGTTCAAAGATTTCGAGAACCTCATTCCATACATACTCTATGGGTTCGTTCTCTATGATAGTGATATTAACTGGGTCATGATACGTCACATTGTGAGCATATATCATTCTATCAACATAATTGTCGAGTCCCCAGAATCCAAAGGTCTCCCAAGGCTTGAAATCACGATACACTTTTTGATAGTCATAACTTCGCGTTCCAGTATTCCATTCCAATGTGAAGACACCTTGGCCCTGAGCCACCAAGACAATATCATCACCAAGCTTGTTGTTTAGCTCACCCACAGCCATTGACTGAATTGGTGACCATGTGTAGTTCTCTGATGTCCAATTGAGATAGTAGTGGTTATCATGGATTAGTGGGAATGGCTGCCCGTTTATCATTACGGTGAGTCCGTCATTCTCAAAGACATAGACAGTTCCATCTCTTGAACCACATATAATCTCAGGAAGACCATTGTAGTTCGTATCACCTGTTTCCAAACTGTAGATCTTCTCCCCTACATCAAGTGTTGCTACCTCATCATAGGTGATCCAATGCTCCTCGACAAAGGGATATCCTGAGTGATTAGCATACTCGAAGAGATGCAGCTTTCCATCCCATCCACCGGCTATGATGTCAGGCCTATAATCTCGATCTACATCATCGACCTTCAGCGTGAAGACTCGGAACATATCTGGTGATGTCCAGACATGGTCGAACTGATTCTCCATGTTTGCATAGGGGTCATAGAGGTGACGTTGTTCGAATACATAGACGTAGCCATCAGAACACCCAGCTACAATCTCAATGAGGTTGTTAAGGTCTGTATCACCAAAGTCGAGAGCCATAACATCACTTTGGAAAACACTATCTCCGGTGTCCCAGACTTTGTCCCACAGTTTTGTCTGAGTGTTCAGTCTAAACACGTGAATCTGGTTGTCATAGAGATAGCCGCCGCCAAGTGCAAGAAAGCCTGTGTCCTCGTCATAAGCAACAGCATGTATTGCAGCCTTCGAACGCCAAGGTTCATAGTTCATCGTATAATCATTCACCCTGTCGCCAAGGACTTGACCGATATCTTGGTCTGATGGCATATTCTGAACAGTCGGATTGAACATCTCAGCAATTTCACTTTGAAGCTCAGGTGAAAGGTCTTCCCAACCTGTAGGATACTCGTCATAGGCAGCATCCTCATCAGTACCATTCATGGGTGCACTTGGAACATATCCGAATGAACTAATCAACAGCATTCCCAGGAATGTCAATCCGATGAACATCAAGGCAAGACTACTGCCGCCATTTCCGCTCTTCTTCTTGGAAGTCTTACTCTTCTCTTCCTTCTTAGTCGAGCTACTCTTCTTCTTTGTGCTCTTCTTAGTCCCTTCCTCAGGAATATCCTCGGTGAGCGCCTCTAACTCAGGAGGTGTTTCTCCCTCCGCAGGTTCCCGCCGTCTCTTCCTATATCTCAAGATCATTGGCAGTCCATAGAGCAGGAATAATATCAGAAAGACTCCAATCCCAGCCCCCATTGCTAGATAGACGAGTGGACTTAATGGCTCACGATAGGTTGGGGTTGTAGCAACTGAGAAGATTCTAACAGCCGTGTGGACCTCGTCATCATAGTCCACAGCGAATACCTGTAACTCGTAGGTACCAATCTCCCACTGAATACCAGCATATATCCAAGTCATTGTTGCTGGATTATAGGTCATCGTGAAATTATCACTCCACCCAGCACTCGTATTATATCTGAACTCCATGCTCTTGAATGATGTGAAATTAAGGACGTTCACATCAACAGTCTGTGCGTTAGCCACTACAGCCAGAGGCATTAGTACGTCCATTGACGCTTCACCACGCGATACCGATATCGCCTGCTCATACTCAGCTGGAGTGGTCGTACTCAGGGGGTCAGTACCAATCGCTATCTCTAGACCATCAGGATAACCATCACCATCTGTATCTATTTCTGCAGGATCAGTTCCGTAGACATTGTATTCAGCACCATCAGATACACCATCGCTATCCGAGTCTTGATCGAATATCCCTCCACCTAGCTGGTATAGTTTCAATTCAAACTCAATACCATCAGGAAGTCCGTCGAAGTCTGTATCAAATTCCATTGTGTCTGGAATACTATCTCCATCTGAGTCTTCATCAAGTGGGTCCGTATGGTAGAAATTGACTTCTGCACCGTCAGGTAACCAGTCATCATCACAGTCCGGATCAGTAGCCAACGTCAGGTAAATAGCCTGCGCGGGAACGTACTCCAAAATCGGAGATACATCAGCTAACGCAAACGGAGTTTCTTCTGCCAAGGCATACAGGCCTTCCTCCGTACCCATTCCTATCGACCAGTTACTTGGCGGCCATGGGCCATATGGCCAGACCTCTATCAGCGTTTCTTCGTTATCATAGAGCTCATCGCCATCGGTGTCGTTGTACAATGCTGACGTGTTGTATACCCAGGTTTCCCACCAGTCCGTGATGGTATCATCATCTGTGTCATTGTCTGCAGGATCTGTGTTGAACACCAAAACTTCTTGATAGTCGATCAGTAGGTCATCGTCAGAATCTCGATCGACAGGGGAGGTATTGTACCTGTAGACAAGAGTCATAGCTCTATATGGATAGATGAGGCCCGAAACGTTCTCAATCGCTAACTCAGCACCATCAGGAATAAAGTCGTGGTCGGTATCTTTGTTTGTCGGGTCAAGTGGAATAGGATCGAGCCATGGCACAATTCCAGCAGCGAGGTACAGCTCCATTGCATCACTGAGCCCATCCTCATCTGTGTCTGCTTCCGTGACATTCGTAAATACCCACTCCTGATACATGCTACCATTTTCCATCAATTTGTAGATGTAGAAGCCATTGACCTCTTGATAGTCATTCAGTGGGAAGGTCATCTGACCAAACTCGTTTGGTTCGGTTATCGAGTCCCCATCTGTATCCCATGAAAGTGGGTCGCAGTCGTAGACTTCAATCTCCTCTCCATCAGATAGAAGGTCATCATCTGTGTCATAATCGAATGGATCTGTGTAGTAGACAAATATCTCTTCATAGTCAGTGAGTCCATCATTATCCGAATCTTCGTCCATTGGGTCTGAACCATGTATAAGCACCTCATCGCCATCGTATATCATATCCCCATCGCTATCATCAGTCATGGGATTTGTGTGCCAAATGTAGACCTCTTCTCCGTCGCCAAGACCATCAAAGTCTGAGTCCCAGACATTTGGGTTGGTGAAGAAGACATAGAACTCATCACCATCAGAGATCATATCGCCGTCGGTGTCTTGCTCTCGCGGGTCAGAACCAAGGAGAATCTCCTGAAGGTCAAAGAGTCCGTCATCATCCGTATCAGCATCATTTGGATTTGTGTGGTTGCTGTATGGGTTCAAAACACCTTCCAAACCATCAAGAAGCCCATCATCATCTGAGTCTCCATCAGTTGGATCAGTGGGCGGTGTTTGAGCGAGCTCATAACCATCACTGTTCAGCCATAGTCCTGGCTGTGGTGTTCTGTCTGTGATGCCGGTATCTCCATCCGTGTCTGGATTGCACGGATTAGTGAACACTTGCTTATTCTCAGGCTCTCCTTCTTCATCATAGACGATAATCCAGAACCCAGCAACTTCTGCACCGTCATTCATGTCCTTTAGGAATAGGTATGCCTGAGAGTCTACAACACCATTGTAGAGTTGTAATGCTGAGTCATCATCAGTGTCAGCATCTAGTGGGTGTGTGAAGCCGCCGTTGAAGATGAGTGGGTTCGGGTCCATAGCCCAGCCAGTTTCTGAGCTGGAGTCTTCAGTGTCATTGTAGAGTGCGGGGTCTCCATAATATGCCCCCATCGGACCCTCATCACCATCTACAAGACCATCTCCGTCCGTATCAGGATTCAGTGGATCAGTGCGGTCATTATAGGACTCTCCTCCAATGATTACTTCTGTGACGGTGGGAGTCACGTTGGAAATGTCGAGTTTCGTGTATATCTCATACGCATCAGTGAGCCCATCTCCATCAGTGTCCTGCTCGAGAGGATTAGTTCCATATACTTCGACTTCCTTGTAGTCATCAACATCATCCCAGTCAGTGTCTTTCCGCATTGGGTTGGTTCCAAGGTCCCACTCGCGACCGTCAAGGAGACCATCTCCATCGCTGTCCGGATTGGCATGGTCAGTTCCCATGGTTTGGAACTCGAGTTTATCATTTGCACCATCACCGTCAGAATCAGGATTGTCCTTGTCCAGCCCTGGCGTTTCATCCTCGAAGGAGTTCCCGAGGCCATCTCCGTCGTTATCGAACCCTATTCCAGATTCTGTGTACTCCGTATCGCCTTTACTTGGTGACAGGTCCCAAGGACCACCAGGCTCCCAGGTGAATGTGGAGGAGTCACTGAACATCAAGAATCGGAATTTCACCTTGAGCGTGAATATCAGTCGTAACGTTATCTTCATGGGTGCTGGGTCGGCGAAGTCTTGGAAGAACGTCAGAATGATCTCCAGTGTCCCGTCTATGGTTATGGCTACAATTATCAGCTCTATTGGAATATGCAGTGCTACACCGAATATGATGGTGATTGTCATACTGGACACTTCTGGAGCCACTGCAGTGGCTGCTTTCTTGATGATGTCAAGGGCTATCTCGAAGTAGACTTCGACCGTAATCATGTCCAATCCGAGAAACTCGGCCACAGCATTTAGTGCGCCGCCACCTACTCCAGCCGTCAGGAAATCAAGAAGCGTGAACACTTTACCAATGTGTATCTTGATATGAAGGCTCCATTCCACAATCTTGAAGAAATTGTCCCACTCGAACATTCCACCTTTAAAGGTGAAGAGATTCACTACGAATTTTGCTGAACCTTCGAACGAGAGCTTGAGACCGAGAGATGTGAGCATAGTCTTCATGAGGGCGTTCTTCTCAGTGTCGAAACCACCAATACCGAGCTCGGCATAGAATTGTGGTGATATCTCGAAGAAACTCAGTATTGTCTTGAAGAAGTCTCCAATGTTATCTGTGGAGAAGACCTCACGAGCATCAAAAATCATGCTCACAATCATATCGAATATCGGGTTCAGGTCAATCGCAAAATTGGCTCGAATACCCAAAGCATACTCCAGGTCAAAGAGAGACCAGTCTCCAAGACCAATCGGGAACTTTCCTGAGAACCCTAGGAGATCATCAAGTCCAACAAATAATCCTTCAATCGTGTTCTCAATGTCCTCAAGGACTGGGTTAATGAGTCCACTCAGCCAGTCGAACACCTTTCCAAGGAGCCATTTCACACCATTGGTGAAGATATCCTTGATATCCATGAAGAACTCAAGTGTGTCTTCGAGCATGGTTTCATCGAAACCAAATCCTAGAAGTCCCTCTGCATACCCAAGTATTTCACTGATAACCTCGGTGGAGCTTGGCATATCCTCCTTGCTAATTCCAAAGGCATCAGGGAAGAAAGATTGCAGGAGCTTCAGAAAGGCATCAATTGGGACATCGTCAAATGCTGGTAATGAACCAACCAGTGAGCCAGCAGCCATTAGAACCGACTGCATGATGCCTTGGAATGACTGACCCTTGATGCCTTGAATCATCGTGATGATGCCGCCGACTATCTGCCCAGCAGTGTCCAAGACATCTTCAGAACCTGGCAAGCCGCTTATGACATCTTCAACATCCAGATACGAGAGTGCATTCTTTATCATAGTCGGAGCGTCGTTGAGTTCAGCAACGAAATTGCTGACAGTCTTACTGACCATGTTTTTGAGAGCATCACTGTCTGAAACAAGAGCTATCAGACCCATGATTGGCTTCACGGCACTATTTAGAGCCTCAATGACCTGAGCTGCATCACCGCCTCCTATTACTTCGTTAATCAGATCTGCAGCAATCTCGAATAAGTCAGGTAGCTGATTCTTGTCGAAGGCCCCATTGAAGAAACCAGTGAGCATAGTCATGGTGTCTCGGACAACATCCTTGATGGCTTGGGTGACACCACTAGTTGACGAATCAAGGATGCTTGAGATTTGTGACTTGAAACCGTTGACATCGCTGAAGGCCCCCTCTTGGAACGATTTGATTACAGCCATCATCTCCTTTGCAAGGTCTTCTGCACCACCTGGGATGTTGGATGAGCCAACAATCTCCTGTAACATCTCAACTCCGAACTCTAGGAAAGATGTGGTGTCAAAATCATCGAGTAGATCGAAGGCAGACATACCCATCTTCACAATGGACATTACTTTGTCAACCGCATCATTCAGACCTGTAACTGAAAGGATGGAACCTAGAAGATCAGTTCCAATAGTTTCTATAAGCTTCACAAAGTCCTTGCCAGACAGGAAGTCAATTGTTGCCTCTACAAAACTAATGATTCGCGGAAGAAGAGTTGAAACCTGACCAGAGGTCATTCCGAGTGTTGCTGCAAGAGTCTTGTTCAGAAAAGCCTGCAGCGTGTTCTTTGTGAAGAAACTGAATATAGTATCGAAAACACCTTTACCTTCAGAAACGACACTACTGATGATGTCCCAGAGACCATCCTCGGTCCCGAGGATTTGACCAATGAAGTCCCTAACCATCTCTGGAACAGAATCGGGCAAAAGTGCAGTAACCAGCTCTCCAACTATTTCCAATATACTGGCAATGTCACCTCTGAAGTTGAAGAGAGCTTTCAATATAATGTTCAAGTAGTCCTTGAACTCTGCCATGAAGGGGAACTCGTTCGCTATGGCTTGTACAATTGATTTCAGTGGAGACTCAAGATCGAAGTCCTTCACTATACCGATTATTGGTTCGAGTACTTCGAACAAGCCCTTGATGGTTTCAATAAGATCCGTGGGTATAGATATTACTGTTGAACCGGAGTCACCCAGGACACTCAAAAGAACATCAATTATCTCACCTATAGGTCCCCTGAGCGCTGAGAGCAGAGGAATCTCACCGAGGATATAGTCACTAGACGATACTTCTGCAGCCGTGCTTATTTTAATCGCGGGTGAGAAGTCTTCTGGGAGCTCGTCTTCTGGGAGCTCCATAAGCTTTCCTTCTTCGCTCATTTGGTAGAATGCAGGCTCTATCGTAGGTGCATGCTCTGCCCACATTGCATCAGTTCTCTTTTGTAGGTCCTCCTCATCAATCTCACCAACAGCATCGACTGGTTCAATACTTCTCTCAAAGAATGTTTGGAAGTTATCTCCGTAGATTTTCAACGCGATAGTCCTTAGGTCCCCTGCAGCATTTTCGTAATCACTCCCAGAGTCCACCCTTGTTGAAATAGCTTCATGAATTGTCCCATACTTAGTGTATTTCCCATTCCAACGATATGCTCTGTCGCAGGATGTTCAGCTAATAAATCATAGAACTGACCCCAGGTGATGTTCATATCACTAAAATGAACAGTTCTTAGATCAGAACTGAGAGCATAGATGGCAATCCATGGTTCTGCCATTAACTCATAATCCAAGTTTACCCAGTTGTGAATTGGTATCATCCTTATATTTTCAAGCCGAAATTCAAGTACTTGGTGAACATTTTCTGCTATTGTTGTTAGCAGCTCATTTGATGAATCATAGAAGATGAATACAGGATCTATCTCATATTTCTCCAACGGGTCTCGAAATAATGGCTCATCTTGTTGCATCATCTCGCCTGCCCAGACAGCTTGTGGAATAAACCCAACAAGCATTATCATGACAAAAACAGCAGAAACAAGCTGGACTCTCAATAGTTTCGGGTTCATATGTATGCGCTCCTCCTCTCATGACGTCCGATAGGAGAAGATACATTCCAAACCATGCAAAGTGTGGTGAAAATGCTTCATCGGTCTTGCATTAACGCGTGCAAGCAACAATCCTCTCCTTGGCCGCCTAGCGAACTTGAATTGAAAGATGTAATACCGATATATTACTTCTGTTTCTTTTATTCTCGAGAGATAATAGAAATACCTCTGAAAGTAACATTTGTATGAAGTCGCATTTGGTTTATTTGCCGAAATTGAAGTTACTTGCTAATTTCCATTCCACATTTCTGGCAGAACTGGGCACCTGCTTCAACCACAGCTCCACACTTAGGACATTTTCCTGAGTATCTGCTCCAATGAGTTAATAATCGTTCTATGTCATCACGCTGCAATAGTCTTCTTCTTAGAAGTTCTTCTAGTCCTCCCACTAACAGTTGCTCAGTTTCGGGAGTTAACAACATGTTACCTTTCACACATGCTCGTTCAAAAGCATCCTTGAAAGATTGGTCATTCTTTAACCAATCATCCATCAAGGCATGAATTGCACTATCAAAATCATTACTCAAGGTTTCCCCTCTCCCCTTTGGTAATAGGTTCCCATCAGGTAAGAAACAGGGAGTGAGAAGTTCATGAGATTGGTCATCATAAATTGCTACATACACGTGTATATCAAGAAGTGTTAATGGGGCGAGGTCTCTTACTACATTATTATCTAGTGTCCAATTCATCAGATTAAGAAACTCCTGTTGAAAAGTTAATACTCTATTCTCAATCGATTGTTCAGTCCTGTTTATTGCACTAGTAACTTCAGCTTTCAAATCATCAAGCTCTTTCGCCTTGATATCCATTTCGTTTCTCGCTTCATTGATTCTTTTCTCCCGTTTTTGGATTTCAGATTGCAACAAACCCTCTGCATTCAGCTTTTCCGATTCGAATGATGCTTGAGCTTCAGCCACACGTTTCTCTAGCTCCGCTTTCTTCATATCCATCATATCAATAGGCTGCTGACTATTAGCCATGGTGCTTTTGAGTGAACTAACGAGATTATTGTAGATTGAAACTACTCCTTCGGTGTCTGCCTCCTTCTGCCCAATCTGAGATCTTGCGTTTCTAATTTCATCAATAACATCGGCGAAGAACTGTTCCAAGTCATTAATGGCTCTGGAGAAATCTGCAGTCATGGCTCGTAGGTTCATCTTATGTTTCTCACGTAGCTCGTAGATCTTGTCATCCTTTTCCTTTCTGAGTTTAGCACTCTCTTGCCTTGTTCTTTCCTCCATAGTTCTTACCCGTTCGTTTCCCCTTTCCCTTTCCAAGTTTGTTATGTTCTCAAGAATGGTCGTTTGAGCACCAAAATTCTCCCTGATTAAACTCTGAAGAGTTTCAGCTGAATCTATACGAAGCTTTGCTGCTTCAGAAACCGTCCTGAACTCTTCAGTTCTTTTGAGTGCAGCAGCTGAGTCGGTAAGAATCTCAATCCTGTTCGGTTGAGCTGTGGGATCCGAAACGAGTACGAAACTCCCAATTGCTTTGATGAATGAGGGCTCTATTATATTAGCAATAGCAGTTGTGTGGCTGTCCACTCTCTCCATTAGTGGTAGTATGTTTGAGGCAACATTCGGAATATCTGTTACTTGAGACAAATCAGCACCGATTATTCTCTTGACCTCACTTGCACCCCTCATATCTGTGAAATGAAACTCCTTTTTCCTACTACTAGTACCAGAAAGCACAATAGATTTCATTGGTGAAGTTTGGACAATCCAGAAGGGGAAGGAAACCTTACTCAGATTAATAATCCGGACTCTTTGTCCTTTCAGGGCTACAGCTGTTGCAAGTGCTGAAGCTAGACAAATTCCTTCCGATTCGGGTTCAACTCTTGTGCCTTCCTTCTTGAACAGAAAATTAAGATACAGATTCCGGACCACGCGAACACAACCTTTTGAATCATCGAAGATTCATTTCCAATTATGCTTTTTTAGGAAGTCCCTCAAGCAGAATTGTTCCGTTTCATCTGAGCTAGAATTTCAGCCTCATCGACGGATAGTATCTCTTCTGTGAGAAGTTCGGTCAAAATCTCGAGGTATTGATTATTAAGTCTGAATCCATCCCCCTCAACAACTCTGAGTGTAGCTCGATGGTTCCAATCTGCATCAGGATCATCCACAGAGTGAAGTGTGACAACGTAATTCTCACCTGCTTGATCCATCATCAACCGGACATTATCGTAGGTGAGCCCCCTCATCTGGCTACCAATTGATCGTAGGGCATAGGACTGAATCGCAGACATAAATGAGCCAAATAACTCCTTATTGACCCTAATATCGTCGAGCCCGACTGAGGCTTGACGAATACCGGCTTCATCAAAAACTATTATGCCCTTCAAGGTAGCGACACTCAGTAAGTATTCTCAGGTATCTCTTAACGAAGACCCGTATTATGAATAATTGGTATAGACCAAATGAGGTCAAACGAATTATTGACCTAGAAGTTCTCCGACTTCTTTGGCGTACTTTCTCATCTGAGTCACTGCAAGACCCATTGATGTCAGGTCCTTAGCAGAACCCATTAGTAAGAACTCGCCTGCATGAGAGAGGACAACAAAGCCATCCTTTCCACGGACAACGACTTCATAGAGTTCATTTAATTCAAGTTTAGTCGCAGCCATGTCACCAGTCATCAATAATGCTGCACTTACTGCAGCCATAAGATCTGGGTCGGCTTCCGAGTCTTCAGTAGCAAAATAAGCGAGCTTGACTCCCTGTTTGCTTACAACAGCTATAGCATCTAGGTCAGCATAGTTTGTAAGACCCATCAATAGCTCAACAAGTTCCTTTTCCTTTGCAGGATCAAGATAAGACGACATTTTGATTACCTCTTTTCACACGATATTGGTTATTTAGCAACTAGTTTCTTACCCTTTGGTTTGCCCTTCTTCTTCTTATCTGGAGCTGATTCTTCTTCAAGCTCAGATCTGAAGAAGGTGATAAGGTCACCAAGACGTTCCTTCATCTCGGCTTTGATTGGGCTTAGAATTGCATCAGGAGTTCCCTTGAGTAGCTCGATTCCCAGTACTCTTCCATTCTTCACTATGACACGTGGAATGAAACCTTCAGCCATGAAGGTACCTTCTGGTGGGTCCTTTACCTTCTCGAACTTCCGTTCAATCTTCTCCTTTCCAAACACTGCAATCTTGTGCTCAGCAACTGTGAAGAGTTCGTTGTAGACAATCAATAGCTCCCTCTGATAACCCTCTGGAGGATCTACTGATTCAAGCTCAGTGATCATCGCATCAATTTCAGTAGCTGCTGCCTTTGGAGCTGCTGTTGGTGGTTTTGGAGGTGGGGCTGTTGTTGCTTTTGGTTTAGGTGCTGTGGTTGTTGGCGGTTTTGGTGGAGGAGCCGCAGCGGGCTTAGGTTCTGCTGGTTTGGGCTTCGGTGGTGCAGTCGCAGGTTCTGCAGTTGCCTTTACTTTCGGCTTAGGCGTTGGTGGTTTTGGAGGCGGTGCCTTTTCACCTGGTTTCAGGACTCTGGTCGCTGCTGTTGTCCCGTCTAAAGCTGAGAAGAAAGTAGGTGGTTCCTCCCCTTCATCTAGTGGCCGTACTTTGAAGTGAAAGCCATATTCAGTTCTCAGATTGGTCGCGACTCTGGCGCCAATGAATTTCCTTCTGATACCTGCTTGGGTCCCCTTCCATAGATAGATGCTCTTAGTTTCGTCATCGACAACGCAAACTACCTTGGTTGATTCAAGATCGTCTTTAGTCAGCTCGACCTCATTCAGGGTTCCGTCTTCCATAACCTCGTAGCCCACTACCATAATCAATCACTACGCTACTCGTTAACATCTAACACTGGATATTATTCTATCTAGCCAGCGTCTTGGTTATTCCCGTTTTGTGCTATATGATTGTTATTGTGTTAGATATTGCGCGAGAATCTCGCCTGAATAGATGTGGAGAAGGCTTATGAGTCAGATGCACTTATGATATTCGGTTGTTTGAGATGGAAGAAGCACAGGTGTATACTAGTCCATACAAGCAATTGTTCGATGAAACTGAGGACCTTAGTTTTGGAAAACTGCTTCTTGGTTTCTGTGTTTCAACATTGATTTTGCTTGGTTCAACTTGGGGGCTTCTCACCCTTTTGAATATAGCAGGAGTATTCCCACTAGATCCAGCAAGCTTTGGCAGATACACGATGTATATGCTGGGAGTATCCGTTGGATCAGTGGTTTTTGCGATCATACTATGTGGAATTTTAATCAAGTGGCCCAGATCTGTGAGCCTTCCACTTTTGATTCATAGACGAATGAAACACCGCGCAGGAGACTACTTCATGTCTCCCGAACCAGATGATGAGAATCTAGGAGACGCTTTTCGAAGGTCACTCTATGGTTCAGTTCTGATAGTTGGGATTGCACTAACAATCCTTGGATTTGAGCTGATGGCTGAAGTAAGCACTGGTGACATAATCTATTTGGGAACAGTCCTAATGGTATTCAGTGTTGGCATCCTTCCATTTACTGTGATGCTTCTCTATTTTGGCCCCTGGTTGATGAAAGAAGCTGGTCTGTTTCACCTTGATGCGAAGGATAGGTCTCTCAGTAACGTCGGAGATGATGTTGAAGACATCCTTGAGTTCTTTGCTGGCGTTGACATCATTCTCGTGTGGCTTGAGCTCACACTGAGTGTTGGCATTGAAGCTCCTTGGGTTCCCATATTCATCATTTCAGTTGCTCTAGGGCCTCTGTTTGCCATTATTCTCAATTTCACTCTCGTCTTTGTCTTCGTCAAGAAGAGAGCAACTATTTCGATGATGCGATACCTCTCAGAGAGATATGATGTACCTGACATGGCGACCTCTCCAACCTACATTCGAAGTCAAGTTATGGCGCTTGTTGAACGAGAGCTGTTTATGACAGCGCCAGCACCACCCATAGAGTCTATGGGTGACGATGAAGTTGAGGTTGAGCTTGATGAGCAGCCTGAGCCAGAACCAGAACCCGTGTCAGAAGCGCCTCCAGAACCCAAACAAGAACATATACCTCCACCGCCCGATGATGAGCCAAGTTCAAAGAAGGACCATATCCCTCCACCACCTGGAGATTTCACTGAATCAGTCCCTAAGGATGATGACTGATTCGGGTTTAAACGCGAAGGTAATGGTCTTCTCTCCATTAGTTCGCAGACGCTTGACCAAGTCTTCGTCATACGTAAGAGCAATGATCTGTATGCCATTGTAGTCAACGGTGACTTTGAACGAGCCTACCTGAGGCGTGATTGAAACTAGACTGGCAGATGTCCAACCATTTAGGGCTGAATCAGAAATAATGACATCCTCAGGTTTTACGCTGAAGGTGACTTGAGAATCAACTGCTACTTCACCAGGAATTTCCAACAAGTTATCGTCAATTTCGACCATGAGATTCCCTTGAGTAACCTCAATAACTCTTCCACAGAAGACATTCCCACTCCCAAGAAACCTCGCCACGAATTCATTTGCGGGTGAGTCGTACAGTTCCTCAGGTGTCCCAACCTGCACAACCAACCCATCGTCTAAGATTGCTACTCTATCTGATATGGCAAATGCTTCGTCTTGGCTATGAGTGACGTAAATCGTGGTGATATTCAGCTTTCTCTGAATCCGTCGTATCTCTGTCTGAAGACGTTCTCTCAACTGCAAATCGAGAGCAGATAACGGCTCATCAAGCAAGAGGAGTTTTGGATTGGTAGCCAGTGCTCGAGCAAGAGCAACTCGTTGAGCCTCGCCGCCGCTCACTTCGGAGACTTTCCTTAGGAGAAGGCGACGAATACCTAAAAGGTCTGCAAGCTCTTCGACCCTCTCTATGGTTTTCTCCCTCGACCAGCCTGCCATATCGGGGCCAAATGAGATATTCTCAAACACAGTCATATTTGGAAACAATGCGACTGACTGGAATACCATCCCTATGTTTCGTTCACGCGGTACAACATCGATCATGTCTTTTCCATCAAAGAGAAGACTTCCTCCGACATTCTCAATAAAGCCAGCCACCATTCGAAGTGTTGTTGTCTTGCCAGATCCGCTAGGGCCAAGCAGAGTGAGAAATTCACCATCTCTAACATGAAGATCTATTGGTCCAATCCTAGAACCATCGTCAAATTTTCGTATCAGCCCCTTGATCTCCACTTCAACCATTATAGAGCACCTCCAGTACTCCCTTCTGAGATTCGTTCCATGACAAGAAATGCAACTACACAGACGATTACAAGGACCAACGCCGCTGCTCCTGCTTCAACAAATGCTCTCACTGCCAGATAGTCATAGATTGCCACTGCCAGGGTATAGTTCTGTGGCAGTGCGATGAACAGAGTTGCAGACATCTCTCCAATTGCCATTGCAAATGCAAAGACTCCACCAACCAGGATGCCAGGAGCGAGTAATGGAAGTTCAACGAAGAGTAAGCGTTGAATTCTTGATGCTCCCAAGGAGTCTGCTTGTTCCATGAGAGCTGGGTCGATTTTACTCATAGCAATCTCAATAGCTCGAGCACTGAAGGGAAGCCCAATAATTGTCTGGGCCACAACTATGATGGGCCAAGGATTAGTAACAAGACCCGTGGGTACTGCAACAGCAAGTACAAGGCCATAAGCAACCGTGATTGACGAAATCCCAAGCGGAAGAAGAATCATCCCTGAGGCTAGTGTGGGTATTGTTCTAAATCTGGATCTCATAGCTATAGCCAGGGGTATTCCCAAAATGACAGCAAAAATGGTTGCAAGTCCAGCATAGAAGAGCGAGTTGATGAAATATCTAAGCCCTCCTTGACTCCCAATTGAAAATAGGTTCGCAAATCCTTCGAGAGTGTAACTTTGAGCAATCGGATCAAACACGGAAGCCCGTGCAATTGTAACTATGGGTCCTACAACAAGTATAACAATCAGAACAAGATATCCTAGAATCAGTATCCTTTCTTTTATTTTGTATTGATCGAACGATGTGGTCTTTATTGAGGCGGTTGGACCTGCGTTATTCTCTTGTCGTCCCAACTTGATATAGACATAAGCCAGACTAAGTGTGATGATGATTTGTATGAACGTGAGAGAACTAGCTTGACCGTAATCGAATACTCTGAAAGCATTCCATATCTGAGCCTCAATGGTCATGTAGGTTCCTTGGCCGAATGCAAGAATGATTGGGAATGACATAAAACAGAACATGAACGTGAGCACTGCTGATGCAAGGATTGAGGGCATGATGTGAGGCAATGTGATGCGACGAAGTCGTTGATAGGGACTGGCTCCTAGAATCTCTGCACTTTCCTCTACCTCTGGATTTAGTCGTTCAAGAGATGCTGAAACCATCAGTAGGACAAGTGGAACATTGTAGAACGTATGTGCCAGAATAATACCTGGAACCCCAGTAGCTAGATTGAATACTGAAGTGCTCGAACCTTGAATCCACATAAGTATAGAATCGATAATCCCGTTTGGCCCAAACATCTGGAGAAACCCTACAACGACAACAATGGGTGGAAGTACAAAAGGCACTATCATCATTGCCTTGACCAATGACTTCCCTCTAAACTTTAAACGTGAAATCAAGAATGCTCCTGGTAAGCCGATGAGAACTGCCATGAAGGTACTCAGAATAGCCTGGCCGAAAGTGAACTGAATAGTGAATTGAATTGTTGGTGATGTAATCACCTCTTGGAAAGGCGTACCTGTAAAGAAACCTTGTACTGTGACAATGAGGACTGGGTATAGTAGGAACACAGCTAGCAATAGAAAAGGGAACGCTAGTACTGCATACCTGAGAAGGTCTCGTGTATTCAATTCAGTTTCCTCTTCTATGGTGTTCTCGTTGAATCCCATAAGGTTAGCCAATCAGAAAGGTTCTCGGATATCTCTGTTCTGCTTAGAAGCTGATTAAGAACACTAACCTCATCCGGATGAATTGCATATTGATAGACACTTGGTAGGGTGAGGTCTGTTCTAACAGGAAACATCCATTGGTTGAGAGGAATCTCTGTTTGAACTGAGGCATTGAGACAATAATCTATGAAAGCCCTCCCAAGATCCGGATTGGGTCCATTCTTGACAAGCCCTACTCCTTCCACCTGCATCCATGCCCAGTACTGGTCATTGTAATAGAATGGAGCCACCGCAGTATCGGGAGCTGTTCCAAGATAATTAGCCGAGTATGCAGGGTCGGTCCCATAGCTGACCAACAGATGCTTGTTTGGATCACTTGACCAGACGGACCAAGCCTCTGACCACCCCTCTTGCACATCTATGTCATCTTTGACATCTTCCCACCAAGTAGTCCAATCTTGCGACAACAGTTTCTCATATACTGCTATCTGAGAGAGTAAGAATGAAAGACCAGGACTACTGAAATGTGGATTCTCAGTGACCAGTGCTGATGCTAGCTCCACAGCAGCTAGGTCTGTAAAAGTAATATTCCCTAGTTGTGGGTGAGTTGTAGTGTTGATTGTGTTTGTAGAGTAGATCAATGTGACCAAACCAAAGTCAAAAGGAGTGAGATAATGGTCTGGGTCTAGAAGGTCCACAAATGTTTCATTGATCAAATCAAGACTGGGAGACACATACGGCTCCAATACATTCCTAGCTGCTTCTTGAAGGATAAGTATGTTATCTATCCCTATCACAACATCAGCCACAGGGTTCGCAGATTCTGCTACTAATTTTGAGATGACACCGTTTGCATCAACCTCGAGTAGGACAATCTCTACATCTACACCATACATCTCCTCGAAGGATGCAAAAGCCCGTTCAAGGACAACTTCTGCACCTTCATCTCCCCAGTCAAGAAAGCTACTATAGGTATAGACCACAAATCGAGGTTTCCACCAGGTCACTGCTGCATAAGCTGCGACAACCAGGATAACGCATATTGAAACAACGGCGATAATGGTTCTTGGGTCTCTTCTGACTGGGTACTCAGTCATTCTTGGTGTCACCAAACGGAATGCATGCAAGCATTCTTATAACGCTTCTTATAACAGTGTTATAGAAATTGATGGTGTTTTGACATGAGACCGCCATGTGAGATTGTGCAGAGAGATTTTCTACGCGCTGTCAGATTGTTCGTAGCAAGGTCTTTGAAAGATGAGGGGTTTTCACAGACTGAAATTGCATCCAAGATGGATATGACGCAAGCTGCGGTAAGTAAGTACTTGAGCCAACCAATAACGAAAACGAAACTTGCAGTTGACATCGATCGCCTGTCTCAGAAACTCACAGAGATGATCAAAACAGACGAGTGTGGAGCAGACCAAATTGTGAGAGAGATTTGTTCTGCTTGCATGCATTCGCGTCTAGGATCGACTCTATGCGAGATCCATCAAGATAAGGTACCTTCTCTCAAAGCAGCGAACTGCCAAGTCTGTTCTCAACTTGTGGGAGGTCGAGATGATGACCTTGCTGAACGAGCACAAGTCATGGGCGATATTCTAGAAGCGATGAGAATCATTGAGCAGTCCGAATCGTTTGTAGCTATTGTCCCTCAAGTTAGGGCTAACTTTGTTGCATGTAATGACCTAGCTGAAACTTACAAAGATGTGGCGGGAGTGCCTGGTAGAATAACTATCATTGATGGTAGAGCTCGTGCATTAATCAGTCCTCAATTTGGAGCATCGCAACATACTGCAGAACTTCTGTTATTTGCCAAAATGATTTGGCCCCGTGTCCGTGCGTGTTTATGTGTTAGTGGACTAGAGCATGTTGTGAAAGTTGCATCCAAATCAGGATTCAATGTAATCTCAATGAAAGATCCAGAAAGCTCCTCGATTAAAATAATTAGGTCGCTCAAATCCATGATTCAACTTCCTGGTCCGCGAACTCTTTATCCAGCGATTCACATGCCAGGTGGTTTTGGTGTAGAACCAATTCTATACCTATTTGGTCCAGATGCAATAGAACTCGGTGAACGAAGTATCAGATTGAGTGACTCTGTGAAATCTTGATAGCTTTCAGAGTGTCTTACATCAGTTTATTTTATCCTTCACCAAAATTAGACTCGCGACATTTCAGAGGCTTCCAGTGATGGTTACCATACGACAGGGTGTTATGAAAGACTGTACTGACCTCCTCGAGGTCTATCAAGGAACACGCTGGTTCTATCGCTCTAGAAAGGGAGGATACACAACCGTCGAGCAGGTCAAAGATGAACACAGAGGTCCTGCTTTTGAAAGATGGGGTTGGCTTGTAGCAGAGGAGAAGGGAAAGGTTATTGGTGAGATAGTATTCAGAGCAGAAAAGAACCCAGTTTCAGGAAAAGTGGGCATCATTCGAAACCTAGACATTGATGTTCGAAACCAGAAGACAATGATTGGTACACAACTCACGAGAGCTGCTGAGGATGTGCTTAGATCTAAACGAGTTGTTCGCGTGGTCGCTACAACACCACCAGCTGCTTACAACTACTGGATGAAAATCAAGTATTTCGCTCGTGGGTCAATAATGAAAATCAGCATTTCTGCTACGAAGATACCACCTGCACGGACACCTAAGGTGAAGACAGTTCAGTTGAAGAA
>JASFEF010000037.1:0-19474 GCA_050124975.1 Candidatus Thorarchaeota archaeon | reverse complement strand
TCATGTTGCTTTTTGGAGAATGGATGAAGATTCTGGCTCAGTTTGTCAATGCATTGAACCCTGCAAAACTAACTCTGTATATCGGAAATCTGACAACTGTGATTTCACAGAGAATCATTCGTCGCTACTCCGCTTTTGATTTGAGAGGGTTTGAGGAATTCGCATACTGGTTAGAAATATTGAGCACGCCAACAAAACCACATGTTGGGCCAATTGAAACAAGTCATCTTCAGATTGCTTGGTCCAGTGCCCTAGAGGAGTTGGGCTATCTTCTGGTAACGCGAGGTCATATCATCTACAAGTCAGAGAGTATCACACAGATCCGGTCCGCGACTGGAACTCCACTAATCGACCTTCTTCCGTCCGAATGGGTCGGTAGAGATAGGATAGAAACCTTTGAACGCATAATGGTGGAATACGCGAACTTGGGTCCCGCGGCTAAACTGACACTTCTCGTTCTTGCCACACAACGTGGTGTACTGATACCCAAGGAGGTAATTATCTAATCCAAATCGCCATTTCTTCCATCTAAGGAACTATTATCTAAGAAAACAGAAGAAACCTATGTGGTGACCGTGAATGAGCCCGTCATATCTACTAAAAATCGTCACAGTTGGAGCAGCATCAGTTGGTAAAACCAGCATAATAATCCGGTATTCAACTGGATCTTTCCGCGAACACTATTCTCCAACACTTGGCGTAGGGTTTGCCTACAAAAAGATGGATGTTGACGAAGACTCAGTAAATCTACAGATTTGGGATTTAGGCTCTCAAGACTTCTTAGAACGAACACGGGCTAACTACTATCTGGGCGCTCAAGGGGTTGTTTTCATGTATGATGTCACATCATGGGAATCACTGAATGAGGTCATTGAATGGAAGAAAGAGGTCGACAGGAACTTAGAAGATTACAGAGCAATTCTAGTGGGCAACAAGACTGACCTAGCGATGGAACGTGTTGTTTCGACAGAGGAGGGTCAGAAAATTGCTGGTCAACTTGGATTGGAGTACATTGAAACATCAGTTCGTCTTGATAAGAATGTCAACACCGCCTTTGAGATGATTGCGAGAAGCATCATCGCCTCATTCCACTGACTCTGTCATATCAGATGAAACCCATCAATTCTTTGTAAAGCATCGAGTTACATGCAAGTGAAGATGTCCCCATTGCATTATCAGCACCATCAAGGTCAGTGAAAACACCGCCAGCTTCTGTGATTATGGGTTGCAGAGGTGCAATATCCCAAATGTTCATGATTGGATCTATCATTACATCAACTCTCCCAGTTGCTACGAGAAGATACCCGTATGCATCTCCCCACGCCCTGCATGAGAATGATGCAGCCAACAACCTCTTGGCAAACTCTGGACGGCGTCTGTATAAATCAGCATAATCCGTCACTTGCACCCATGCATCTGCCAGACGTTCTGTAGAGCTCACACGACACGGAGTACCATTGTAGAATGCCCCAACATCCTTCGCCGCAGAAACGGTTTCTCGTAATGGAGGAACGTGAATCACCCCGAGTTGGGGCGCTCCTTCATACTCAAGGGCTAGAAGTACAGTATAGAGTGGCACTCCACGAATGAAAGATTGGGTTCCATCAATTGGATCGATTATCCATCGATATGGAGATTTACCCTGACGCTCTCCCTCCTCCTCACCAAGTATTGAGTGTGTGGGGAACTCGTTTTGTAATCGTTCGCGGATATACTCCTCAGTTTTTCTATCAGCTATAGTGACTGGAGTGTCATCCTCCTTCCTATCAATCTCGATCTCCTTGTGGAAATACTCTAGGGTTACCCGTCCTGCTCCAATTGCCACGGCCTCAGCAAAGGAAAGCAGGCTCTTCATATCCTCCATGGTCAAAATTGAAACTATCCATTTCTGTGATAAGGAAAGATATCCGGTCTGAGATATAAGAAACGTGATGGCTCGCTACTCAGATTCTTGCTACGAACTTTGTATTGATATAGAATCTCAATAATGAAGTTCAGAGTGATTGGCAAATGCAACCTGATGAGGAGAAAGTAGTCCATAAGGTTCTGGACGAAACTCTCGTTATACAGACTAGAATTCATGGTGAAGTGACTGATCTTACTGCTGTTTTTACAGATCTCAATGAGATTACAGGAAACATAGCTACTGGAAGCCCCATTGTAATTCATCATTGGGGAGTAAGTGATGAGAGTGGTCATGATATGGACGTGTGTATCCCTATCAGGGAGGAAATCAAAGAGACTGAAGTCGCCACTGCTATTCTCCCAGCTGAAGATGCAATGACAATAGTCCATAGAGGACTATACTCGAAGATTGGCAACTCCTACGCAAAGGTAACAAGACACACCTATGAGAGAGGGCATCCCATTGCTGAATCAACGAGAGAGATCTATCATAACTGGGATACAGATTGCCCAGACGAATCGGTCGTCGAGGTTCAGGCAATCATACATGACTGGATGCATCGATTTACTACAAAACTTGAAACCGTGTTGGGCTCAGAAACAAAAGAAGAAATCTTGGACCCAATGAGTAAAATCGATATTGACTCACCCGCAGATGTCCGTCAGAAAGCACTCTGCAAATCCCTTGGCCTCCTAGAAGACGTCGCAAATGATGAACAGCGGTTCGAGATTCTTTCACACTGTGCGCATATCTTCCCAGTTGAGCTAATCCCCCCAATGATGGACCTTTTCAGGGAAACTGGAAGTGTGGACACTGTCATTAAGGCAATGACCTCCAAGGGTGGATACTATCCCAAGCTTCTGAGGCGAGAAGGTTCTATCATTTTTTCAGAGAAAGGACCATCCAATCCAACTGCGTACAAGGAAGCACAAACGGATGCTGAGAGAAAGAGAGCTTACTGTTTCTGTCCTTTGATACGGGGTTGTCTTGAAGAAACTCCAGCTATTTTCTGTAATTGTGCCGCCGGTTGGCCAAAACAGCTCTGGGAAGGGATTCTTGAACAGCCCTTGAAGATAGAGATAGTGCAGTCTCTGACAAGAGGAGATGATACATGCGAGTTTGCTATTCATCTTCCTCCGGGGATTTCATGAGATAGGCATTAGAATACGATATGCAGTTCCTTGATTCTTTGAGATGAGCTCGATTGAGCCTCCATACCCCTCTACAACTCTTTTACTGAGATATAGACCAAAACCACTGCCAGTTGTTGAAACTCCTTTCTCAAAGAGACTACCCTGAATCTCTTCGGGAATGCCCGGACCATTATCACTTATGATAGTCTGAATATTCCCTCCATCTTGAGAAACTTCTATGACAACAACAACATCTCCCTCTGAGTACTCTGCAGAGTTACGTAGAAGATTGTCGAACACAATTGCAATCAATCTTGCACTTTGGAGTTCAACTGCTTGTAAATCAGACTTGATCAGGACCTTGAGATTAGAATGAGCCTTCTCAGCCTGTGCTTTTACTCTCTCAAGTATGGCAATCAGATCTCTCTCATCGGCTGCTCCCGGTCGACCAAATATATCCAGAAGATGGACCATCCTCTCCGATGCCGCCTCCACAGTCCGGATGTATCCCTTGATTGCGTTTTCTTCCTCGATAAGCATCAACGCTGCTTCTGCATGGTTCATTATGACCTGTAAGTCATTTCTGATGTCATGTTGTAAGAATGAAGCGTAGAGCTCGAGGTCTCTATGTGAATGCGCAGCTTTTCGATCAGCCATTATTCTCTTTGTGATGTCTTCCTTCACTGCAACATAATGAGTGACATTCCCGTCAAGACTGAAGATTGGTGAAATCCAAGCATCTTCCCAGTAAAGATCACCATTCTTCTTCTTATTGACGAAAAGACCTCTCCAAGACCGTCCCTCTTTCAGAGTTCTCCAGAGATCAACGTGTGTATCTTTAGGAGTTAACTCCGTTTTGAGAATTCGAGGATTCTCTCCAACTGCCTCTGATAAAGTATACCCCGTTAAAACTGAAAACTTGGGGTTGACATACTCTATAGTCCCCTCTGAGTCTGTTATGACTACAGAAGTTGGGCTTTGTTCTACAGCTCTAGAGAGTTTTCGAAGTTCCTGCTCAACCTGCTTTTCTTTCGTGACATCAATCACTACGGCAACAGTCCCAATGACATTATCATCCTCATCTTTTCTTGGTACAGCTGAAACACGTACAACTATTGGCTGACCATCTTTCCGTGTCATACTAAGTTCGTAGGCAGAGGAAACTCCAGTGGTTCTAACAGTGGTTTCTCGACGAAGTCTGTCATGTTCTTCCTTTTGAACAAGTTCCAATACATTCTTTCCTCTGAGTTCATTCAATTCGTATCCGAGAATGCTTGCGAAAGCATCATTCACAAACACTAGATTCTCATTTAGATCTGTGATTCCAACCCCCTCGGGAAGAAGTGCCAAGAGTTCTCTATAGCCTTTCTTGGTCATTTTCAGGATGTCCGGGCTAGATTCGTTCTTCTTTGGCATAGTGAGTTTCACCAATGGGTCCGCTCAGAGGTTGTTGGATTCCGTCTGTTCCTGATGGATGATAAATAGGCTTTCCTATATAGCTAAGAATGACAAATACTAGACTTATGTACGACTTCTCTGATGAACATCGCTGTCAGCAAGCTCATATATGGCCGGTTTCAGAATGATTGTCAAGCGGAGTGTTGCTTTCATGACCTCCACAGAAACCACACAAAAACTGGCCATCTTCTGGGATGTTGAGAATGTAGCAGATGAGTCAGCAACTCACAGATTCATGACTGAAAGGATTCGTCAGACTGGCGCGGTCACCCGTGCGTATGCCTTTGCAGACTGGGATCCAAGGCGCCAGATGGCTGAGGAACTATACGAGCTTGGGTACGATCTGATTCATGTTCCCTCATCATCAGACAATGCAAGTGATTACAAGATGGCAGCATACATACTTGACCATCTAATGCACTATCCAGAAACTAGGCGCTACGTATTAATCACAGGAGATGGTGACTTCAAACTGATTGCAGGTGCACTCAAGGATCATGGTGTGGATCTCTGGTTAATTAGCAACCCAATCATCACAGCGTCTGAGCTTCTGGAACTGGCTACGATGTATAGCGACATATTCTCTTTCAGACCTGCTTTGGATTGTGTTCGTCCTGAAGACTGTGATGAGTCTGTCCAGAGTATAGTCCAATTAAGACACCTTGCAGCTGTACAACTGCAAGAAGTAATCAGAGTCATAACTAAGGCTGGTAGCAAACCCGGTGCAGGTCATGCTAAACACGTTATGCAATCACTGAACCCTGACTTTGATGAGTCTGCTATGGGTTTTGAGCACTGGAATGACTTCTTAGACTGGTCCCAAGCACAGAACTACATTGTGCTGGAAGGTGAAATGCCTGGTACAATTCTGACGCTTCCTGACAAGATATCTCCTGAATCTGTTAAGATGACACAGGAAGTAAACGAGGCTTTTGCGTTCATGGCCAAAGTTGCTGAAGAAGGTCTCAACGAAGGACTTCCATACAACCTCATGGAGCTAGGGACCAAGCTCAGCGAACGCGGATTAGAATTCGACAAGGTTGGATATAGAAGATTCTCAGATTTTGTCCTTGCTGCTGAAAAACGGGGACTGATCCGGATAATCACACCAGAAAAACAAGGGGACCCTCCAATTGTTCTTCCAGTGTATGATGTGGATAAACTGCAGAATTGGTTTGAGGAGAACGTTGAACGGATTTTCGGTCCATCGGTTAATGTTCCCAAACCTGCTTTTCTCAAGAAGATCTCACATATGCTAATCGAAACCCGAACAACACTTGCTGAGCTTGAGAACTGCCTGACTGCATCTCGAGTGAAAAAGGCTTACAACGAGATCCTCGCAGCCAGTGAGATTCCATTCCTTCCTCCATTTCAACAGTCACTTGCTCATGTTCTGATTGGAAAAGGATTGGAATGCACCAAAATTGTCCGGAAAGTCAACGAGGAGCTCAGCCCTCTTGGGATAAAACTTCAATGTACTGCGTAACAGAAGGATTATGTATACCTCTGCACTTGCAGACTGAGTTGTGACAGCTATGAATCCATATGAAAGACTCGCTAAAGTTCTAGATACGATTCCAAATGGGTTTCCTCCCGTTGATGATGGTTCACATCTCAAGGTTCTCGAGTGGATATTCGAACGGGAAGAGGCTGAACTCGCAAGTCAGCTGAAACTTCGTGGCGAAACTTTGGATGAGATTAGCACTAGGTTAAATCGCCCAAAAGAAGAGCTAGAGAAAATTCTTGAATTGATGCACGAGAAGGGTCAGATTAGCTCTTGGATATCGAAGAGTGCAGGAGCAAGGAAGTATGGTTTAATGCCCTTTGCAGTTGGTATTTACGAAGAGCAACTAGGTAGAATGGATGCAGAGTTTGCTCAAATCCTCGAACAGTATTTCCAACATAAAATGGGATTCAAGAAGATTGTAACGAGTGACCCCGTTATCTTTCAGGTGATTCCAGTCAATGAGGCAGTGAGCACAGAACTTGAGATTCACAATTTTCAGCAAGCTGAGGAATTAATCAAATCTGCAGCCTCTTGGGGTGTACGTGAGTGTATCTGTAGAAAACAAAAGGCACTCATAGACGAGGGCTGTGACTATCCCCTCTCAGTCTGTCTCCCTTTTGCTCCAAATAAGGAGAATGCATTCGATGAAGACCCACTTACAAAGACTATTACAAAAGAGGAATCACTCAGACTTCTCAGAGAGGCTGAAGACGCAGGGTTAATTCATTGCACTTACAATGTCCAGGTTGGTCATACTTTCATCTGCAACTGCTGCACTTGTTGCTGTGGTGTACTGAGAGGTGTCGATAAGGTAGCAGAACCACGGGAATACATCAAGACTGATTTCGTGATGACTGTTGATGCTGACCTCTGCACAGGATGCGAAACTTGTATTGAGCGATGTCAGTTCGGAGCACTCAGCATCCCAGAAGACGTCACCGTTGTTGATTCAAAACGATGCATAGGATGCGGTGTCTGTGCAGTTGTATGTCCCGAAGGAGCTCTTAAGATAAAACGTGTCGAATCTCCCGAGAAACCCGAGCCACCCGCCCATCAGCTAGACTGGATGACAAAACGTGCAATGGAACGAGGCGTCGACCCATCGGACATTATGTGAATGACTAGTCTTAAGAAGAACCGACTAAAACATCATTGTGAAGTTGCACATGACGACTGATAGTGATACCGAGAAGAAGGATGAATCAAGGAAGGGACGAGCGAAACGATACATCCCCAATCTTGCTGAGTTCTACTTCAAACCAACATACGATTGGTCTAGAGAGGATGCTAGACGTCTCTATGATGGAACAAAATCACCATCTCCTAGGGTCAAGTTGGATGATATCAGATTCGAAGACTGTGTCACTGGGATGAAGAAGCTCCCAGATGCGTCTATAGATTTAGTCATCGCTGATCCCCCGTTTGGGATTGACTTTGATGGAAAGAGTAGTGTGTATAATCGCGATGAGCGGTTAGTCGTCGAAGGATATGAGGAAACAGACGAGTCATATCATGATTTCACTACAAGATGGTTGGCTGAGCTACCCAGAATCATGAAATCCGAATCATCCGCTTATGTCTTTAGTGGCTGGACAAACCTCGATGCTGTGCTTCATGGAGCTCGAGATGCAGGTCTTGTGACACTAAATCACCTGATCTGGCACTATCCATTTGGAGTCTACACAAAGAAGCGGTTTGTCACGAGTCACTATCACATCGTCTTACTTGTGAAGAACCCGCGAAAATACTTCTTCAACAAAATCGAGAACTACCCTGAGGATGTCTGGTCAGTCAAACGCCGATACCGCACAGGTCTAGCTAAGAATGCAACTAAACTACCTCTTGAGTTGGTTTCCAGATGTATAGACTTCTCTTCAAAACCCGGTGATATTGTACTCGATCCATTCATGGGGAACGGAACGACCGCAGTAGCTGCCAAAATGAATCTACGACGGTTCATTGGTTTTGAGATAAACAAGAAACTCCAACCTTTGCTAGAGAAAGAAATAGCTGATGCGAGAATTGGAAACTCCTATGTCCCGTACAGTGAGCGTCTTCCAACAATAGATGAACTCGCTGAGCTGTATCCCAAGGCATATCGCGAGTATGTTCGGAGAGAGAAGGAGACCTGATGGTCTAAAGAAGAGAGAATGATACACATGGATGTAGAGGAGCTGTTTAGACGACACGGGTCAGAACGTGACCAACTAGCAGATGCAACAAGCGTTAGTGACCTCTATAGCCGTCAATATGGTGCCGAATTGGCACAATGGGAGGCACAGTTATTACAGCAGTTCCGGGAAAAGGAAACAGCTCGTCTTTTCAGATATCGTGGATTTGTCCATCACACTCGGGATACTACTCTAGTCCTTCTGACACCCAGTCCATGGCTGATGGAAGGAGAATTCGTATTCTTCAGCACAGATCAAGAGTTACCCCCTGATGGAGCGTATATCGATGTAGTTGGTTCAAGAGTAGCTGCTCCACGACCACTTCAAGAAACTCAAACAATCACTCAAGCCATTGCGGCGGAATCCTGGAATGAGATGTCTGTTGATTTTCTCTCGGAAATGCGACCTCCCATGAAACTCAAGGAACTCTCCAATATTCTCTTTGAAAACGTGGGAATGGGAGAGGCCAGCAAACGTGTCTTTGCTCGACTCTTCATTTCTAGTCCACCCTATCTCGACAGTATCGGAGGTTTAACAACAGGCATCCAAGCCATTGCCTCTCAAGCTCAGGTCCGACGTTTACTGTCATTCATCCGAAACATTCTCCCCTCTGCTATGAAGGGGCGACCACCTACATTCAGGAATGTTCAGGGAATCAGAGTAAAGGCACCCCGACTTTGGCGTTTTGACGTTGGTTCCTACTCCGCCAATAGAATGCAACAAATCTGCGTACAACGCAGAGACCCTGCTGGGTATCGAGAGGTTTCTCTAGGCACCATGACAGAAACAGAAACTGCATTCTTACCGGACGTTCCCCTGGCCTTGGCATCAGAAGACTTCTGGGTTGAAACCAGAAAACCCTCCCATCTACGACTACCAATACTAAAGTCTGCTATAACGTATCAAATGCTCACTCCTGAGATAGGAAAACGGAGCATTGACTCGGGCACAGAACATGTGCTATCTAGATTAGAAACACTGCGAGAGAGCTTTGGTTTAGAAGATAATGTTCTTGCACGAGGAAACATTCTTGACGCAGACGCTCTTGGACGACCACTTAGTACCCTGAGACTGGCTCGCTCATCGGCTCGAGCTTATTGGAAAGACAAAGTCACTGCCAAGGACATGAAAAATGCTTGGAATCGAGTTCTTGAACCAGCTCTTAAGGAGTTCATGGAACTTACCGAGTTGAAAGAGGGTGCTGAGAAGGACTGGGGAAAGGGAAGTCGAATTGACAAGTTCAACACCAAAGTGTTGAAAGCAGTCAAGAAATTAGACACAGGAAAACGGGGGTCTCTAGGACCTACTCTGAAGGAAATTACAGAAGAAGCTGGTGTTGAGCGACATGTTGCTGCAGAAACCCTTGCGCGGATGAAGGACAGCGGAGTCCTCTATGAACCACGCCCGGGTCACTACAGGTTAGTATAGCACTACTATGAGAAAGACCTGAAGAACTCGTCTGGTTCTTGACCTTCCTCTATAATCTCAATCTCTTGAACTCCAACTCGTTCAGCATCGTATCTTCTTGCTAAGATGTTACCATCAAACTTCTCACGAGCTGTTGCATCTTTGCCCCGCCAAACCCATATGTCGTCCCATGCGTCTAATAGGAACACATCATCACTCTTCAGAGAGTTTCTGCTAAGATTGACCTCTGCAAAGAAGGTTTCATCACCTTCACGATGAACTCTCCAGAGTTTGTGTTCATGTGTTTCAAGCTGGACCTTCTTTAGGATACCTTCAGTATCCTCGTCAGTCAGTTGGAAGTCATCGAACAGTGCCATGAACTCGGCGGGCTCGTTTCCTCCCTCAATTCTATCTATGTCCGCCTTACCTTCACGGGCTGTGTCCCTCATCACTGCAGTTGCAGCAGTAAGGAACTTCTCGTCCACTGTGGAGTTTGGACCAATCCACAGATAGATTTTCATCCCTGCATCGACAAGGTAACAGTCACCTCGACCAAATGCTCCGGGATCCTTCATCTTCACTAGTCGTCCTTTCTGAATGTGGTATACTGTTGGTTCCATTGTACACCTCTCCGTTGACTCCTAACTTGGTATTCATGTATAAATTAAAGTCCGATATAGTGTTGATGAAAGAATGACTGTCTAAGTCACAAGACTCATTGTCACGTTGTACCAATATGTATGTGTTGAACTTGTACGGTATAACAAGAAAGAAACGAACAATGGGACTCCTGTTTCTATGTCTATTATTCCATGCCATTCTTGGGCTTCATAAGTTGTATTTTCAATATAGCCAAAATAGAAGGAGGGTTTCCTGAAATGTGAGAGATATGACTCATAATCCACAAAGGATCGATCAACCTGGTCTGGGAAAAAAGCGTCAAGGTGAAGCCATCCCCCTATTGGGAGTATACATCTAGAAACATGTCTATTGACAGTGAAACGATACTCTGATGGAATATCAGTCCCATTAGCGAAATGCGAACTAGTTTTCGTATGCTCTACAATGTTTCCGAGAAAATGTCTTGAATAGAACACGATTGAAACATTCGGAAGTGAGGTTATCTGAACGCTGATGCGTGTGATATTCATATCTGCATAAGGAGGGAGACGCTCGTCTGTTCCGTTTGTCGTTATTCCAGTGACTATAACATCAAAAATGAACTCGTCGCCCTCTTCAATAGCCCATGAGAATGTCATCGTCTGACGAACATACTCTGTCAAGAATCCAAAGGAAAGAGAGATTACTAAGGTGAGGATGACCACTGCAAAGACTCTCGTGCGATGATCCAAGTTTCTGCACCTCTTTCTTCGACTTCATCGATATGGACCGCGCCTTTTGGTCATTGCGATTAGAGAATGAAAACTATCTTATCTTAAAGATGCATGAACAGAGGTCCTTGGTGAGCAGATGCCCGAACTTCCAGAACTACAGCAAATTGCTGAACGTCTGACGAGTCTTCTTTCAGGCAAGAAAATAGAAAAAACAGTGGTTCACAATCACATTGTGGTCCATGGTCAACTAGTTGGTGACTTTGAATCGAAGTCCGTTGGAGAAACCTTCGATAGTGTAGCTGCTGATGGGAAGTTCTTGATTCTATCACTGACCAATTATGACCTAGTCTTGAATCTCATGCTGACTGGTAGATTGAGAACGATTACAAAGCACAAACGACCAACCAGTCATGACATGGTATCCATTCACACAGAAGACTTGACTCTATGGTACTCAGATGTCAAGAAGATGGGGAGAATATACCTCGTTGACAAGGGTGACTATGCAGGGGTTGCCGATTTCGCAGATCGCGGACCCTCTGCTCTGGACCCATCGCTCACTCTGGATATCTTCAGAAATCGACTGAAACGCCATCGCGGGCAGATTAAGAATGTGCTACGGAACCAGCGTTTTGTGAAGGGAATTGGTAATGCCTACGCTGATGAGATTCTACTATATGCGGGAATACTCCCATTTCGCAGACGATCTACTCTGTCCGAAACGGAAACCAAGAATCTCTATCTTGCAATGAATAAGGTCCTTACAAGGATTCGTGATATCATGTCTGAGCGGTCACTTGATGAGATATCTATCGAGAAGAGGGACTTCTTGATGGTTCACAATCGGGGTGGTGAAATTTGCCCACTTTGTGGTGGTAGAGTGTCTGAGGTCACTGCAAACCGTTTCAAGACTAACTATTGCCAAACCTGCCAGAAGTAATATGAGTGGCCTTTACCCTACATTCAGCACCCATTGGAGATGAGTTGAGATGGACAAGTGGGAAGAACAATTCCTTCGAGAGATTGTTGAGCTCGACACAAACAGTGATGAGAAGAAGAACTATGCTGTCTGTGCTGAAGTAATAAAGAAATACTGCCAAGAAGCAGGGCTTGAGGTAGAGGTCTTTGACTCTATGCAAGATGGGATACCACAGCCCAATGTTGTGGCCACGATGGATGTTGGAGCAAAGACAACAGTTCTCCTCTGCACGCATTACGATGTCGTACCTGCGGGTGAAATCGATGAGTGGAAGAAACCTCCTTTCGAGTTGACAATTGAGAAAGGAAAAGCATACGGTCGTGGTGCGAGCGACAACAAGGGGAATATTGTTGCTGCAGTCAGCTCTGCGAAGGAGCTCATCAAGAAGGGCTCATCGAAGGTCAACTGGAAAATCATGATCAGTCCCAACGAAGAAATAGGCGGCGTCTGGGGCATCGACTATTTGATGAATGGACCTCCCAAGATACGAGGTGACTTCGGAATCGTTGTGGATTCCGGTCCTGAGTATGTCAGCACAGGTGCGAGTGGGGTCATCTCAGGTACGATTACAGTGCGAGGTGTTCAGGGACATGCTGGATACCCATACAAGTTTGCAAATGCAATCCATCTCTCAATTCCATTGATGCAGGTCATGCTTGACTATGTGGATATCAGAAGAAAGGTGGAGTCTAAACTACCTGCACCTCCTGGTAGTCCTCATCAGACACTCTGGGGACGTTTCTCAATGACTGTCTACAATGCAGGGAGTAAGACAAACACGATTCCAGGAAAAGCTGAGATATCATTTGACTGTCGGACAATACCTGAGGAAGATGTTGAAGATGTGGTCAAGGACATTGAGGAGTTCTTCGAAAAGGCAAAGGAAGAAACCTTTGTGGATGCATCCTTGGAGTTCAAGACCAAACACTCAGGTTGGGGGTCAGATCCAGAAAATAAGTATGTGAAGGTATTCCATGAAGCAGTTAAAGAAACCGTTGATCCCAAAATTACAATCTCTGCTGATCTTGGAGGAAATGATGGTCATTACTTCACTTCTCATGGGATTCCCACTGTATGCTATGGTACACTCAGAGAAGACAATAACTATCATGGACTCGATGAGTTTATGCATCTCGAAGATTTTGAGAAGGTGAAAAAAGTCCTCATTCACTTCGCGGAGACGTGCGATTAATGGTCGATATACATGATTTGAAGATAGGTGCCCCAGGTCCCTTTCTTCCACCTTGGGACAATGCACTGAGGAATGCAAAGACCATCGATTCATTGGGATATGATAGTATGGCATTTCCAGATCACTTTGCAGGGTTCATACCCGAGGGAATCTGGACTCCCGACATCACGCCCTTAGCAAACTTCCAACTGTCACCCCACACTTACTATGAATTATCTGCTATCATGAGTGCATGCGCTGCGGTTACCGAGAATGTTCAGCTAATCTCTTCTGTTACTGAACCACTAAGACGTCATCCAATTCTTCTTGCACAGACCTTTCTCACACTCGACCATATCAGTCGAGGAAGAACAGTACTTGGTATTGGAGCTGGAGAGATTGAGAATGTCGAACCTTATGGTCTGAAATACTCTGGCCAGGTTGGAAAGCTTCGAGAAGCTCTTGAAATCATCAAGATGGTTTGGAGTACTCATGAACCATTTGACTATGATGGTCGCTATTGGAAGCTCAAAGACGCAGTCATGTCTCTCAGACCTGCAGAGGATGGAAAACCACCTTCAATTTGGATAGCTGCCATGGGTCCTAAGATGCTCGAATTGACCGCTGAATATGGTGATGGATGGATTCCGACAAGCCTGACTCCGAGTGGATATGGCGAGCGTCTGAAGGTCATCAATAAGCACAGAAAGAAGTTTGATAGGACGGGACCCTTTACAGCTGCTTTATGGAACTGGAGTATCATGGATGAAGACCCGTCAGAATGTGAGAAAATGATGAACACACCACTTGCCAAGGCTTTCGCACTTCTCTATCCAGGTTATGAATGGAAGCGTCTTGGATATGACCACCCTTTTGGTGATAATTTCCACTCATTGACAGACTATGTTCCTATGAGATATGATCGAAAAACAACACTGGCTGCAATGGAAAAGGTCCCTAAAGAAGTTCTCCAAGAGTTCTATATGACTGGCGGTACTGAATCGATGATCAAGCGACTCGAGGATTTTGCCAAGCAAGGACTCGAACATGTCATTTTGTGGAATGCTACAGGGATGTTCAATCTAGAGAAGATAAAGTCATCCTATAAGATAATGAAAGAGGTCATAGCCTATGTCAAGGGATAGGCTTGTCCTAGTAACACAAAATCAACACAAACTCAAGGAACTTCGCCCCCTGTTCAAGAGGTACAGTGTAGAGTTCGACATCACTGACCTTGAGAAACATGAGATTCGGTCTGAGAATATTGAAGAAATTGCCCGCATAGCCGCAAAGATCGCATTTGAGGCTCTCCAAAAACCGGTTGTGGTTGACGACACAGGGTTCTTCGTAGATGCACTCAATGGGTTCCCAGGATCATATGCAGGTATTGTCCTCAAGATGATAGGATACGAAGGGATTCTTCGACTCATGCACAATATTGAGGAACGGAGCTCAAAATTCATGACAGCTGTTGGTTACTGCAATGGTAATCATTTAGAATCATTTGTTGGAACTATGCTAGGTTCTGTTGCATTCAAACCTGCAGGAGAGGGTGGTTTTGGCTACGATCCCATCTTTTTACCAACTGGGTTTCCGAAGACATATGCTGAACTCACACTCGACGAAAAGGTGAGTATCTCCCATCGGACACAAGCGTTTGAGAAATTCCTACAATGGTACACATCCACTCTTGACAAGCCTTAAGACGGAATATATTGACCTCTGAGATTGATAAACGATGTCAGTGAGTGAGGCGACTCTAAAAGCACTGAAACAGCTTGGTCTCACAGAATACGAGACCCAAGCATATCTTGCCCTTGTTGCTGGTGGGCAGATGGGCGCATCAGATGTGTCCACAAAGTCCAAGGTTCCTTACTCGAGAATCTATGATGTACTTGGCAGATTGGAAGAGAAGCAGTTCATTCAGATTAAGAAAGGTAGACCAACCACTTACATCGCAAAAGCTCCAACAGAAGTGATGCGACTTGTTCGTCTAGATTGGGAGGGCCGGCTCAAAGAGTCCAGTAGGGTTGTCGTTGAAGAACTCCAACCATTGTTCGAGAAGGAAACCAAGGTAACACCACGAGATGTCTGGGTCGTACATGGTCGGGCATCCATCCTTGCCAAAGCAATGGAAATGCTGGATTCTGCAAAAGAGGAGGTCCTTCTCTCTCTTCCAGCATTCGATCTCTCTGCAGAAGATGTTGACACAGTCGTAGAAAGAGTTCTTCTTGTCAAAGCCAAGGTTCGAATCCTGACCTCCTCAATACCTGATACATTGAAGGATCTTATTCCTGAGAAGTTTGAGGTCAGGACAAGAGACCGTGTGTTTGGTGCTGGACTAGTCGTCGATCAAAAAGACACACTAATCATGCTCGCGGGTGGAGAAGATAGTGACGAGTTTCTAGGGATCTATTCATCACATGCTATCTTTGCAGCAATGGCTAGTAGTTACTTTGAGTCCCTCTGGAAGGACAGCGCACCTCTTTGACGGCCTTTTATGCAATCCTGAATACCTTCTAGCATAGGTATTACTCGCCTTTAGAACAGAGTCTGTGAGGGTTAATTGTGACTCAACCAGAAATTGACGCCCACGGTCAGGATGAATCAGTAATGACTGAGGAGAGAAGTCCAACTCTCGAAAGCAAACTCTCACCAAGCGCAACAGCAATTCTGCGTTTTGTGAGAATTTTCGAAGAGGGCGGACAACTTCAGGTTTTTCAGACTGATGCGGAATTTGAACTTCTACGTACTATGGTTTCCTCTTACAGGGGGAGTCTGTATTCTCTTTTAACACGTCGATTGGAAGAAGTAGTCAATCTTGGTGGTGTGTCAATAATCTCTCAGAGAGATATCATGAGTCTCATTGTAAACCTCTGGGAGGAGAACATCTCACGTCTATCACGGACCGAGCTGCCATTTCTAGAGGCGGTTATCAAGAATCCCGGAGTAACTCTGAACACTTTAGCATCGAAAGCAAATTTGAGCTATGCTCAAACAAGACGGGCTCAGAAAAGACTCAGTGATTCCGGAGTTCTGAAGACCGTTGGGATGTTAAACACCCACAAACTTGGGCTTGAACGAGTGCTTATCATTTTCGAGTCTCCCTCATTAGTCCTTTCAGGTCCCTATGTCCAAAAAACACTCATGGTCGATGGTTACTCCCCCCTAGTTCTTGTTGTTGCCACAATACCACACCAAAAGAGATCGGAACTTCTGGACACAATAAGGTCATTTCGAGGAAGCACTGGAGGAGCATCTGTTTGGTCCCTCTCAGATGGAAGACCTTTCTTCAGTGGAAGGTACTTTGATTCTCAAGAAGGCTGGAATCTTGACTTACTCCACTTTCGCTTGATGCTACGCAAGGGTGGAGATCCTCTGCTATTAGCTGATGTTGCTACACCATCACCCCGGAAATCAAATCGTTTCACCTTTGCAGATGTCAAGATAATTGATGCTCTTGTTGATGGATATGATAACACAGGAAATGACATTGTGGCTTCCACTGGATTATCTTCCTCTACCGCATTTAGAAAGAGGTCCCAGATAATCAAGAACCGAGTGGTTTTGCCCAGAGCTCGAGTGAATTTACCACGCCTTAGTGATCGAGTGGTCTGTCTTCTTAGTCCCGAATGCTCTGGTGACATCATCACTGCTTGGAATCATCTGCCAATCACATACCAGAGTAGAATCCAGAATATTGAGGACCCATCAGAGAAGAAGGTTCTGCTAGTGTCTGCCTTGCCTGCTGGGTCTGGTCGAGATTTGATAGACGTGCTCACTGATGAAACATCAAAAATCCATGACTACAGTGCCCATGTCGTTGCTGCTGGGTCAGGACAGTCCACCAAAGTGGCTAGTATGTATGATAGAAGGAGTGATACTTGGAAATGGGATGTTTCGAAGTATTTTGATGCACTGACATACAGCGTAGTAAGAAGAGAGGCATCCCCGCGAGATATTCCTCTTGACTTAGCATAACATTGTCGGTGACGCAATCCTAATCTTGTACGATGTTAGTGGTTTTAGTGAGTGACTTATGATTGAGATAGTCTTCTTAGGATCAGGTGGCTCCATTCCAACAGAAAAGAGAAATCACCCAGCAATAGCCATACGTTATGAGGGGTGGGTTCTACTCTTTGATGCTGGTGAGGATGTCCAAAGACAGTATGAGAGGGCGCAGCTTGGGCTAAACAAGAAAATGGCTATCTTTGTATCTCATGTTCACGCAGATCACGTATTAGGTCTGCCAGGTCTCTTATTGAGATTCTCCTTACTTGGCAGGATAAAACCACTGAATATCTACGGGCCGCAAGAGCTAATCGAGTATGTAAAGGTCAGCCAATCAACCATCAATCTGGGAACAACGTTCGAGGCTGCAGTCCATGCAATCGGCCCAGGAGAAATCTTCAATCAACAGAACCTCTCAGTTCGTGCCTTTGAGGTCGATCATCGTGGCTATGCTCTTGGTTTTGAGATAATCTGGGCTCGCTCAACTGGCAAATTCTTGCCTTCAAAGGCGAAGGAGCTTGGAGTTCCTAAAGGGCCACTCTGGAGAGTCTTAGCATCTGGTGAATCCGTCAACCTTGAAGATGGGACAGAAGTAACATCTGAAGATGTGACTGAACCTGGTCCAAAACCTTTGAAGATTGTCTACTCTGGCGATACCAGACCTTGTGAGGAACTCAGGAAGGCTGCAAAGGATGCTGATGTTCTCATATCCGAGGCCATGTACACCTCCGAACATGCAACTCTCGCAGAAGAAAGAGGTCACTCAACAGCGGCAGCAGTTGCCAAATTAGCCAAAGAATGCGAAGTCAAGTTGTTAGTACTAACTCACTACAGTCCCAGGTACTATGAGGGGGAGGAAGTGATAGGTGAAGCTTTGCCAATCTTTTCAAACTCAGTCTTGGCTCTTGACCATATGAGGATACGACTTGGCAAAGATGGCTCTGCAATCATTGTGAAACCCCCAGAGAAATAAGCTATCTGCTCAACCCTAGTTTGATGGACTTCAGCGGATGCTTTGACAGCATTCTCTTCACAATTTTGGACTTCACTTCGTAAATTGGCATAGCTCGAGATACAAAATTCGTCAAATTCACCTGCATTACAGGATCTTCCGCTGCAATTTGGAAAAGCAAATCTGTATTCTTGTGCGATCTATGTAGGATGCTTGAAAACCATCTCGTATCCGCTAGTTCTCGCCCAATAGTCTTCTTCAGTTGTCTATCATACTCCACAACATGAAGAGGGGTTTTGGTTTCAACCACCTCAGCGGCTACTTTTGCAGCTAGTACGCCTGATTGTATTGCATAGGATATACCCTCTCCAGTGAGAGGAGATACTAATCCTGCTGCATCTCCAATCAACATGCTTCTTCGTGCAATGCATCGATTCAGTCTATCTCCAAGAGGAACTCTATATGACACTCTATTCGATACATCGAGCTCGACTCCTTTTTCTCTCTCAATTAATTGAATGAACTCCTCCCAAGTCTGCTGGAGATTCTTCTGTTTATCTACCCGACAACCTATTCCAATATTGAATCCTTCTCTCTTGGGGAAGCACCATCCATAACCCCACGAAACCAGTCCGAAATACAACTCTATTGCAGGTGATCCATCATCACCATGTGTCGCCATTACAGAATCGACTTCAGTAGACTTCATAGGAACCTCTGCGTTCATGCACAAGCCAACCTGCTTTGGAGCCCACTTTGTACGAATCCCTAGTTCTCTGGCAAGAATACCATTCACACCATCTGCCCCAACTAAAATGTGTGACTTATACGAGTCCCCAATAGCCAGTACTCTCACTCCGGAGCGTAGCTGTTCCAGTCCAACAACCTCAACTCCCTGGACAACCTCAACACCTGCATCTTTGGCTTTCCGCAAAAGAAAAGCATCAAACTTACTGCGAGTCACGATATGTCCAATTAGCTCTTTGCTGGTCAATGTGACCGTGCGCCCGGAAGGAGTATGGATTTCTGCAGCATTGAAGGTTCGTTCAATCACTGATGAAATATCAAAGTCGAGACTCCTGATTGTTTGTGGCCCAAGTGCTCCTCCACACGGTTTCTCTCTTGGATGATGTGCCTTTTCAAGAAGCACAACATCTAGTCCTGCTTCAGCTGCCTTACGTGCGCATGTTGTGCCTGCTGGACCTCCACCAACCACGGTCAGGTCATGCAACTTCAATCACCCACTCATACTCCACAAATCACAACACGGATAAATCTGCTTTCATGACACATCAGTGGGTGCACAAACTGGTTTCTGAAGAAAAGGTAAAGATTGGTCTTGTCACAACAGGCGGGACCATCTCAAGCATTTATGACCCAGGTACTCATGCGTTACGGCCAGGTCTGTCGGTTGAGGAACTGCTTGACAGACTTCCAAAGGGTAT
>JASFEF010000036.1:0-19753 GCA_050124975.1 Candidatus Thorarchaeota archaeon | reverse complement strand
AACCTGACGAGTCACAATAGATAATGAATTCGTGGGGGCGCAACTCCCCCACATCCCCTTTTTTCTCAGTCATCGTTTCTTCTCAGTTCTCTGACACCATAGAGAATTCCAAATACAATGAGAAGTGTTCCAAGAACCGCATAGAACCAGTGGAAGACTATGAACATTGCAATGACAAGTAATGAGAGAATGAACAGTGCTAGGAGCATCATAACCAACTCGGTTTCATCAATTCCAGCTGGAAGTAATCCCCATTCCGCACTCATGTTGAAACTCCTATTCTCTAGACAATCTCAGATTGATATGAATGAACTGGTGATTTCCTAATTCATGCGCAAACAGAAACTCCTTTGGTCCTGTTTGTATCGTTTAATATCTATGTGGCGAGAGATTGAATTTGAGATAGTTGAGAGTGGCTGTTCAAGGCACAAGGTTGGTGACAAGTATAAGTATCCCGAAGAATTAGGCAAGATGTGTGATTGGCTGATTGACAGCGCAGGCCATATGATCCGTGTGCTGCAGTACGGTGGAACACTAGGCTGGTCCTATGAGGGAACACCCTACGAGAAGATTATCAACAAGGATGGAGTCACAACTGAGTTTGTACGATGTCCAGACCCGACTAGTGCTGGAGTGGTCCTCAAGATTATCGCAACAGAGATGACGCCTGTGAAGAAATAGAACTGGTGGGATGCGGCGGATTCGAACCGCCGATCTTCGCCATATAAGAGCAACGTCATTCACCTAGCTAGACCAACATCCCAGTGGTAGGCCAGGAAAGACTGAAACCATCGATCTTCACCTTGTCAGATAGATGTCAAACACAAAACCGCTGGCCGATTAATAGAATTAAAACGAGAAACTTGACATTCACTCATACCGCTGCTATGCAAACTGAGGGATTGTGTAGAGTGTCATCTTAATCGTTAACAAGCAGTGTATGGCTGAATATAAGATGGTGGTCAACTTGGATTGTCTTCAGGTCGTTAAGGTACGTATAGTAATATTATTAACAATTGTTAATAAATCTAGCTTGACCAATGATGATAATATCCCCCACTATCATATCACTACGAGAAGGTATTGAAGCAGCACTAATTATCGCAATAATGCTGTCATACCTCAGGAAGACCAACCAGACTGATCTAAGAAGGTACGTGATCTCAGGAACTATCGCAGCCATACTATCCAGTCTTGGTGTTGCTGTTGTGGTTGGACTACTTTGGGGAATATTCGAAGGTCCGATGCTGAACATCTTTGAGGGTTCTGTGGTTCTAATTGCAGCTCTACTACTTACAACCATGATTGTATGGATGTGGAACGCTGGAGCCAAGGTAACTCAAGAAATAGAAGAATCTATGGAGATGTCAGTCACTCAACAGAGTAGAATCAGTCTAGCTCTTTTGAGTTTCTCACTTGTGATGAGAGAAGGGGTTGAACTTTCACTTTTCAGTATGGCTTTGGTCATTCAAGATGGGCTTCAGATTTACATTGGAATCGTTCTTGGATTAATGATTGCAGTAGGCTTGGGTTTCGGAATCTACAAAGGCTCCCTTAGGATTAGTATGAAGGCACTCTTCAAGTGGACATCAATCTTCCTCATTTTATTTGCAGCAGGGATGGTTGCCTATGGTATTCATGAACTGCAGGAAGCTGGTCTTTTACTGATTGGACCAATTGAAGTCTGGAATATCAATCCACCACTACTACCAGATGGAAGTTATCCATTACTCCATGAGAAAGGTCTAATCGGTGGCATATTGAAGGCTCTCTTTGGTTATAATGGAAATCCATCAGCATTTGAAGTAATTTCATATCTTGCGTACTTGGGCATCGCTTTCACTTATCTCTGGAGGAAGCAAAACAGAATGACTGATCTCTCCTCCAAGGAACCAGAAGAAGCCTCACTTGTCATGGCAACCTCTAGTTGAGAAAGAATGGTGCTGCGGGCCGGATTTGAACCCAGACATTGCCAAGGATTTGCTATGGCATAACTGCTGCCAGGCATCGTGTGGATAACCGAAAAAGAATCGAAGAAGTCATGCAGGGCCTCTTCAAACATCTTCAGAGATTTGAGAAGGACAATAGATTCATCATCTTTGGTGATGCTATTATCAAGTTGGGTTCATGTTTTGTTCTATCTTCTGTTTGGTGTGTTCTTTCCTTGAACAATCTATCCAGTTCTCCGTACCTTCAAAAGATAGTACACCAGCGAAATTATGAAGAGGAAAAGACCGCCTAGGTGAATCACTGTAATAGTCCACCACTCAATCGCCACGGCTTCGGGTGGGGCTACCCAGTTACCTGAGAACAAATCCCTAAGGTAATAGAAGAACTGTATGTATAGGGGCTGGTCAAGTCCATGTTGAGCAATGATCCCGGGGATTGTTGCATCTGGTGTTATCTCTGTTATATACATAGATAAGGGGTCTCCAACAACATAAGCCAGAATGAACGTCGCAATTAGTCCGCCTATGAATAGGACTATACCCACTACGGCTAGTTTTCCTGAGATATGCAAAAGACTCCCTCATCCGAATATATAGAATACCTATCCAATTAATCTTCCGTTAGCCTTTCGATGCTTGTGGTCTCACAATGTACATGGTATGAGCTGTAATCGGAATTCAGCGCAATAGACTAGGCAAAAGTTAAAGAGAAAGAATGGTGCCGCGGGCCGGATTTGAACCGGCGACAAGTCCCGTGTCGACGGGATTAACCCGGCAACAACACGGTCTTCAGCCGTGCGATCTCCCTGGCTGATCTACCGCGGCATATGCAATTGGTTGGTCAAAGTTCAAGTTTTATAAACGTAGCGACGCACGAGGAGCGAAATGTACATCCGACGTACTTGAATCAGAGGTCAATCATATGCGATGTCCTAGGTGTGGAAAAAAACTTGAATCTAAGGCTAAGATATGCCCAAACTGTAGCAGGCCCACAATCTCTCGAACACACCAGACTTCTGCTGATTCACAATATTCAGACGTCCTAAGACCACGTTCTACTGTTAGCATCAGAGGTTCTGGTTCTAGGATGGAAGGGTCCTCTCACGTCAGGGCAGTTCGTCATAAACTTGCATCATCTAATGAATCTGATCTCTCACCAAAACTTCAGTGCTCGAATTGCGGTTCTGAGATTAGTAAGAATGACCTATTCTGCAAGAAATGTGGCTCAAGGACCAAGCGTTGACATCTCTACTTGATTTTGTAGTTCATGTAACTCGCAACAAATGCAGTCGCAATTGCTGCCGCATTCACTCCTAGTATGTAGACAAAGAGTGAATCCAGAAATGCAAGTGTAGCTATCCATGATGGAAGACTTCCTGCATCTGCAAAACCAAACGGTGCAAAGTAGAACAGGAAGAAGACACAGGTCAAGAGACCGACGCCCAAAAACGCAGGTAGGTCCGTGTATGAACGGGCAAAGGCTGAGAGTTTGCCAATCCAACTCAGCTGACCTCTCTGACGTCGACGTGTTCTTCTCTTTGACACGATATGAGCCCAACGATACATGGCTTCAGCCATGAGTATGTATGAACCTCCAAGTACAACCATGACTCCAATAGAAACGAGGATTTGAAGCTCTGCACTCAGGACATTCACATAGACCTGTGCATGCCAGATAATGGGTATCTGGACAAAACCTGCTATTCCTAGGAACATCAGGATAAGTCCTGGTTTGCTACCGCGTCTCCACCATACTGCAAGGCTCATCGTTTTCACCCAGCTTGTGATTGTCCGCTCAGGTTTGAGTCTGTACTTTAAGGTTTTGGAACAGAAACTACAGCCTATAAGACACTAGTTTGAACCACTCCCCATGGTCCTCATACTTGTGCTGATCAAACCCTATATCGCTGATTAATTCCAATACTCTTGGAAGTGTTTGATTCTGTCCACCTCTAATACCGTATCCGGTCTTCGAAAGAGTCCCATCTGGAAATGTAAAAGTAGCCCAGAATATCAGACTGGCACCTATGTCTGGAATACGACTGGCCATGATGGATACTCGCCCATTCCTCTTGAGAACCCGATACGCTTCTTCAAGAACTTCTCGCTTTGTGTCCCAGTTGCTCATGTAACCAAGTGAGAACCATAAGGTCACGATATCAAAGATCTCGTCGTTGAAACACAGGTTTCTACCATCTCCGACAAACCAATTTGTTGAGTGTCCATGAATCTGAGCCTCTCTGATTTCATTCATTCTAATGTCCAAGGCGCAGACTCTATCGCCTTCAATCCTCGAAACGAGTCCCTCTCCTCCCCCACCAATGTCTAAAATCAGGTCTTCGTTTTCCAATCGCTCAAGCTTGATCTTTTGCTCCGGGGTCTCGATGTGGGTCTGAGAATCTGTCATAGGTTATTCTTCCTGTGCCTCTTCTACAAAGTCGGCCAAATCCTCAAGAAATCGGTCAAAATCGGGAATAAGTTCAAGCGCTTGCTCATGAGTTTCTTCAGCTTCTTCAAATAGTCCCTCCCCCTCGTAGTAACTTATCAGATTCAACCATCCAACGAAATGATTGGGTCGAATCTCTATGGCTTTCTTTAGTGATCGCTCAGCCTCCTCAGTTTTACCAAGATTGGATAGTACAACTCCCAGATTACACCACGTATCTGAGTCTTCAGGATTCAACTCAGACGCCCTTCTGAAAGCAAATTCTGCATCATCAAGTTGATCTGTGGCGTTGTAGACACACCCAAGATTGTACCACACATCTGCCTCCTCATCATTATGTTCTAGCGCTCCCTTTAATGCCTGTTCAGCCTCTGCGAAGCGATTCTGAATGAACAACACAGCTCCTAGGTCGCGCCATGCATCAATAAAACCAGGGTCTAGATCTAACGCAACTTGGAAGGCAACCTCCGCATCTTTCATGCTACCCTCATCATAGAGCTTTCCGCCAAGCTGATACCACACCTCTGAGCTCCTAGTGTCCTGATTCATTTCTTCAAGCTCGTTACCCAGTGTTTCTCGGATTGATTCATCCATTTCCCTTCCTCACTGTGTGTCATCTGGTATTTCCTTGAGAATGCATCCCTCTTATGAAGGGTCTGGAAAGCTAATATTGGTAGTAGAACAAATACATAATCTCTAAGTCCTCTCAGAGCTCTAAGAAACCTACTGAATGTCAGATATCTATCCAGAGGTGTGAGTGTTTGTGGAAGAAGATGAGCCTGACCTCGAAACAGCCTTCAAGGTTGTCGCAATCATGCAGACAATCACAGAGGATCTTGATGAATCAGGGAAAAGGGCTTGGAGAAAGATGCTGGACATTAAAACAAAGTCTGCTGCACCTTCATCATCAGACATGAAGAGAGAATCTGAGCAATCACACTCAAATGATGAATGAATCAACAGACGCATCACTGATTTCTTTTCCAGAGTTTTAGGAAATACAATTGAAGAGCATTGTCTCACACTTTGAGAATCTGAAAATCTTTTCACATAAGTTGAAACCAATCTTTATCTGAAATGGTTGAGAAAAAACAATCTACGCAGTATGAAAACAGTATGGGGTTTTCGATAATGTTTAGACTGTCACCAAACACGTACACGCGGCTTCAATCTCCCTATTCTGTTGCTATATTTAGATTTGGACGAGTTGCGTTGTATTTGCTTGGTTTTTGGACAATGTTCGTCTATTTTTGGGACATATTTGGAATTGTAATTGGAATATCAATTACTTTAGTCTCAGGATCAGGAGTCTGGCGTAAACATGGTTTCGTGCTAGCATATTCCACTGCATTCTTTTCAGTCGTTTTTTCTATGTACACATGGTTCTGGATTTTCTTTTTGGCCTTCTTCCTGGTCCTGTATGGCATCTTTCTGTTTAGCGATGCAATTCGTATGTTATTCGATAGACGGAAAAACACTGTATTGAACCTCTTAAAGTTCGACCTTTTGAAGAAGCGACTAAGTCCATCTCCAAGGACAAAGACCTTTGCAACCCTATTGATGCTCGTGGGACCTTTCCTGATATGGTCAAGTGTTAATATCGACCTTGGAGTGGCGTTTAATAACGATCCAGAATTACTATGGGTGCATGCTCCCTCTACGGTCAACCTAGGTGAAGCGTTTGAGGTCGTTGTTGAAGTATGGGACCCTTATGAGCGGCTTAGCTCAAACTATCGAGCTACAGTAGGATTTTCTCTACAATCATTCAATCTCACAACAGGCCAACCACTTTCAGATGTGGACTCGAGGATACCTGAATCATATACATTTACAGGAGGATTATATCGACCAAGACTGCGCGTTTATGCCTCTCCAGATTCTATGGACTTTGGACTTCATTCATTCAATGTCGAGATTAACACCACTGGCATCCACTATGTGATAGTTGAGGACCCCACTACCCAAAACGTCTACTGGAGTAATCCCATCATTGTCGATGACTATGCTATTGATGCACCCCGCATTTATTGGGGCGATGTCCATAGCCATTCCGCTTTTTCTGATGGATCTGGATCCCCTACTGAGGTCTATCTTTTTGGTCGGTATATCTCCCGTTTGGATTTCATGGCACTAACTGACCATGGAGAACATTTCACGATTTTAAATCGTGATAAGCATGACACATTGAAATTCCGGGACTATCAGCAGGCAACTATAGATGCTAACGCACCTGGAGAATTCGTTTCACTCTTCGGATTAGAATGGACCTCGAGATATTCTGATCAAGCGCTCTGGTTTGTACCAGTTCCAGATGTTAGAGGTGGTCACTACACTTGTATCTTCAGTGGTGATAGCATACCTCTCTTCTCTTCAATCACTGAAACCAAGGTTAGTGCTCTCTGGACAGTTCTTGATGAGTTCACAACGTCCACTGGCTCCCGAGCCTTAGCCATACCACATCACACAGTTCGTGACAGGTTCATTCAGGACTGGACACTGATGAATCCAAAATATGTCAAACTAGTAGAAGTAACATCGGTACACGGTTCGTGTCTCTATGATAACGAATTGAACTATAGAGGCTCTGTTGACCTTCCAAGAGTCCCAGTACCAGGATCGTCTATCATTGATGCGTTGAGTATGGGGTATAGATTGACATTTATGGCTAATGGGGATAGCCATGATGGTCGACCCGGGCATAGTATCACTCATACAAAAGCATACATTGGACATCAATACCCGTTCACACTCTATAATGCACGGAGTGGGCACCCGTATCCGGGAGGTATCACAGCTGTATATGCAACTAGTCTAACCAGAAATGGTATTTTCAGTGGACTTGAGAACGGAAGAGTATATGGAACATCAGATTATGGAAGACCAATTCTTGAATTCTCTATAAATGATGTGCTTGTTAGTTACAATTCTACGGTAACGCTGACATCGTCTTCCGCAGAAAGGAACATTACAATCTTTTTCGCTCAAGACGGTTCGCCTGCAGCTAGAATTGATCACGCAGCTTCTGTAGAACCCGGTTGGATGCCTAATTGGAATGCAACTATTGAGATTATCAAGAATGGTCTGATTTGGCAGAAAATCGATGTTACGTCACCGATCAATATGTTGACCGTATCTGATACTGAAGAGGTGACAGGAACAAGCTATGACAGCTGCATTGAACGACTCAATGGAAACAGCTACATAAATCGTCGTAGCAGGAACCCCATTGACCCTAGCACCCTAACTACTAATGGTGTGGATTATTATTGTGTTCGAATCATCGGGTCAAATGGTCGAACATCCTACATTGGTCCAATTTGGGTATACGCCCCTTGATTTGGAGCTATCATTGAGGAAGGAACTTCGAATCCTACTAGATTGAAGCCCTACATCGCTCGCAGAACTTGACGGTGCTATCATTGCGGTGATTACAATAAGGACATTCAAACCGAACATGGTCCCTTGAACCAAACGAAACAGTAGTACTGCCAGACGAGGAAGCTACAACAGGTATGACTTCACGTTGAGGTCTGACTCTTCTGTCACTCGAAAAGATAATGGTTCCATTTCTTCGAATTACGATTGCGATTCTATCCATGAGTGAAGGAGTGAATGTGACCTCATAGTTTACTAGACTGCCATCTTCTCTCGCTTGAAAGAAATGAGACCCTCCCCAAAACGATCTTCTCTCAGAAACAACTTGTCCATCATATCGCACTATCTCCTTTGCAGACCAAGTGTTCTCAGCCTCTATCTGATGTCCATTGATTAGGATTGTTGCGATTTTCATGAAAGCACCTCACTCAAGATTGATTTGACTTGAAGGCATATAATCTAGAAGCTTGACGCATCTCATGTTTAATGGTGGTAGAGAAACAACTTTAACCCCAAACAACTTAACTATAATTATGAGCGATATCAAGACCAAGCCCACTGATGTGAAGGTAGAGGACTTCTTAGAGGCTGTTGAACATCCCACAAGGAAAAAGGATGGGCTTGAGCTCCTCCGAATCATGGAGGAGGTCACTAAAAAGAAGCCCGTGATGTGGGGTCCAAGTATTGTCGGTTTTGGGTCTTATCACTACAAGTATGAGAGTGGTCGAGAGGGGGACATGCCGCTCACAGGATTCTCCCCTCGAAAGCAGAATCTTACTGTGTATATCATGCCGGGTTTTGACGAGTACGAAGGTTTACTGAGCCGCCTTGGAAAGCACAAGGTTGGCAAATCCTGTCTCTACATTAACAAGCTGGCTGATGTTGATATATCAGTGCTCAAGGAACTAATCGCTAAATCAGTTGAGAAGATGGACAAAGACCATCCTAGATAGGCGGATCATCTTGGAATACTGGTAAGATAGATTCCCTATTATCGTGCAAATACGCCAATGTGAGGATTGAAAGCCACATCTTCCATACACATACATGTGTGGAAGGAATGTCCGATACACTACAGAAGTTGGATGAGATTGAGGAGATTGTTTCGCAGGATCCAAAGGGAACTCCTCAGGAAATCAGGAAGCAATTCTGGAGAATTGTTAGACAGATTAAGAGAACCTCCCATCCTGACATCAAAGAAGTCCAACAGGCAGCGCGAATCAGAAACATACTGTTCAGGGCAAGACGAGGAAGGACATATCCTCTCTGGCCATGTGTTTTTCTTCTGACTCTGATAGGCGTACTAGGACCAACTATCTGGTATCTCAGACTTCTCGAAGTCCCTCTTAATTGGGGTGCCATACTTGTTTGGACAAATTCAGACTGGTGGATATTCCTCAGACGACTTGGAAGTCTTCTTGGAGCAACTTTCTGTTTCTATCCTTTTGGAAGATTGATAGCTGCGAAATGGACTGGAATCAAAGTCGACGGAATGAGTCGTGGTATGTACGGAGAACCAACTGTGAAGATTGACTACGAAACTTTCCTCTTGGTAACCCCCTCCAAAAGAAAGTGGTTCTTCTTCTTTGCTGGACTCTGGACAATCATCACATCCTTCGCACTTGGATTTGTGGGCCTTATACTGGTTGGTGATCATTGTGGGACTATCACAGTTCTTTTCTTAGGCATCAGTGAAGGAGCTGCAATTTGGAGTGGAACCACGCATAACATCGGTGGTGAGATGGCTCATTACAATCGTGAACGGAAAATAGAGAAAACCTGGAGAAGGAATCTTGGAGTATAGATTGGTGAACTCCTTTTGGAAATCAAATCCAGAATAATCAATCAATGACACTCACATAGCTCTCAAGCGGAACAAGTTCGCGACTCACACCATTCAGTGTTTTCTGTGACATTTTCCCACGCTCAATCAACTGACGGCCAGCATCTCTTGCAGCCTCTAGCACATCATCTGCCTGATCACCAGAGTCTAACATTGATTTGAGAGCGTAAGCGTGAGGTCTGAGAAGGGCTCCGACATACTCCCGCATGGCATGATACCCAAATTCCTTTGCCTGCTCGATTAACAAGTTGAAATTATCAATTTTCCAGTAACCACAACTAGAAACCAGTACTATCTTCCCTGTTTTGATACCCTCTCTCATTGGGTGACGGGAACGACCATCTCTGAAAACTGTCTTAACTTCGCCCATTGGAATGATCATACGATCCCACAGATTCTTCATTGGACCATTCACATTACTAAGATATAGCGGTGAAGCAAAGACCCAGACGTCTGCATCCACTAACTTCGGATATAGCATCTTCATGTCATCTTTCTGGAAACACTCACCGGGAGTTTTCATAGCACAATCAAACTCGCCCTGACAAGGTCGTATCTTGAGTTTCTTTGTGTAGAATAACTCGACCTCTCCCCCCTTCTCTTGCATACCCTCAAGAAACGGCGTCAGGATAATTGCTGTATTCCCCTTCTCCATGTTGGGACTGCTATTCACTGCGATGATTTTGAGAGTCATGGAATGAACCTATTGCGGCACAATCCATTATCTGCAATAAGGTCTTTGCATAAAGGGAATGAATTTCAATGTAAGAGGCTATTTATACCGTGAGAACAGATGATGGTTTCCTAGTAATTCTGAGGACAGACTGATCATGACTCACGTAGGTGTTCCATTGGAACTAGATAGCAGCACTTCGATTATTGATATTGGATACTTTGATGCAGCAGGCACCTGTTCAATCTATCTCATTAAGGGAGAACGAACTTGTATTATAGACACAGGAACCGCTGCAGAAGTGCCAACATTGTGCAAGGGTCTCAAAGCAGCAAAAGCCTATCCTCCGGATATAATCGCACTCACTCACTCTCATTTCGACCATTGTCAAGGAGTACCAATGCTTAGAGAGCTCGCTGCGAATGAGGGGAAAGAGATTGAGGTGATGGCCTCAGAAGCTGGCGTTGGGTTATTGGCAGATCAGTCTTTCAACAGAGTGTTTGACAAGAAGGGAAGATACGAGGACATTCCTGATGTTACTCCACTGAAGGAGGGAGATGTGATAGACCTCGGCGGCGAAACACTCAAGGTGATTAATACACCTGGACATGCTAATGATCAGATTTCATTTTTACACCAAGAATCTGGGAGACTGTATGTCGGTGACTCACTCGGTCTGCATCTAGGTGAAAACAGCTACGTTCCTCCATTTTTCCCTGCCAATTGGAACCTTGAAGCTTTTCAAGATACAATCGAGAAGCTGAAACAAACTGATTTCAAACAACTTTGCTTTGCCCACTTTGGGTGTATCTCAGAAGAAAAATCTACAGAATTCCTCGATTTTGCTCTGGAACAGACCAATCTTTGGTGGACAATCTTTGAACAGGCTGACGCAGTGGGAAAGGTAAGAGATTACGATTACATGACCAAGAAGATACTGAAGGACTCAGGACTCACAATTCCCAATATTGAACTCCTCAGTGCTAAACTCAGGATTGGACTGAAACTACTGAACGGGGTACGAAGAATCAGGGGGAAGAAATCACTTCAAGCTGCGCAGGTTTTGATGCATGACTACGTGATTCCTTGGTTGTCGAGAGGCTATAGAATCTACAAGGAAAATCTGGAGCGAGGATGAATCATTCTACCTCATTCTCAAACTGAACGCATCTTACTTTTCCTTTTAATCCAGCCCCAAAACAACGGTCGCATGATATACATCGGGCTGGTTCCTGTTTTCCAGCTTTTGCTTCCTCTGCCCAACGATCTAATAGTGCTGGTTCGCTAATCAATGGACGACTGAGTTGAATCACATCAAAAGCAGCTGCGGAATCTCCATCTCCTGTCAGTAGCTTGACGACGGTTTCCGGAGATCTGATTCCACCTACCAATCCGAATAAGAGGCCTGAGTCATGTGCTATCGTACGGATAGTCATTGCGTCATCCAAGAAATACGCCTCCCCAACATTCTTTGGGTTCTGAATTGCGTTTGGTCCACTGAATATCACACAATATGCCCCCGCTTCTGCAAGTTTCTTCGACAACTGACCCACTTCTTCTGGTCTGACAGTTTGCGAGCTTGAATCCACCTTTACTTGGACAGGAATATCTACTGCATTCCTGACAGCTCGTACAGCATCGACCATTGCTTTACAACGTCCTTCGATCGTCGATCCTGTATAGGGGTCATTCACTGGGCGTTTGTTGTATACAGGGTCAAAGAATTGCCAGAGTCCATAATGATGAGCTCCGTGAATTTCAATCAAATCAAAACCTGCTTCAACTGCTCGCTTCGCCGCATCCGCATAGGCTTGAGTGACTCTCTCAACATGGTCCACTGTCATAGCCTTCACTTGAACAGCGTCGCCTTTCGGTTGAGGGGCTTCCATGTCACTGGGTCCAAATAGGTCACTGCCAGAATATTTTGAGAGGCTCCTACTTCCACAATGAACCAGCTGAGCTGATGCTAGACCACCCGAAGAATGAATTACTTCAACTAGAAGTTTTAGACCTTCAACATCTGCAGGTTTTGAATTCGAAATCATACGCCGAACTGATTGTCCCTCATACATCACATATTGAAAGCCAGTCACCACGATGCCTGCTCTGATTTTGTTATATGTGTCGATGATGGTCTTTCCGCATGTCCCATCTTCTTCTGCCTGCCCCATCCAAGTAGCAGCTCGCATAATTCGGTTGGGAGCTATCTTTCCGTTTGGTAGTTCTAGTTCTCGGAATACTGTGCTCTCCCAGGTTCTCTGGTCTACCATTGAATCAACTCTCACCTCTGGTCACTTGACCCGTATATAGGCTTAGTGTGATAAAAATAGAAGTAGCGGACCGGGTGAGATTGCTCTAACTACTCTAAATATATGCACTCGACACATAGGATTACTAGAAGGATTCCCACGCTGAGAGAGACTGCGTATGAAGAGGACAACTACCTCAGCCTGCATCATACTCTTTGTTTTCGGTCTATTGATTCCGCCAAGTAACGCTACCGGATCTGGAATTGTTACATCTCAGGTTGAGGAGGAGATTGGAAGAATTGCCACTGAAGGTAACATCCCCTCATTTCATGCATGTGTTGTTTCTGATGACGAGATAAGTTGGGTGAGAGGTTTTGGAGCACAGACAGATAGTGAGACTGTCTTTCTCATCGGATCGATACAGAAAGTACTCGTAGCGATCTCAATACTCCAACTCTATGAGAACGGTAGTATTCAGTTAGATAACGATGTTAGTGATTACCTTCCCTTTGAAATTTCTAATCCAAGTTATTCTGATGTTACCATCACAGTCAGAATGCTGCTTGCACATCGAACAGGGTTGGAAACGATTATGCCACACGAGTTCTGCTATGACTGGGAAGGCGTTTACTATCCCGACTACGCATATGGGAGAGAATACTATACTCCAGTGATCAATATCACATTAGGTGATTTCCTGAACGAGTGCTTGACTCCAAGTGGTTCTTACTACAGCAGCTCGAACTGGGAATTTGAACCAGGAACCCAGTACAGCTACTCTAACTCAGGATACAAGATTCTGATGTATCTCATAGAAACGGTGTCAGAACAGACTATCTCGGAGTACATACAAGACAACATCTTCAGTCCGTTGCTCATGAACAACACAGGATTCAATTCTTCAGACTTCATAGGTCATCATGCATCACCTCACACACGCATCTCCGGTTCGAATCTCGAGTTACCAATATGGGATGGACAATATATGATGCGGAGCACGGTGAGTGATCTTGGTCACCTCATGATTGCTCTCATGAATGGAGGACAGTTTGGTGACTCTCAGATTCTCCAGCCAGAAACAACCGACATGATGCTTGAGAGAGTATCTGACTTCGCTAGTGAGAACACCGTTCCTTCTGAACTTCGTTGGGAGGGGTATGGTCTAGGTCTAGACATCTTCTCTCACGGGCTCTATGGTCATGGAGGTTCTACTATCGGATTTCGGGGCTTGATGTATTTCAATCCGACAAAGATGATGGGGTATGTCTGGCTTGCAAATGTAAATTGTATCCTGAATTACAATTCCGATGACTGGTATGAAATCTCCAGGAACACAACAGAGATTCAAAATCTAGTGCTTGTCGATGTGGGTCTGTTTCCTGCGTTTCATCTGAATCCAGTCCTCCTCATCGTCACAGGCGTCGTATTAGCGATTGTGTTGATCAACATCTTCCGTATTCGTAGACGTCAGTGAAAATCTGATTGTTTAGAAGTGAGAATGAACGTCTAAGCAACACTGCAGCAACAAGATGAATGGAGGGCCGGGCGAGATTCGAAGATCTCACGACTCATTTCGCGATTCACTCATTCTGTTGTGCATTTCCACTATTACCTTCTTCATCTCATCTGAGAACTCTACAACCAACTCATCCTTCAATTCCTCAGTGAGATCTTCGCCTGCTGCTATTTTCTCTCCCGCTGACTTCACCGCCTGAAGAAAGCCTGAGAGCTGCTGCTTTCCCTCCTCATAGAGTAATAACTGCGCAGCTGGGAGAAAGATGGGTAGTGCCATCGGATAGAGGGCTCGCACTATATCGAAGTTGCTAGTGTCAGGAAATCCACATGTAGCAGCCAAAACCAAGCGTGGGAACTTGCTTATTCTAGCAGGATGGCTAGTTTCTCCTTCACGGGCCACCATCTCTGGAAGGCTGAATACGAAGGTTCTTTCCAGTAGTTTCTGCAAGTAGTGAGTTACGTTACGTCCATAGATTGGTGTGCCAAGAAGCATTACATCAGCATCTGCAATGGCAGGTAGTAGTTTATCCATATCATCTCGTTGTATACATTTACCAGGTGTTACCCACCAACAGTTGAAGCATCCGCGGCATCCATTGATGTTCAGGTCAACAACGTGATGTTTCTCAACATCCGCGCCTGACGACTTTGCTCCCTCAATGAAAGCTTCCAATAACACATCAGTCGTACCATTGGATCTCCTAGGACTTCCATTGAACACTAGAAGCTTCATGATTCTAGAGGACTTACCTTATCATTATAGAATAAGGGTTTACGCAATACGACTGTTCACGAGGAGAAAAGTGGTGGACCGGGCGAGATTCGAACTTATCTAGTGGACTCTGGAACACCGAAGGACTTATTAAAACATTTAACAATATCTTGTTAAATGTTTTAACTAAGTTTGGTTAAATGAAGAGGGAGAATGATGTTCAACACGCTACGGTACCCGACCAAGCAGCAGAACCTCATCTGGCTCAGACGACGTCAGAAGGACCGACCGACAGATATCGCCAATGATCTGCAGGTATCACGACCCTTTGTCACCATGGAGCAGAAGAGAGCCGAAGGCCGGATCAAGAAGCTCATAGAACATGCTGCGTCTGTCGACAGGGTAAAGATACAACGAATGAGTGCTCGATACGGTATTGCCGAGGGTTTTTGTCACGCCTATGACTCACAGGTATACATCGTCTACTCGCCCAAGATGGGTATTCACAATTGGTTTGTGCACCAGGGAAACTGTGGTGCCTGTGACTTGTTGGACGAGTGCAAGGAAATCCTTCTCACCTTGGCAGAGGAGTGGGAGATTGGCATCCCACCTGAAATGTCACCGTCAGAGCTTGGTGTGTACCTGTTTGAAACCATCAGGAGGCGACTCAAGTGGAACTAGATGTGAGGGACGAATCAAGAGTCTGCAGGACACCTCCAGGTCCGAGGCAGGACTTGCACTGGCATTTGAGACCTAGAACTAGAATCATGGCTGTGAGTCTGGTATTCATGTTGACAACAACCGGTATAGTGTATATAATTCTACCAATACCACCACCATACATACCACCTGATCAACAACAACTCACACCACATGCTGCCATAGCGATTTATGGGGATGTCGAATTCTCTGACACAGCTCAGCTCGAGGGGTGGTCTGGTGATGGTTCTCCTGAGGACCCGTACATAATTGACGGATTGGAGATTGACCTTGGCGTTGAAAACGGCCCCTGCATAAACATCAGCAATACACGAGTCAGCTTCATCATAAGCAACTGCAATCTCACTAGTGATATTGGAATCCTCCTAGAGAATGTCACCAACGGGGAGCTCGTCAACAACACCTGTAACAACAACATGTTTGGCATCTGGATCAGATTCTCGGGGTCTAACACCGTGGCGAATAACAACTGCTCAAACAATGTCGGAACCGGAATCTTCCTAGATAGTGTCATCAATTGTGATCTAGTCAACAACACCTGTATCAACAATGGTGAAAATAGCATCTGGCTGTGGTGGTCGAATAACAACACAATAGCGAACAACACCTGCACCAGCAATTGCGGACATGGCATCTGGCTGTTGTGGTCGAATAACAACACAATAGCAAACAACATCTGCGATAATAATTACGTTGCCGCCGACGAGGAATTTGGTGGTGGCATCTACCTCTGTTTCTCAGGTTCCAATTCCTTGTTCAACAACACCTGCAACGACAACACAAGGTATGGCCTCTTAATCCACTATTCAAATTCCAACACCATAGCAAACAACACTTGTAACAACAACACCAAATGGGGTCTCTACATCAGCTATTCAGATAGCAACACCGTGGAACACAACACTTGTAACAGCAACGACATTGGCATCAGCCTAGAAGAATCAGATTCCAACACCGTAACGAACAACACTTGTAACAGCAACGACATTGGCATCAACATAGAAAGATCAGATTACAACACAGTAGCGAACAACACCTGTAACAACAACAGGATTGGCATCGGACTCTATGCTTTGGATACAAACCTCGTCGTCAACAACACCTGCTTGGGGAACACCGAACATGATATAGACGGGTGGTATACAACCGAGGAGGATGGACCTGGGGAGGATGGGACCGAGGAGTTTAATCCTGTAGTCCTCCTGTTGACTGGGTCCGTCGCAGCAATCATCTTTCTGGTTGGAGGATGGAAACAAAGGATGGGAGGGTAATTGAATGAAAGCAAGATGGATACAACTGATTGCAGTATTAGCAATGTTTGTTCTCTGTATCTCGGTATGCACAACTAACGCTCATGCAGATGAGGTCTGGAGTGATGACTTTGAAGGTCCGCCAGAAGATTGGACAATATTCGCATATCCAAGTCCTACCGATTTTGTCAAGATAGAAGGCAACTTTTCAACTGAAGATGGCACGCTGAAGGTTCTTGATGATGATATCAACACTGCTAGACACGACAGTAATCCGACAGTAGGGATTTGGAGTTTCGACATGTTTGTTCCAGACGATGATGAGGGATTCCTCCGTGTCGAGTTCATGTCCAACGGAGCCAGTTTTGGGTTACTTGGAAACATGTCATGGGTTGCTGTTTCAGCATGGTTAGATGAGGCGGGTCGAGGGTTTTACGTCTTGTATGGATCAGGATCTAGTAAGAATGTTCACCAACACATCACGGATATACCCCTACAAGGATGGCACCACATTGATGTAAGCAGGAATAGTTCTGGTTACTTCAAGGTCTACTTCAATGAAACTCTTAAAGCTAACTTTACCAATCCTTCTGTCACAAGTTCTACGTATCTCCAAGTTGTATGCGATGATGTCAGTGGTGGGGCGATCGACAACCTCGTTGTTGATGATGAACCAATACCAGATCCAGAACCAACTACACCAACAACCCCTACACCAACTCCGTCACCAACTCCAACACCAATCGATCCAGTAGTGATTGCTCTAATTGGTGGAATTAGTGTCGGCGTAGTGATTCTATTAGCAATAGTCCTTCGTAGACGTGGTTGAACAGAACAAAAGGGACGCAATTGAGAGGCGATTCAAGTGGGACAAGATGTGAGGGACGACTCGAGAGTTTGCAGGAAACCTCCGAGTCCGAGGCAGGATTTGCACTGGCATTTGAGACCTAGAACTAGAATCATGGCTGTGAGTCTGACATTCATCTTGACTACAGCCGGTCTAGTGTGGATACTAACACCACCACTACCAATAGTTATACCCATACCTCCACCTCCACCACCCCCAATAGGTGTCATAACGATTGATGGGGATGCTAACTTCTCAGCCACAGCTCTGCTAGAGGGATGGCCTGGAAATGGCACTCCTGGGAATCCGTACATAATTAACGGATTGGAAATTGGTTTTAGCAATGGAGCTAATCACTGTATAATGATTAGCAACACACACGTCAGCTTCACTATAAGCAACTGCAAACTCACTGACTTTGGTGCAGCTGGAATCTATCTAGGGAATGTCACTAACGGCGAGATTGTCAACAACAACTGTAACAATAACAAGGATGGCATCTTCCTCGATCGATCAGATCACAACACCGTGGAGAACAACACCTGCAACAACAAACGCCGTGGCATCCGCATCTGGGAATCGCATTCCAACACTGTGGTTAACAACACCTGCAACGACAACCACAAAGGTATCGAACTCCATCACTCACATTCCAACACGGTGGTTAACAACACCTGCAACGACAACCACAGAGGTATTGGCCTTAGCACCTCACATTCTAATACCATAACGAACAACACCTGCTCCAGGAACACCGATTACGGTATCAGTCTCATCCATGGCTCAGAATCCAACATCGTGACTGATAACGCCTGCAACAGCAACGACATTGGTATCAAAATCCAAGAATCGAGTTACAACACAATTTCGACCAACATCTGCAACGCCAACAGGATTGGCATCTACCTAAGCTACGGATGCCTAGCATCCAACATCATTGCCGACAACACCTTCTTAGGCAACACTGAACGTGATATCCTCGAGGAGTTGCCCCCACAAGACGAGGAGTTTGATCCCGGATTTCTCTTACCCATCGGGCTCGCAGGAATCATAATGCTGGGTGCAGCATGGAGAATGTTGTCAGGAATAAGAAAATTCGACTAGACAACAACAAGTTCAACGATCTAGTTGAGGACGCGATTGACAGTTTTGAAGAAGTGGTGGACCGGGCGAGATTCGAACGTTGTGTAGAGAACTCTAGAACACCGAATGATTTATTACAAAGTGTTAAGTTATTTTACTTAACTATGTTAAGTGAAAAAAATTAACTCGTGGAGGAGAGAAGATGTTCAGCACTCTTCGCTACCCGACCAAGAAACAGAACCTTATCTGGCTCAGAAGGCGGCAAAACGACCGACCATCAGAGATTGCCAAGGACCTGAAGGTGTCAAGACCCTTTGTGAGCATGGAGCAGAAGGAAGCAGAGAGCCGGATCAAGAAGCTCATTGAACACACTGCATCCGCCAACAGGGTGAAGATAGACCGTCTGAGTGCCCGATACGGTATTGCCGAGGGATATTGTCACTCGTATGACTCGCAGACATACATCTTCTATTCACCTAAGATAGGCGTTCAGAACTGGTATGTGCACGAAGGAAACTGTGGTACATGCGATCTGGAGGACCAATGTAAGGAGACCCTCCGTACCCTTGCAGAGGAGTGGGAGATTGGCATCCCACCCAACATGTCCCCCACAGAGCTTGCTGTGTACCTGGTTGAAACTATAAGGAGGCGACTCAAGTGGGACAAAATGTGAAGGGTCGCTCAGAGTTATGCCCGTTGCCTCCTGGACCTTGGAAAGAAGTCCCCAGATATATGAAACCTCGAACAATCATGGCTGTGGGTCTTACATTCATGCTGACAACAACCGGTCTAGTGTTTTACTTGATCCAACTACCTATCATTGGGGGAATATTACCAGACCCAGAGCCTAAAGTATACACCCCTCATAGCGCCATAGCGATAGATGGGGATGCCAACTTCTCGGCCACAGCTCTGCTAGAGGGATGGCCTGGTAATGGTTCTCCTGAGAACCCATTCATAATTGATGGATTTGAAATTGACCTTGGCAGTGAAGAGGGTCATTGTATATTCATTAACAATACACGAGTCAGCTTCATCATCAGCAACTGTAATCTAACTGGGGCTACTCTAGCTGCGGCTCCTGCAGTTAA
>JASFEF010000035.1:0-20036 GCA_050124975.1 Candidatus Thorarchaeota archaeon | reverse complement strand
CCGACTTACAAGGCATTATTGTTTCTCACGGGACAGACACAATGACATATTCTGCTGCTGCTGTGAGTTTCATGGTCCAAGACTTTGGAAAGCCAATTGTGTTCACAGGAGCTCAGATTCCTGCATCCGTTCCATGGAGTGATGGGCCCCGGAATCTTCTTGATGCGATGCGAGTTGCCGCCTTTGGAGACCTAGGTGAAACCTGCATTGTGTTCAATAGTGAGATTCATCGTGCAACACGAGCCAAGAAAGTGCGAGTGAACTCGTACGATGCATTCGACTCGATGGACCCCTCTCCCATTGGTATTCTTGCCCATGACATCATTCTCTATGAGAATCGAAAGAAACGAAATCATAGTCTTGAACCACGGTTTGATACCCGCTTTGATGATCTTGTTTTTCTCCTGAAGGTCTTTCCTGGACTTCCTCCACAAACCATACCGAAAATCGTGGACATGGGTTATCATGGTATCATCATTGAGGGATTCGGTTCTGGAAATGTTCCAACAGATGAGAATGCTTTGACAGGTGGTATCCTTCAGGCCATTGAGCAAGGCTGTTTTGTCGTTGTGAGTTCTCAGTGCGCCTTTGGGCAAGCAGACCTCTCTATCTATGAAGTTGGACGGGCTGCCATGGATGTTGGAGCCATGAGTGCATATGATATGACATCAGAGGCTGCATTTGTGAAACTCGCCTGGGTCTTGGGACATACTAAGGAACCAGATCGAGTCAAAGATATGATGCGTATAAGCTATGTAGGAGAGATGTCGTACATCGACCACGAGCAATAAGAAAAGATGGCGCCGAGGATGAGATTTGAACTCATGCCTCCTATTGGAGAACAGCTGTCTGAGCGTCAATCGCCCTAACGACTGTTGGTTCCAGGCTGTCGCCGTGAACCGGGCTTGGCTACCTCGGCTTGAAGAACTGTGAATCGTGCACTCCTTTTCATCTTTTCCCTCGCACTTGCTTTGAACAGTATACCCTTTACTAATATCGAACGAGAATCACATAGTGAATCTTCATGGCAATACTGAGAGATAACCTGTTAATTCCAATCGGTGGATTATGTCTTGCAGCAGCAATTTTGATGGATCGTTTCATAGGTCCTGGTGCTTTGGTGGATTTCCTAGTTGGTGTCTTCACAGGATTGGCTATAATACTGAATCTTGTTGGTCTTTATAGAAGTAGGAATCAGTCCTAAGATCCCTCAGCAAGACCAACCACATTGTGAGTTATAGATTGTGTGGTTCAAAAGAGCAAGACTAGACAGTCTGTATGACAACAGCTTAAGAATGAAAACCACTTAACTCCCTTATGTAGAAGAGGGTCCGTCTGATGATATATAGCACAATCTTGCTGAATGCAAAGAACCAACGCAAGATTGCATCGTCCGAATACTGGGCGGAACCAATTCCTAGAAAATTCATCAATCAATACCTTGCTCAACTTGAATCACTAATCGAAAAATCCGAGCGACTGAAGTACAAACCAGTCAATATAGACGAATACAAATTCATCAGTCGCGACTGTGGTGACGGAATCATCATATTCGTCACTGACCTAGAAGAGTCTGATGAGGATGTCGTGAGCAAAATCAACAGAGCCGCAAAGTCGCTACGGTGGCTCATGAGCACACATTCTGTCAACTATGTTAAGTCGAATTATGAGAAGATTATGGAACGCTTCATCCAATCACAATTTGTCATTGCTCTAGTAGGACACATAGGAGTTGGCAAAACCTCACTCCTTCATCTACTCATGGGAAAACCGCCTCCGGAAACGCATGTACCAACAATTGCAGTGAACACTGAAGTCATCGAAGACATGAAGTTTGCGAACTACGAGTTAGTAATCTTCGATTTCGCGGGTAGGGAAGCTGCTGGAAAATTGTGGGATTTCTCATTTACAGATATGGTTTTTCTACTCACAGACTCGACACTTAAGAACATCATAGCCTCGAAATCAATCTTCACTGAAATCTTAGATGAATTTCCCGAGATGCCCATTATTCTCCTAGCGAATAAGCAGGACACACCGAACTCACTAGATCCAACTGCGATTAGCAAAGTCATCGGTTCAGACTCCTATGCTATGGTTGCAATAGATTTAGCTTATCGAGAAAACCTTCTTCAAATTCTAGTAAAAGCGCTTTCAGATTATTTTGACGTGGATATTCCTGATATCCCTGCGGAGCAACTACTTTGTATTGAAGGTGAGGCATGAGCTCCTAAGTTTCATAAGAAACATGTTTCCAATTCAGATATCCACATGGTGGTACAAAACCAAGAATCAGATTTCCTCGCACCTCATCAAATTTGAATACACCAAATGACAGCTCGTTGTTTTGCTTCTTCCAGGAGATACTACCAAGTGCTAGGTAGTTTCTGAATAACGCACGACATTGTTTTCGAACCGTGCCGAACAGGTTCTTGTATCGCCTACGCTGAGATGATCGGATTCCCCATCTTTCTAGAATAAACCGGTTTGCTAGATTGTTGCTTGAAACAAGAATCGATGTTCTCCTCTCAGATGTCCTTTGTGCATTCTCTTGGAGTATTGTGTGTAAACAGTCTGGAATGTTTGCCAGAATTGATGACATGACTCTGGGCTCTCGATATGTAGAGTCTTCACAGTCCAATTCACTCATCTCTCAGTTTTGATGGCTCGCTGCCTAATTTGAACACCACTAAGCTCAATGAATATGGTAGAAAAATTGCGGCTTGATGGTAACTATTATAAGGTATCTCCAAGACGCGAACAAGCCTCAGACCAGTCAGATGAGGTTATAGACCATGTCCGAAGAGTATCGACATATTGTCCGAGTGTCAGGAAGCGACATTGACGGACAAGAGAATTTACTGCAAGGGCTCACTCGTGTCAGAGGAGTTGGCCTTAGGTTGTCCCGTGCAATAATCACAAAGCTGGGAATGGATCCATCACAACGTTTCGGTTACCTGGCTGATGCCCAAATCAAGAAGATTGAGAAGATCATCAAGGATCCTGTAGCCTCTGGTTTTCCTGACTGGTATGTAAATCGTCCAAGAGACAGAATGAGCGGCAGGATGCTACACCTGACTGGTTCTGATCTTGACTTTGCTCATAGAAGTGATATTGATAGACTTCGTAGAATCAAATCCTGGAGAGGTATCCGTCACTCACTAGGTCTAAGAGTGAGAGGTCAACACACCAGAACAACTGGACGCGGTGGAATGGCTGTAGGAGTTTCAAGGAAGAAGATTGCAACGAGGTAATGAATGATGGGAGACCCACGCAAACAAAAGAAGAAGTATGTTGCTCCTAAGAAGCCATTTGATAGTGATCGATTTGAACAAGAACTACAACTGATTGGTGTCTATGGGCTGCGAAACAAGAAGGAGCTTTGGAAACATAGAACGGAGCTCTCAAACTATCGTAGGCTGGCTCGTAACCTTCTGGCTCTTCCAGTGTCTGAGAGAGAGCTACAAGAAAGAGAGCTCGTCAATAAACTCGCCCGAATTGGAATTTTAACTACTGAACCTACTCTCGACCATGTGCTTGACCTTACCATGGAGAATGTTCTTGAAAGAAGATTACAGACCATTGTTTTTAGGAAGGGACTCGCAGCTTCAATGCATCATGCTCGACAGCTCGTGACCCATGGTCATATTGCTCTTGATTCAGCAAGAGTCAACACACCCCAGAGATTAATTACCGTTGGCGAGGAAGCCAGAATTCAGTACACAAAGAAATCTGCACTCAATGATGCTTCACATCCAGCAAGGATTGCTGCATCTGATGTTGCAACACGAGTTTCTACGGAAAGTCTTGAAGGAGCCGATGATATAGAGCGTCCTGAGAAACCTGAAGGAGCTGAGCCTGTGACCAATGAGGACATTGGTCCTGTTGGAGGAGAGCCGAATGAGTAAAGAAGAACGTGACAAGTGGGGCATCGCTCATATTTTCGCCTCATACAATGATACAATCATCATGATTACCGACATCACTGGAGCTGAAACACTTGCTAGGTATTCAGGTGGAATGATGGTCAAGGCTGATAGAAACGAGTCTTCTCCACATGCAGCAATGCAGGCTGCTTTTCAGGCTGCTCGTGAGGCCAAAGACAAGGGAATTTACGGCATACACATCAGAGTCCGAGCTCCTGGTGGTCATGGTCCAAAGACACCCGGTCCTGGAGCACAAGCCGCTATCCGTGCACTCAGCAGAGCTGGACTGCGAATTGGTATAATCGACGAAGTCACACCAATGCCGCATGATGGCACCAGAAAACCTGGTGGTCGTCGAGGCCGAAGAGTCTAATCAGTCTAAATTTACTCATTCATTTCTTCTACTTAGTGGCTATGCCATTTGTTAGCGAGATCCTTCGGTATACCACTGTTCTCTTTGCTAATCCTAGAGAACGGTCTTGTTAGATGCCTTTGAGCTCTTGTTGGGGGAAGGTACAATCCAGTACGTAGTCCCCTCTCCAATGGTGTTTCTATTTTAGTGATCTCTGCGTCCTTGTGACCACACTTAATGCATTTGTACCCCTGGCCACGCCCAGCGCTCTTCATTCTCTTTCCGCATTCTGAGCATTTAGGATTGACAAACTTTGACACCTTAGTGAGCTCAACCACCTCTAGACCCTCTATATTCAATGTGAGACCGTGTGTTCTGGAGGCTGGGCGGACTCCCACATGGAGTTTGATGAGGTCTCCCACCACTAGTTTCATCACAGTTTCTCGAAATTCACCTGATGGCTCATATGCTGCACAATCAACATCACCATTATCATCTGCTATAGCAAAGATTGTATGTCCTCCCTCAATCATTCTGGGCTTGGCTGTCACCTTCCCTGAAATCACTGCCGCCATGTAGGGTCTAAGATTCCTTATCTCCACACGATGTTTCAGGTGCTCTCCTGTCGCTTGATTTGACCTGAACACCATCCAACGGTCAACCAGTTGTCGACTAATGATCTGTCCACCTGCTTCGATTACATCCTCTGCAGATTCTCCACGAACACCAAAAAGAACCGGGTCTGGGCCATGAGGTTCGATCAATATTCTATTGGTTGATGGGTCAACATTTGAGAAGACTCTGTTTCCCATATTTTGATCCATAGTTCTCACAGATTCAACATCAACTCCACGTATACCCCCGCAGTCTTTCAATGAGCGATAAGCAATGTACTCGTAGGTGTGGTCTTCAATGAGTACGTTGGCAACTGATGACAGGGCTCCAATGAGCCCCCGCTTGTTTCCGCTTGCGTAATGAGTGATGTTGCAGCTCTTGACAACTCTTTGAGCTAATTGGATGGGGACAACTCGCCATAATGCAAGTCTAGAGAGGTCCTCTACCTGCTTAGGGACATCTCCCTCAAGAAAGACTACACCCGGATTCGTGTTTGGATATTCATCATCTACATAGTCATTAACAAGTTCTTCAACCATTAGAACAAGAGCGTCGATATGATGGTCTTCCATCAGGAAACGTAGGGCTACAGCACCATTTCCTCTAGTCCTGTAAGGAATACCCGGATTAAGACGAATGAGGTTCGGATAATCAATCCACTCGACACTCCATTCACTAAGCCTTTCCGCTACTAGGCTTGCGAAGTGTGTGGTGCAACCACCTTCTGGACTATCGATGTCATCCATCCCAATCTGAACTAGCTTCTTACTCATTCGTCACTCTTCCGACAGATGTCACATAATGTGGACTCATTGATCTTAATCCCATGGTCTTCACAGACCAATTTACCGCATGTGTTACATGCTCGAGAGGACAGGAACTCACCGCAAATCTGGCATACTGACTCCTGACAATTGATACAAATCCCTTCGACCTCGATTCCACAGGTTTCGCACATGTTTGAATTGCACATTCTACAAAGGCTGAGCTTTACCTCCTTCTTACTGCAAATCTCACAGGAGTTACCTGGCTCGTAGAGCATTGTGAAGTTCCTCAATATGGTGTCGTATGGTAACACAGAAATCCTTTGCTCTTCGACAGAAGTTTGATGGTGAACAATCCTTGGCCGAAGTTCGCGATATCATTGTGTATCATGCAGACCAGTGCGATCCTAAGAAATGCACTGGAACTAGACTAGGCAGGATGAACAAGGCCAAGATAGTCAGAAATATGCGGCACATCCCTCGAGGTTCAGTAGTTCTCAACCCTGTTTCAGAGGTTGCATTTTCACCTGCTGACAAATACAGAATCCTGAAGTCCGGTCTCGTGGCCCTTGACTGTTCATGGAATCAGGCTGAAAGGATTTTCGCGGCTTCAAAAGCTGGAGCGCAGAGGTCCCTGCCATATCTCCTTGCTGCAAATCCAATCAATACATACAAACCAGTGAAGCTGTCAACAGCGGAAGCATTGGCTGCTGGTCTATACATAATTGGAATGCCTGACGAAGCAGATGATCTATTGTCTGTATTCAAGTGGGGACATTCGTTCATCACACTAAACCGTGAATGGCTTGATGCTTATGCGGAGTGTAACACCAGCGGTGAGGTTGTCCAAGTACAAACGGAAATCATGAAAGAGCACACTCGAGAAAAATGAAAGGGCGGGGTGGCCCTGGTGCAATTAGTAACCCCGATTCTGTTCCATCTCATCTCGTTGCCGAAATGAAATCTTGCGACATCAAACTAATGCTCTCTACCCTAGGCTTCAGGTCGACTCATCGCAAGCCTACTCTTGAGATTGCTGCCCAGTGATAGGCCGTTTCAACCGGTCCAAACTGATCCTCAACAGATTAGAACTCTGTATCATAGTCGTATCCAGCATGGGGGTGTCGTTTCTGTTCCCAGAGCGAGACTCTCGCCTCCCTGCTCTCACAGGACTGGTGTCGACATGCAGTCGGGAGTTTCCTCAGCTCTCACCCCGAAGAGTGAGTACCGTCAGTCGCGCTTTTGCTCCAGAGCCAAGCATTACTGTACTTTTGTGGATAAAAAGATGGCTAAGAGGGATACTTCTGGTTCATTCCTGCTTCTTCTTCCACATTGATGGATATCGTCCGCGTTCCATCAATACTCGTTCTGTCACCGCCACAATCCCACTCTTGACCTTCGCGATTCTATCACTGGTATCGGCGCACTTCGCAATAGCAACAACCTCGCCCTTAAGGGTCTTCAAAACTACCATGTCGTCTTTTTTCATACCGCTGCTTAGACTCACAACACCACTGGCAGCGAGATTGGCCCCGTGGCAAATGGCATCAACAGCAGAATCACGAACATTGATGACGGGAAGATGTCCAAGACCGAACTCGATTGGGAGGAGGTATTTCCTAAGCTCTTTGTCATCACTGTCTTCTTTCCAGAATATGTAAGCATCTTTCAAGTCATGCAAAGAACACATGTGTTCGTCTTCCTTGAAAGAACCGACACGAGTACGTCGTAGTTCTCGCATGTGCCCTCCCACACCCAACGCTTCACCTATATCAAAGCACAATTTTCGGATGTATGTGCCAGCTTGACAGCCAACTCTGAAGAGAATCAGTCGACCCTTGATCTCTAGAACATTGTTGTAGTATATCTCTCTAACTCGAAGAATTCTTCTCACAGAGGACCTAAGGGGTGGTTTCTGGTACAACTTACCCACGAACTCATCAATAACATGTCGGACATCATCTTCAGACGCCTTTCCGTGTAGTTCGAGGACACATACGTATTCCTTTCCAGCTGGTATCAGAGCCTGCATGGCCTTGGTCGCATTTCCTATCCCTGTTGGTAAGATTCCAGTGACAGCTGGATCCAAGGTTCCACCATGTCCAACCCGTTCGACCTCGAGTATCTTCCTGACCCAAGTCACAACCTCATGGCTAGTCGGTCCTGATGGCTTATCCAACACAACTACTCCATTTTTCAACAGGTATTCTATCGGTAGATTATCGAGAGACTGATACCCGTAGTCAGGATTGGTACTGTCAGATGACTTCAGAATCAATTCACGAGGTCGATCTGCAGGCAACATGCCCGGCATCTGACTTTCACTCCTGACAAGAATCTTTTGACCTACAGCTCCAGTCTGATTTTTGTTTTGAATTTCTCGGTCAGACCAGCTTCTTCAATGGCCTTCTCAACTGCTGCATCATCTGCATCTGCAGTGATTGGGAGGATTGTTTCGAGAGGTTCTAGATGTCTTGTATTGCAGCTACGCCGCCTCACACCACTGAGGTGCTTAGGACCTGTAACAACCACGTAGCTATCATCCTTCAATTCCACAACAACACAAAGACTTCCAGCCTCACGGCCCATAGTCTTCACACATACTCTTCCAGTTTCGTAGAGACCCATTTTCATTACACCTCGCCTTGTCCTTGGTCCGCACCTGAGTCACCTCGTAGCATCATCCCTATGGACTGGGAGAATGTATCGCCGACTCGGGATGACAATATGAGCCTTACGCTTGAGACAAAAATCACTCAATCTGTCTATTTGCCAAAGTATTCCTCTATAGCAGTTGAAACAATGGCGATTACATTTTCAAGGTTGTACTTGTCGGTGTTTATGATAAGGTCGTAGACCGAGTGGTCCGATACATCCACTCCATAGTACTCCAGGTATCTTGCTTTTTCACTACCTTCACGAGTTATGGTTTCACGCCGGGCATATTCAAAGTTTGTCCCATCCCGCTCTGAGATTCTGCGAATTCTGTTTTCGACTGAGGCAATCAATAGAATCTTCAAGTCCGCATTGTCCCCTGCCATCCAAGCAGCCAATTGACCATCAATGACTGCGTTACCCTTCTCCGCCTCCTCTTTGAGCTTGTCATCAATCAGTCTATCAATATCCTCATCTCCTGCAGCAACTCTACTGAATTCCTCCAGAGTGAGGTTTCTCTCTTTTGCCATATTTCGAAAAATAACTCCAGCTGACATCCGTCTCAAGCTGAACTTCTTGCTGATTGCATCTGCGACTGAACTCTTGCCCGTTCCGTGGAGGCCTCCAACGGTGATAACGCGTTTCATGGCATTAGTCTCGAGATGCTTTGATGATACCACGACGTAGTGCTTTTGACGAAACCACTCCTCCGTAAGGCCGATTTGGACGTTTAGCCGAACGGCTTGCGCTCCTTCTAACTCCATGTTTGGCCTTTCTAGGAAGTTGTAGTTTTGAGCCTGTGACAGCACAGGTTCCTCCTGCTTTGTAGAATTTCTGTCTGTGTATGACTCTCTTGTTGCCTGGGGTCCTCACCATTCGGCTCGCTCTTGATCTGGTAAGCATTCCTGGTCGTGGCATTTTCTGACACCTTAGTATCTCTTTGGGGACCCTCTAGCCTGTGCTTTTAAGCAAAGCGGTGTCACCAGAGAGTTCTCTTAGCCCACCTCGAAATCTGGCGGATACATAGTGAAGTAAGCAATGACAATAGCTAGGATTACTCCTCCGAGAATTAGCCCTCTCCCGGTTGTCTTTCCTACCTTCACACCTACAAAGAGCATAATCGCTCCAATGAGGATTACAATAAAAGATGAGCCAGTACCAATGAAAATCAAAAATCCCCAGATCTCCTGGAAGTATCCAGCGATTAATCTGGCAAAGTCAGTCAAGGGAGTCAACATGAAATCAATAGTCATTGTAAATCGGTAGTATGTACTATCTCACCGTATTATGCTGATGGTGGAAGAATTTTGCAGTGTGACCGACAAATATTGTCAATTCACAATCATGTGCATCCTGAATATCGCGCTTAGTCCCTGAATGACTGACTCTATGAAGTCATTACCTGAGTGCCCATTATGCGTTGTAAGATGCTTGAGAGCCCAAGACCGACTAGAAAATAGAAGGCATAGAAGCTCAATCCAAAACCAGCAGCCACTGGTCGTCCCGCTAGTCCAACGAGGAATGGTAACACCTTCTGAATGTTGAAGGGGAGAACAGCTACAATGTCATCTACTCCACCAGTGCTATAGAATCCTCGAAGTATCGCGAAAATGATGATGAATGGGACGAAGAACATCAATGAGGGTTTACATCTTGAACTCATCTGTTCCCTCTGGATTCTCTCAATGTATGACTTTCTTCTCTTCACCTTCTTCAGAAGCTTCTCATTCTGAGTTTTCTGGGCTTTCTGTTCCATCTCACGGAACTGCTTGATTTCCAGTTGATACCTGTTCAATCTACGCATGTCTGTGAATCGCTTCATTGCAAGGTTACTGATTGTGGAGATGCTTAGCGATATGAACATGATAAAGAACGCAGCTAATGGTGGTGACTTGAAAACAGCAAATGTTGTGGCGAACCAGGCCATGAAATCTCCCCAAATATCCTGCATGTCATATCTACTCCATTAGTGTGTCTGCGAGTTCTGAAGCTGCCTCTTCTACAAGACCCTCACGGTTCCTGATTATTCTGACGGTTGCTCCTGTAATGGTACCAACTGCCACTGCAGCAGCCCTACACATCTCCTGATGTATTTGGATTTCTGTCACAGCTTGAGCGTCTCGAGTTCGGGTTTCATCTCCAGAACGTCTGCTAGCAATCTTTTCTGAGTCTGCTTCGACTAAGACAACTGTCTTTGGATTAATCGCTGTCACAACCCACTCTGGAAGTCCTATCAAGAACCCATTCTTGGTCTGAATGAGGGTATGAGTATCAACAATCGCTTTACCCTTCTTGGCTTTCTCAGCAATAACTTCACCAGCCTTTCTCTGGACCTCTCTCTGGATTGCAGTTGGTAGTTTCCTCAACTCATCTCGGTCCTTCACATGACCTGCTTTCGTAGCTACCTCAAACATCTCAGTCCCTATGTTCAGAATGAGGACCCCCTCGCCGGACCTCTCTTTAACCTGTTCAACGGCCGTGTTGATCACAGTGGTTTTTCCGACTCCTGGAATGCCTGTCACAATCACGACATTTCGCGACTCAGCCATGGTTGACTCACCGTTTCTGAAGATTAGGCGCTTGGTTGGATGAACCTGTTATAATTCCTTCTGTACAATCAGCTCGAGCACATCTTGGCTATGGAAGTAGTCGTTTCAAGGTCCTGCAAACCACGAGATTGACCCATAGATTCTGACTCTTGTCGCTCGCGCCTCGCACAAGTTTGAGCTTCCAAAGGCCATCCTTTTTCTGATTATTGATGAACCAATCCACTCCTTCACGAATCTGGGGATGGTCCACAGATACTCCTAGTTTTGATAACGAGTCTAGGGTTGAAAGAAGGTCCGTGAACCAGAAAGGAAATGAAAATCGGGTCCAAAACTCTAGCGCTTTCCGGTCAGTGTAGCTATCTGCTTTGAAGATACGCGTGGCTAACAACTCAGCAGCTCTAAGAGCTTCAGGCATTTTTCTATACCTTGAATGTGCCGCAAAGGCTCGTAGAACTACACCTGTTACCATGTGTGAGAACGGCTTACCTCTATCTGGCTTGATTGGAGTAGGACGCGACATCGCTTCTTTGAGCCTGAGATTTGCAGTCCTGAACGGAATTAACCACGCACCATCATCTTGACGAATTGAAAGCAACCAATCGATACCTAGTGCAATTCGACTATCACCATGATAGCCTGCCTTAATCAGCAACTCCATGAATGCTGCAGAGTAATTGGGTGTATATTGATTCCAATATACACCTCGAAAATCACCCTCCTCAGTCTGACATCCAAAAAGGAACTCTGCCGCACGCTCAATTGCTGGATGTTCTTTGGTAAGGAGATACTTTTCAATTAGGATAGCAAGATTTCTGAAGGTTTCAACTTGGTCGTATCCCTTGAGTGATCTGATTTCCTCTTTCGGATTTGGATAGCGCCAAGAACCATCTTCCTGCTGTTTTCTCAGTATTCTTTTCGCTTCTTTCAATTCCCATAGATGTTGGACTTGATCGAGGTCTTCGTCCAACAGATCTTTCGACACCTGGAATCGTATTGCTTCGTTGGACGCTGATCCTAACAGTGGAACTGGATCATATTTTAGATAACTCCTCCAATTATCCACATCTGCTCGCTCCTTGCTTACCTCTGGTGTCCATATTCACAAAAGCTTATGACATTTCATTTTAAACTATGATGGAAGTGAGTTGTTTGAAGGGTATTCGATTAGCGACTCTCATTATCCTGCTTCTTGCTGTTTCCATTGTATCTCCGGCTGCATATCTTCCTAACACTCCAATCACAGAGGATACAGTAGTCCCTCCCCTGAATTTTGGTTTTGTTGCCGCTGAGAATTATGAGGAGATGAACCTCTCCTCTCTGGACCTCTCCTTGTACCTCAATGAAACGGAAGCAATAGTCCTTGGTAACATGACAATGGAGTTCTACAATTCTGATCCAGTGGCTTTCTCAAGCATCCCCTTTCATCTGTACCTCTCGGGAATGTATGCAGATGGTCGACCAGGCAATATCACTATCCTGAACACAAGAGCTCTTTCACCAAGCCCCGTTTCATTAGCATTCGAAGTTTATTCTGATGACCAACTCATGTGGGTTCACCTGGACGAGGACTTGCAACCAAATACATCGGTCACCCTTGAGATTGTCTTTGAATCAGTCCTTCCAACTGATTCCCCAGACCGCGCAGGTGTTAGTGGGTCTGATGGAAGCAGCTCAAAGATATTCGAGTTTGCAAGTGCGTATCCTATCCCTTGTGTTTATGACGAATATGATGGTTGGAACACTGACCCCTATTTGGATACTGGAGACCCCTTCTATCTGGATATGGCATACTATTCGTTCAATCTGACACTCCCATCTGACATGAAAGTTGCCGCCACAGGCGAACTACTCGAAACAAATGTTGGAGCCACAGACACAACGTATCGTTACACTCCATCACATCCAGTTAGAGAAATCACATTCTGTGCCTCCCGTTACTATATCATTGAATCTCAAATCTATCAAGGAGTCAATGTGTCTTCATACTATCTACCAGAATCCACCAGTCTCTGGAGTACAAATGGTCTTGATTGGGGTGTTCGAGCTCTCGCTCTCTTCAATGACACCTTTGGACCATATCCATACACTACATTGAATATTGTTGAGGACTATGGTTTTTATTATGGGATGGAATATCCCTGTCAAGTCTACCTCTCAAACATCATAAATGACCGATATCAAGCTAGTCAGATCTCAGCCGACACCCTTGATGCCGTGATAGCACATGAGGTTGCTCATCAATGGTGGTATCATTTGGTCGGAAATGATGAGGTAGATGTTGGCTTTCTAGACGAAGGTCTCACAGTGTGGTCTGTCTACTACTACTCGGAATTCTACAATTTGGAGTGGCCGATGAAGGATGACGACTTCTTTTTCGTTAAGATGCACTATCCTGCATTAATCAATCAGTCAATCTATGATAACGCATCAACTTACTACTTCACAGCTTATACAAAGACACCGGTTGTACTAGAGAAACTTCGCCAGATAATTGGTACCGAGGATTATCTTGATGCACTCAGGCTGTTCTTTTCACGATACAGCTATAGAATTGCATTCCTACAAGATTTACAAACAGCTTTCGAAGACCAGCTCAACACAGAATTGGATTGGTTCTTCGTTCCCATGTTTGACAACGGATACCTCCCTGATTATTCTTTCCAGTCTGCCGAATTCAACAGCACAGCGAGCAGTCTTACAATCGTCATTGAGGATTTCAACGAAGACCTTCACGTTCGCAGATATCTACAGAACTTCACTATTGATGTAGAAACAACTACAATTTTGATGGACTGGAAAGGAGAACGATATGTATCAGTTCAGAACATCATTTTCACTGATGTTCAGCTTAATGGCACCACACAGGTCACTCTAACCGATTATAGTTTTACAACATGCACTCCTACGAAAGTCACACTACTATACGATGAGTACTCTTTGGTCCAACTAGATAATCCAAATCTAATGTTCATCAGCACATCCGACATCACAATTTTGGTGGCTACATCTCCACATACAACTTCTCCAACAACCACCCCTGTGCCAACAGAACCTCCCTGGGATCCAAGTCTAGCTATCTCACTTTTTGCAGGAGCAGGGATTGGGACTATGGTACTAACTATCATAGTTTTGGTGCAGAAAAAGAAGTCCTGAAGGGGATAAACGACTCCTTCAGACCATTCTCTAGATTATACCTAAGAGTCCCGCGACTCCTTCGCCACCCATTCCTGCAAGCTGTTCTTTTGCTATCTGCTCGTAGTACTGTTTGATGATTGACACCATCAGCAAGATACCTGTACCACTAGCAAGTGCTCCCATGATGTCTGCTGCAGCTGCGAGTACTCCAACTAGGAAACCTCCGAGTCCTGCTACAATGGGGATGTAGCGCTCAAGGAGTCTCTCAAGGACCTTCTCACTGGTCCTGAACCCAGGAACAATGTATCCCGAATTGAGCAGCTGTCTCGATACATCTCTTGGGGCAATGCCTGAGATGTCGACCCATATCTTACTGAAGCCCCAACAGAGTATAATCATCAGGGACGCATAGATGAAAATATGCACCCACGCTTCCATGCCTTCCTCTAGGAGACGGAAGATGCCTTGCGGCGGGGTGATGTACTTTGATAGCCCACTAATAGCAATCATACGCCCTGTTTCTTCTTCCCGTTCAAAGACACCTAACCAACTCAAGAATGGATTATTTCCTTCAGGGTTGAACGCTCCCGCAATGATTTGTCCGAAGAACAGGATGTTTGCGTAGAGTGCCTGAGCCAGGATGACAGGGATGTTTGAGGTGTAGAGGAGTTTGATCGGATATCGGGCTTTCATCCCTCGATACTTTGCATATTGGAGAGGAATCTCCACTCGGACTGACTCCATCCATATTATAAAGAAGAAGATGATGAACGTGACAATCAGTGATAACACACTCGGATCGTATCCATTCCTGACTAGGAACCAACTTAGTTCCACTGCATTGCCTTGTGCAGTTCCAATTCCAAACCATCTTAGAAGGTTGCCAACCAAGGCTGCGATGATGCCCTTTGGAAGGTTGGTGCCAGATATTCCTTCTGGAGGCACATAGCCTGGTGGGACTGCAACCTCAGTGTCGATGAAGTTGAGAGAGTTGTACATCACTTGACCTGCAACATTGGTCATGATGAAGAGTGACACACCAGAACCGAGACCCCATCCCTTCTGCACAAGTTCATCCATCAGGATGACAATGATTCCCGACATGAACAACTGAAGGAAGACGAGAACTGCTGAAGTAGGGTCTAGTTCACCATAAGCTGCTCCCAGGATATAGGCGATTGCTTGGAATGCTGTCATAAACATCGCGATGACTTTCTGACCTCCGGTAAACAGAGCTCTGTCCTCTGGGTCTCCGAAGTCTACGTTGATGATCTTTGAGCCTGAAAGTAGCTGCATGACCAGGCCTGCAGTGACAATAGGACCAATTCCGAGCTCCATCAAGGTACCACGAGTGCTAGCAAGAATAACTCGCATTGCCCAGAGATAGTCAGTTCCTACTCCCTTGTCCACACCATAAAGTGGCATGTGGGACATGATGAGGAAGAGGATGAGAATGAGCGCCGTCCAGACGAACTTCTCACGAAACGAAACCTCTCTGTCAGGTGCTTTGACTTCAGGCATTATCCGAACGAAGGGGGATAATGCTTTGAGGAACCTACTGGTCATTCACATTTGCCTCCTGCAGGGGTTTTTTGGTTCCAATTTGACTCAACCTTTAAAGCTAGTGGTTTCTCCCAGACCGGACTATTCCTCAGGAAGGTCAATAGTACCTCCAACACCAGTCACTTTCTCTCTGGCTCTTGGAGTGATTGCTTTTACTCCGACAAGATTCAACTTTCGCGTCACTTTGCCAGAACCCAGGATTCTATCAATCCCAAGTTTGGAAACGTCGATGTTGTATTTCTTGCCAGTCTTTGTGGCAACACCCTGTTCAACAAGTCTGTCTGCAGCCTCATCGATGTCCCCAATATTGAGGACAACGAGATCTTCGATGACTTTCTGGGGTCTCTTAAAACCCCACTTTCCGAAATACCTGGGATTCTCCTGCATCACTTTGATATAGTGATGTTTCTTGGATCCAGCCATTCCCTTACCACCTCTTTGTCCAGAAGCTCGATGACCTGCACTGAAGCCATACCCGGCAGCTCGGCGTCCTCTCATTTTGTTGATCTTCTTTGATCGTCGTCTCTGCATTTCAAACACTCCGTTCTATGCCTTTTTCAGTCGCACCTCAAGTACGCCATTTCGAATCGCCGATTTTGCGTCCTCCTTCTGTACTCTGGAGGGTAGCTCGATGACCTTGTGATATGGCCTATGGGGGTTATCTGCATGAATTGTTAGGGCTGTTCCCTTGATTCGAACTTTGATCTCTTCCTTCTCCACGCCCGGTACTTCTGCGACAACGATTATCTCGTCATCCTCTTCGACAACATCTACAAGAGGCTCCAGACTTGGAGTCATTTCAGTGCCCTCATCCATCGGTGGATTCCCAAAACGTTGGATGATAGGCTTACCGTCAGGACCAACTTTCATAGAGAATCCGAAAACAAAGGGATTTGTTCCCTCCGGATTTCTGAGCATCTCTTCGAAGGCTTCACCGTCAAACAGTGTGCCTTGGTTCATCTCATTCATCATCCTATTCATCATCTCTTCGATTTGATGGAATAGTTCGTCAGGTAGGAAATCACCAAACCAACGTCGGAGTTTTCTCCGTGTTTCATCATCTCGGTCGTCCCACGACATTACTTTCACCTCATATCATACGTAGAGCAAGACTGTTAATATCTTCTCCACGATACCCAGTTATTCCGCCCATTCCAACACCAAGGTACTTCTTACCCTTGAAACCTTTTGAGGGCGGAGTCAGTCTGAATACTGGTTTTAGTCCCTCCACATCTTTAACAGATGCTTTCCCAGATGCAATTGCCTTGGCGAGGGCTTTGATGCCAGTGTACTTGGAGTTCTTCTTCACATAGTTATCAGTCAGTCTACCATTTCCTGGCAAACGACCTCTCTTTGTAAGAAGTTTCTCAATAACATCCTCAGAAACCTCTCCCCAAGTGATGTAGTCCTTGGCTTTTGTTATCATACCTTGCAGACTTGGTGTGACCTTCATTATCCTTGCTTGATGAAGTCGTCCAAGTAGAAGCTTGTCCAGTGTGTCCTCAATCTGAGGTCTTACTCTGACCTGACCTCTTACACGAATGGCCAGTACAATCTTTTCTGCCTCACTCATATCTCAGCAACTCCTGTTGTACCCCACTCCTGTGGTGGTAACATTCGATATGTTTGAGTTAAGGCATCTACGAAGGCCTTGGCGAAGTTAGATGAGGTTCTAGATCTTCCCTTGGTGATTGACCAGACATCATGCAATCCTGCAATTCTCAGGACAATCTTGCCGACATCCGCAGTGACAAGACCAGTCCCCTTTGGTGCTGGTCTAAGAGTGACTGAAACTGAACCTGATGACCCTTTTACTTGGAATGGGATGCTATGCGGATCGTGACATCTACATTCCCAGGAACCACAGCCCCTTCGGAACATTGTGATATTCAACTTAGCTCTTGCTTCCGCTGCACGTACTGCAGGAACAAACTCGGGAGCTTTTCCTACACCAATTCCAAGAACACCTTCACCATTACCGACAACTACTGTTATTCTGAAACTCTTCTGCTGACCACTGTCAGATTGACGCTGTACAAGAGTCACATCCACAACTTCTTGTCGAAGCTCTGGAAATAACGCATCGACAATCTCAGGTTCTCTGATTCTGTAGTTGTTTTGCATGATATCATCTATTGAGTTGATATGTCCTTCTTTCACCAGCCTACCAAGCTTCGTTTTGGGAACCCAATCATCTAGTGGATTGATGTCTTGGCGAGGCTGTCTTCGTCTTCTCTGTCTACTCATCACATATCATCCCCTATTTCTTACCTCTCTTGCCTTTCTTGCCCTTCCCTCTGGCAATCAGTTTCTTCGGTTTTGGTTTATGAGGCACAGCTCGTGGAGGTTTGACAGAGGGTTTCTCTTTCTTTGGCTTTGCTTTCGGTTTCACCGCTGCTTTCTTTGCAGGTGCTTTCCGTTTCTTTGGTTTTTTCAGTTGCGCAGCGGGGATTTCCTCAAGGGCTTTCTTGACAGCCTTGACCTTCTTTGGAATAGTCGTGATGGTTGTCTTTTTCTTTCCTAACAGACTGAACATGTTTGATTTGTCACCAAAGTGGTTGTACGCAGCCACAATGTGTTCCCCAGAGATTCTTGACTCATCAGGAAGAACTTCTTGATTATGGGGCACATCAAGTCCTGCATCAATTGCACCTTTCAATGCCGCATATACTCTGGATCCCTTGACTGGTGGATTTAGTCCTACATCAAGGATGGCTTCTTTTACACCGCGGTTCTTAGCCCTCAAACCGGCTAGGAACCCAGTGAGATATGCTGCAGGTATGTTTCCTGTTCCAGCTGTCCAGCCATGATTTCCAAGTTCCGTTGAGATTGCAGAAGCTACCGTAGTATCACCCACAACACTAGCGTTGACTAGTTGGACTATCGTATTTGTGTTTGTCTTTCTCACTACGAGTCTTGGAAGTTTGGAGAGTAACAACCGTCTACGGCGATAGTAGTTGGTCTTTCCTTCTCTCCTTCGTCGGAACTTAACTCTGAATGTTGGTCCCTGTGCCATTATTTGGACAGCCTCCGTTCTGAAATGTATGTTCTGAGATGCGCAGTGTTTCGGAATGCATTACCCTTCGCCTTCAGATACAGTTCTCTGTAGACTCTTGGAGTAATCTTCCCCTCATCTCGAAGCTTACGAAGCTCCTTCCGCATCGGTCGAATCTTCATCATCCATCGGTCCTTACTGCTCAACTTGGATGTTGTTTTTCCTTTCTTCCTACCAGGACCAGATCTCTGTCCTTTTCGTTTCTGGCGAAGTATGTATCGAGCACGACCTCGACTGACACCACGGACTGGTTTCTTCTGAATAGCACCTTCATCAACTAAGCGTCGGATGTCATCCCTAGTAATAGCTAGACTAATTTCATCCTCGAAATCGGGGTCCATCCAGACACGGGTCTGACCGCATTTCATAACATCTGCAGCAAGTCTCTTCTGAGTGGTGAGTTTCATTTCTAGTCCTCCTCCAAGTCAAGATCTGTGAAGAGGTCTTCCTCTTCAATTTCCTCACCCCGTCCAGGGTTAAGAACTCTCAACAGTTTCGCATCTGCAGCAGCCATGATTTCCTGTCGCTTTCTGAATCCCACAGTAGCCGCGATCCGGACTGCGTGCACATCTGGGTCTAGTTCTTCTAGCTCCGATGCTCTGTGAACTCTGACCTCTACGTACAGTGATGGATGCAGGTTTCTCACAGCCTTTGGTGTACGATATCCTGAAGAAACCATAGCAATGCGTCCCTTTCGCTTCTCACGAGTTGCACTATCGATCCCTCTGACTTTTCGCCAAGAATCACTCACGCGAATCCACCTGTGAGCCTGTTCATGGCGGAACTTGGGTTTGTGCTTCTTCTTCTGTTGTGCAATCTTCAGAAGTCGCTGGTCCGTATTCTGTACTCTCAGTGGTACCTCGACCTTTGGCTTCTTCCTACGTGCGGCTTTCTTTGGTTTCTTCTTAGGAGCAGCTTTCTTCTTCTTGGGAGCCGCTTTCTTCTTCTCAGGCTTTGCCTCAGCCTTCTTAGGCGCGGCTTTCCTCTTTGGAGCAACATCCGGGATCATACCTTGCGCAGCTTCAATCAGCTTAGCAGCACCATTCTCACTGAGCCCCTCAACCTTCTCGGCAAGTTTGTCAGCCTTTGCGCGGGACATGTTTTGCACTGTTTTGATACCAGCTGCTCTGAGCTTCTCCTCTAGTTTTGGTCCCACTCTGGGCAAGTCTTTCAGTTCGGGCTTCTTTGACATATCATTGCCTCTCCTATACTATTGACTTTGTTTCCTCGCCTTTCGTCTTCCTGATGACATAGATTCCATCAAGGAACACTCTACGGTCTTTGTCACGAATTTTGCAGGCTTGTTGTATATTGGCTGCACTCTGTGACACATGTTCAATGTCGATTCCACTGATGAAGACTTCATCTTCGGTGATCCTCACTTGAACATCGCCAATCAGACGAGCTGTCCTAACACCACGC
>JASFEF010000034.1:0-20078 GCA_050124975.1 Candidatus Thorarchaeota archaeon | reverse complement strand
GCATTTTAGTGTGGAGTTGTATGAATGACACAGTGTCGAGGTGGTTTACCTGCCATCACATCTGGTCGTTGACTTCACAAAATGCACTGGTTGCCGAATATGTGAACTAGCATGCACTGCTAAGAATGAAGGTCGATTCCAACCAAGCCTTGCTAGGTTGAAGATTGTCCGATATGATGATCTTGGACTTGACCTACCTAATGTATGTGGTCCCTGCGAAACGGCGCCATGTGTTGATGTATGCCCTGTCTTTGCGATTCGTCGAGATCCTATCTCTAAGATGACCTATCTTGAAGAAAACAAATGCATACTCTGCAAATCCTGTGTAGGAGCTTGTGTTAATGGAGTGATTCTGCTTGACACGAATAGAATGAAGATACTGAAGTGCGACCATTGTGGTGGTGACCCTGAGTGCGCTAAGGTGTGTCCAACTGGCGCTATTACTTATGCTGACGTTTCCGTTGTACCCTCTATTGATCGTCATAGCAAGATATCCAGCTATCTAAGAGAGATTGATAGAACCGCCAAAGAGTCGAGTGGAGCTGAATAGAATGACTTCTGGAGGTCACAAGGGTAAGATACTACGTGTCAACCTGACCGACAATAAGTTCAACGTGGACCCACTTCCCAAGGAATGGATAAAGAACTATATTGGTGGTGACGGATTCGGTGCAAAGATTCTCTATGAGGAAGTGCCTGCTGGTACTGAACCCCTAGGAGAGGGTAACAAACTCATACTAGCCACTGGACCTATCACAGGAACGATGTGGCCAATGAGCGGAAGGACTGTCCTCATCTCAAAAGCTCCACTTACTGGCATCTGGGGAGAAAGCCATGTTGGTGGTTTCTTAGGTCCGGAGCTAAAATATGCTGGATACGACCTACTTGTTGTGGAAGGGAAGGCAGAGAGTCCAGTCTACATCCACATAGAAGACTCACATCTGGAACTTCGTGATGCATCCGAGTTGTGGGGGACAACCACTGACCAGACAACTATCAATATCAAAAAAGCACACCATGATCCTGACATTCAGGTTGCAGCAATTGGTCCTTCTGGTGAACGTCTGGTACGTTTCTCTGCAGTGATGGTGAACCATGCTCGAGCCGCTGGTCGCACTGGAATGGGTGCAGTCCTTGGCTCAAAGAACGTGAAGGCAATCGCGATTCGTGGCCATGGCGGTGTAGATGTTCATGACCACGCAGGTTTCTTCGAGCTTGCAAAGAAAGCCCACATGCGCGTACGCAAGAATCCTCAAGCACAAGAGATGGGTAAGTGGGGGACTTGGGTTTTAATTGCAGTCAAACAGGAGATTGGTGAACTACCAACCTATAATCATCGAACAGGAGTCTTCCCTGGTTACGAGAAGTTGACTGGTGACTACATTAGACCAAGATTCACTGTTTCTGACAGAGCCTGTTTTGGATGTAGTCTTGGGTGTAAGAAGCTCAACTATGTCCGAACTGGTCCCTTCGCCGGAACTTTGGAGGAGGGTCCTGAATATGAGGGTTTAATGGCATTTGGTAGCTCATTAGGCATTGATGACTATGCAACCACTCTGAAGGCTAATCAGATTTGCAATCGATATGGGATGGATATCATATCTGCAGGACTGACTATTGCCTTTGCCATGGAAGCTTTTGAGAATGGTATGATTACGGAGAAAGACACAGGCGGCCTCAAGCTTGAATGGGGTGATAGAGAACAGGCCATTCGCCTCCTACAAATGATTGCAGAGCGTGATGGATTTGGAGATTTACTTGCTGAGGGTAGCAAGAGGGCTGCAGACTCAATCGGGAAGGGCTCTGAAAAGTTTGCTATTCATGTCAAAGGAATGGAGGTTTCTGGTCAGGACGGTCGAACACATCGGAGTATAGGACTTGGACATGCCACTGGCGCTAGGGGCGCTGACCATCTCAGAAGCTTGGTCGTCGTCGACCAACTTGGTTATGAGGATGTTGCAGCAAAAAGATGGGGTGCTGACAAACTCCCTGAGATCATTGATCCCTACACAGAGAAACACAAGGCAAACGCGGTCTTCGAGAGTGAGAACTCGTATAGTATCCGCGATACTTTGATTGTCTGTTGGTATTCGGTGTCATGGCCTCCGATATTCTGGATGGAGGACTTTGCAGAGATGCTACCTCTTGCAACAGGTGAGAAGTATCTGGGCAAGGTTGAGAACCTTATTGAGATTGCAGAACGTCAAATCACATTGAAACGTCTCTTCAACAGTCGCGAAGGCATCACCCGCAAGGACGATAATCTCCCAGACAGGTTCACCAAAGAGCCAATGCCAGAGGGCCCAGGAAAGGGTCAGACAGTAGATCTTGATCCGATGCTCGATGACTACTATAGACTCCGAGGATGGGATCTAGAAACAGGTCTACCAACAGAAAAGACAATCAAAAGACTATCATTGGAGTGGACTAAAGCCCACTCCTAAAGAGTTCTACATTCTAACATAGTCGACTCTATGAGGGTGTCCACACGAAGGGCATGCGTACTGATCTGGTCCAGTCCAATCAATCTGCTCCCATGACATTGGAGCGGAGCAATTTGTACATCTGTCCTTGATGACTGGTTTGACAAAGACTGTGCCTCTCCCACCATTCCCAGCCGCAGTCTGCATCTCCTGAGTTGTTTCTTGAGCAACAGGAGTGGGAGTTACTGTTGCAGAGTCACTGACAATATATTGTGACAGTGGATGGTGAGGTGTTATGTAGCTGTATGGTCGAACTAGCCAATCGAGATGTTCCTTCGAGATTGAACTCCAGGCTCGTGTCTGCCAAACATTAACAAGATGGTCCTGCCGGGGCACTCTCCCCTTTATCTTGAACTTGCCCGATGTCGCTTTTATCTTGAGCTCACTACGTCTTGCTTCGAAGGTTTCGACCATGTACATTGGAAAGATGAACATCTTCTTGTCTCTTTGATCATACTGATACAGACGGTAGTTTGTGAGTATGAAGCTTCCTGGGTGATAAGTAAATACTTCCTCACCTTTTAGCCATGCAAAGGTCTGATAGAAGTGTCTTGAAAAAGGTCTGTGGAATCCGATTGAAATCCATCTATTATAGGGGTGATCTGGATGTACAAATGGTACTCCACTTACTTCACAGATTTTTCTCTGGTCCCCAGCTCGAAGATTATCGAACTCCCGTAATCCGAGGGCTGCACGTAGCTCCTCCTTTCTAGGTAATGCTCCCACAAGGTTCACAATTCCATTCACAACCTTACACATCGCAGAGTTAGGCGTCAATTTGTACTCCTTTATGATATGCAGCGGGAGACTTGCACTGGTTCGGGATCCTCGGTCAAATTGTATCCATCGATAGTTGGTAAGGATATACTCCTGATGTTGGCTAAGGACACGCTCGTTTTCTATTGGAATGTATACTAGTGATGACACTGCAATTTGCACCAACTTTTGTTTGGTCTATATCAGTAAGAAACCTGAATTTGCCAATTAAACCTTAGCCGTACGGGACTATAATGTGTCCTCACTGCATTGGTCTAACCTGGGATTGTCTTGGAATCGAAACGTAGAGAATATCCTCGTAACCAAGAACCCCATAACCACTAGGATTCTCTAGCTTTACATAGTCATCAAAGACCTCTTGCACCTTGACGTTTGGAATCTTTGCAAGTGTGTCCTTTTGTTGATATCTAAGGTACACAGTGAATGTTTGTCCTGTTGTTTTCAAGTCTTGGAAAATGATTCTCCAATCCGGCACTCTGGGTTTCCTCCTCTTATTGACAGTTGCTAATTGGGCGCATTTAATACTTGCTGCTCAGGAGCTTGTTTTCACAATACTCCATCCAGAGTCACTTGAGGCTGCAAACCTAATCCAACAAAGACGGATGTCAGAACATCATCAACCAATTTTGCATCTTGATGCACGAAGATATGAGCAATGCATCCACTCTTACAATCGGATGCACCGAACCCCTTTGGTCCTGATTCAAAAGCATTATTCGAAGCTAGGGAGTGTGCCACTTCACATTCAAGATGGTTCATGCTCTGTGCCCAGATGGCCTTTACAATCTCCGTGTCTTTGTCCAAGAGATGGTCGATGTGCCAATGGATAGTCTTCTCTTTTCGAAAGTGTCTGCCTAGTCGATTCTCAAGGCTCGTTGAACCAGCACCCATTGCTGAACCAACATACACCCATGTGCCTGGCGCAAAACCCACCACGCCTAGTGACCTAATCTTGACATCTGTTGGTTGTTTCACCTTGATGATGAGTACATATACACCTTTCATCAAATTTCCTCGGAGGTTTGCCTAACCATGCAGCTAGATTTAGTGTTTGTCATCTAAACCCAGCCATAGACGATATTATCATAAGTGTTAGAGGAACATCTTCAACCAGACCAATGGCATCATCTGAGATTGTTCCTGGAATTCACGTTGTGCGAGGTAAATTTGCAGGTGAGTTTGGATTCGTTGCCAGCTACCTGATAGTTGACGAAAGTGAGGTTCTTGTCATTGACCCTGGAACTGCAGGTGATCCTGGAGACCTCCTCGAGAAGGCGATCAAGAACCTCGGACTTGACCCCAAGAACGATCTCGTAGGGATTCTATGCACTCATGGACATCCAGATCATGCTGCTGGTGCAGGACGACTCAAGAAGTCGACCGGTGCGCCTGTGATGATTCACAAGGATGATGAAGAGCTTCTCCAGACTCCGGCAAAATTCCTGAATGAACGTCTCATAATGGACCGTGCCGAGAGATTTTCGATGAAGCTCGATAAGGGGCCTCTCAGAGTTAACTACCGCGGAATAGAAACTGATGCGATAATCACACATGGGCAGAACATCTCGGTAGGAGAAACCACGCTCAAAGTAATTCACACAGGTGGTCACTCTGCAGGACACTGTGTTTTTTATGACCTCACACGTAAAGCACTGTTTTCTGGGGATGAGGTTAATAACTTTCCAAATGACCCACGTAAGTTCTATGTTGACATCACTGGGAGTATAGTAGCAAAACTAGCAGCTCTGGATACTTTATCCAAACTAGGAGCTGATCACATCTTTCCATCACATGATACACCCCATCTCTTTTCAGATGCCCGACTCCAGTTTGAAGCTGTACGTGATGGGGTAGTTCACCTCCAAGACACTTTACTCACCCTGTTGAGAGCTCGGGGTGATGCAGACATAGAGCAGTTTGTTTTTGATATTAAACAGGCACGGAGTGTTCCTATTCCACAGAGCTATAACGCATTACTAACAACAACAATCCATGTCACTCTAATAGGTTTGAAGGAAGCTGGATTAGTCCGTGAGCTTGGTAATGGTGTCTGGACCAGAGTGTGATAGCTGCCCGAGCTAGATTCAAAAGATGGCATAATGGTACTCATACATTCGCGACATTCTTGTTCGAAAAGGAGAGTCTACAATGTCTGATCGAAGAGACGCGCAAGCGCCTAGCACAGTTGAGGCTATTCGAATGGCCTCTGCATCTGTACTAGGATCATCTACAGGACTTGGTTACCCTATTGGAAGTGCGATTGGTGCTGGAAGTATGTTGGAACAGCATTCTGGAACTGTTTCGATGAATATTGTGCCTTTGATTTTCGCGATTCGTGACACACTCATGACATCTGAAGGGCTTGAGCTTCTCTCAATAGAGTGGGACCTTGATCGTACTCCAGGTCCTGATGTTTTGCCAGAACAGCTTGTGGTAGCTGGCGGAGTTGAGGGTGGAGTGGGTTCTCATGTTTGTGTATTGAGTTGGGAAAAGGGAGTTGTCGACCCATTCAAGATTGATGATTACATGAAGGTCCTCTCTAAGAAGATTGCTGACATTGAGAGTGCTGTGATTAACAACGAGCTGAACTATGAGCTGGAAGGTCTAACAGTCATGACAAACTTCGCTGACCGACTCAATAGTGTCCTCTTTGTAGACATGCTCGATCGACGGTTCCAAGGTTCCTGGGACTCTCTTCAAGTAAAGCCAGAACATGTTGACGTAGACCTAATCGCCAAGATGACTGTCACTGATGACTTTACTACACTGCCTCCTGGTATGAAGATTATTGAACGCAAGAGTCTGGACTTCAAACTTCCCAGTGAGTCAGATGACAGACTTGTTGCTCATTTCAAACGACGTGTTTTAACTCCAAGTGCCATTGAAACATTAACCAAAGTAGTTCCTGAAACCGGTCAGGCTCTTTTGAGTGAATTGAACTACTATGCATATGCTCTAGAGGAATCTGAGATAGTAAAAGGAGTAGCAAATGCTCTCAAAGAGTTTCTTGGTCAGAGCGAAGTTTCTCTAGTTGATATCGATCCTATGAAACCTCGTATTGATGAGTTCGTGAAGAATCTTGAAGTTTCAGTTAATACTCTTGAGCATATTGTTGAGGATCACCTTAGTTCAGGTAAATTGCTCACAATTGAGAATCATAAAAGTTCATTATCCTCTGCAGTTTCTGTGCACAGTGACGTTTCCTCGGGGATTACAAACACTCTTGCTTTGGATATTGTAGAGCGAATTATGAATTCAGTAGCCCAGGAGTTTGCCGGGTCTGGGGAAATTAAAGCCTGGGAACTCAAGGGCACTATGAGATATGGTATTGCCTACGCCAAGAGGGTGGCACAGTACTTCTCTAAGGAGTTGAATCAGTACCTAGTAACAAACGCAGCGAAGAAGGCCTTCTTCACAGCTCTTCAAGATTTTAAGAAGGAAACTCTTCACGATAATCTTGAGTCAACTGATCTCGCATTATTCGACCTCTTCTATGCTGAAGTACAGGCGCAACTCAATGCGACCTTCGCAAAGGAGGAATTTGAGGGGGCCAAGTATTCGGATTTCAAACAGCTCATGGATGTTGTCACTCGGAAACTGATTGAATCATTCAAGACGACTGACATCTGGAGTCTTATCGGGTTTGAGAATGTCGCTGAGATTGCTAGGAAAGATATCAAGCAGAAGTATTCAGTTCCTGAATCCGAGGAACTGTCTCAGCATGGAAAGGCTCTGATGATACTCCTTGATGACTTTCAAGATCTTGTGTCAGATATCATCCCTGATGTTGCTGATACTTTACTCTCCAAACCCCTTATTCGTCGTATCATTGACAAGATGTTGTCAGAACAGACTAATCTCGCAAGCGAGCTTGAGGCTGCTGTCGAAGGTGCTGGTGAACGACCTGATGAGTGGAGAAAGGAAGCCTTGGAATGGGTCGAGAACTTCAAGACCGCCTTGGATGATTCCATGACAAACCCGCAAGCACTCCTCACAATATTGAACTCTATACACGAGATTGTAGGCGAAACAGTCACGCCCAGTGCAATGGTCGACCGTGCCAAGTTTGAAGCTGATCAAAGAGAACAAGAATACATGGCACGAGTACAGGAATGGGAGAACGAGTGTCGCGTAATTGATGAAGAGAATGATGCTATTCGTGCCCATAATACAAAGCGCGAGGAACTACTCACTGAGAAGACTCGACAACATGAAGCCCGTATGCGTGAGTATGAAGGTGCAATGAGAGAATATCTGGAGAAACTTGAGCGTCACAAAGCTGCTCAAGCTGAAGCAGAAGCAGCAGCCAAAGAAGCTGCTGCAGCAGCGGAGGCTGACCCAACTGCACCTACACCAATACCAACCCCTCCGCCATATTCACCAGCTCCCATTGAACCAGTAAAACCCCTTCCCATTGATGCAGAGCTTCATGAAATTAGGACAAAGTATCCTGTCAAGGAAGAAAAACAACATCCCCCGAAGCCTGATCCTGACCCTTCACTGAAGTACTTCATTGAATTACGAGATCTACTTCAGAGCCGGCTTGACCATCTGAAAGAACGTGAGAAAGACATGGAGGCTACATTTGCAAAGAGGGTTCTTCGACTTCAAGCAGAGGGCATTGGAGCTGCTTCAATGATTGGACTCGATATTGGCGATGAATTCGTCGAGTATCTCATGAGTTCGAAGGTCAGAGGACTTGGTAAACTACTCCCACGAGTTGCTCGCATGTTCCTTCGAGATCCCAAAGAGGATGGATTACTGTATCTTGTGACATTTGAACACCGTGCAGATGAGTTGACTGTTACAGTCGGGAACACTTTCTTGAGGTGATAGATGATGGCAAGCTCTTGGGTATTAAAGACGCGTCAAATGAGTGAAGCTGGAAAGGAGATTCTTCTCAGAGAGTCCTTGGCGTCACACATGCGAAGTACAAGAGACCGACAGCTGTTCCACGAACTTCTCAAGGAAACTCAACCCCTGGAAGATGTCTTTTCATTCTTTGCTGCATTTTACTTGCATAGCTATCAGGGAGTGCGGCTTCTCACTCCTTCTGAGGAACCTGGTGCTGGTAGCGAAATGAAGGATGAGCTGGGAGAAGAGGAGCGACGTCAACTTGAGCTAGAGATTAGACAGTTGTTTGCAGACAAACAACGTCAAGAGATCGATGTAGCAAAAATAGCTAGTGAGCTAACGATACAGCTAATTGACGAATTGACAGGAACAAGTCCATCTCAGGACCTAAAGGGGAAGATAATTGATTCAACCAGGAATGCACTAGGTAAAATCCATGCAGATTATACTCCTAATCATGATATCGACCTTATTCTTGAAGTTACAGGATGGGGGGAAAAATGGCGAAATGATCTGTATGTTAAAGCCTCTGGACTGAAGGAGAGCGCGCTCTCCCTTAGAGATGAACTACTAAGAGAGCATCCATCAGAGGTTCCAGAAACAACGATTCTGAGACTGGCTTTAGATAGCATTCTTGGACGTGTGGAATATGCTCAAGGGCGACTAACTGATGCTCTCATTCCTGCAAAGGGTTGGGATTCAATTGCCACAGCTATATCTGAAAGATTCTGCAAACCTGCTGGTGAACTCAAAGGTCTCAGGTATGCCCATGAGATAAGATTGGCAATGTTGGAGGCTCTTGAGGAAGAGTTTGATAATCCCACCACATTGGAGGGTTATGAAACTCGCATGGGACAAATTGTAACAGGCAAAGCCGCAGAAATTCTTGAATCCGACCCAGACCGTGTACTTGATACTATATCCAGTTTTCTCAATGTCAGTGTTGATGACATAAGAGCCCAGCTGCGGAGGAAGGGAATAAGTGACCCATCAGCGATTGGACCAGGTCTGAAATCATTGACAGCTGAAACCATTTCAGACCCATCACAACCAGAGGTCAGCAAAGAGGAGCTAGAGATGCTTGAGCGGTCTCTCAAGACTCTAGAAAAGATGGAAAGAACTCTAGATGGACCTGTCAAGGGAATGCTCCGATCAAAGGGACTTCGAGCTCTTGAGCTTGATAAGATCAGTGTAGATATGTTCGCAAAGGACCGTTCGAAGCTTTACGGGATTGAGATAGAGGTTCTCGAGGCTCTCAAGAAGAAGATGAGGGTTCCACCACCTGAGGAAGTAACCAGACTTCTCAAGACCCGAGAACAGGTCCAAAGCGGTGAGTTGAGCTCACTTGGTATCTCCTCAGCTCGGGACTTCAGTCAACAGAGGACCGAAGAGGAGACCGTTCTGAGTCTTAGACTTGATTTCATCTGGCACTTCACGATTGGAATCCTAACCAATCTGACACGTGTCGTTGAATCCTACATCCGATCGAAACAAGACCTTCTTCGAATCAAGGCGCTCCTTAAGAGCATCTATGAAAACACTGACTTGGTATTGCAATTCCTCCGTGAAGAGATATTGATTGACCTGGTTTCAATGAGAATCTATGAGATGAAAGTTCTATATCCTGAACTGGATGCCAAAACAATCTGCACATGGATGCATGCTCGTCTCTCAAACAAGGACATGATGGCTGCTGGTAAGGATCTTGAAACTTCAACAAGCCCCGTCTTTGAAGGCATAGTCGATAAACCGTTGGATATGTCTAGTTTGGAGTTTGACAACTATGCCATAGCCTTTGATATCATGCAGCGATTCCTGAAACAAGAACGTCTTGAAAAACTAGCCAAGGAAGAATTTGCCTTCGAAACCAAACAGAAGGAGAAACGCAGGATTGAGGAGAAGAAGGATGGTATTGACGTATTGATGTACCTTCACAACAAGGCTCGAACGGTCTTTCGTGCAATTAGTCGTGTGGGAACTAAAGGACTCGAGTGGACTCCGAATGATACCACTAAATGTGCCAATCTGCTTGCATACTATGTCAAAACAAACAGGGGACGGAAGATTTGCACTGCCTGTGGTGATGTATCAAAGGATGCTAAATGCTCGCAGCACGGCACCAACTTCATCAAAGACGCCTCAGACATGGATAACCTTTCGATATTCATCATGCGAAGTCTCTTTGAAATCAAAGAGGGGTTGATTGGTGAGGGTAGGGGTGTAGAACCTATGTCATGGGACAAGGCAAAGTCCACGGTTGATCGAGAGATCAGTATTCTAAAGAGAAAGGGCAAGTTAACCTCCAAGACAAATCTGAAGGAGCTGTTGCCTGGGGAGATCAACTATATTGTTGGCCCTGCAATGTGTGCAATTGTTGGCAAATACTTCAACGAGTCCTTAGGCTACGCAGCGCGTAGAGCGGACATTGCCTAGATGACCGATTTACACGCTCTTGACATTGTCTGATATCCAGTCTAGGTAATCTTGAGAACCCCAGTGGATTGGGAGTACAACATATTCCGGAACCTCATAGGGATGGTTCTTCTTAATAGTCTCCCAAAGGGCTGAGGTGTGGGTTTCTTTTGTTTTCATAATTAGCAGTGCTTCATTATCCACAACAATCTCATCCTTCCAATGATAGATACTGGTTAATTTGGGGATAATGTTAACACAAGCACATACTCGCTTCTCAACCAAAGTTCGAGCCAACTCTTCAGAGTTCTTCATTGGACATGTTGTTAGTGCAACAATAAAATTCGACATGACTCGCCATTGACATGGAATCCATATAGTGACTTCTGTTTCACGTTTATACTTAAATCAAAGTCCTCATATGACAAAAGGTTACTCAGAAACTGAGGTGTGAGTTCTGTCAGATTCACGAGAGCTTGAACTTTATGGTGTTTCCTTCTTACTAATTGTACTTTTTACACCATACTTCGTAACTTTCGAAACCCTACTTGGTGGGTCAAGATTACGACTACTTGCTCCACTATGGGGAATCCTTATGCCTTCAGGTAGTTATCCAAGGTTTGAGATACCTCTAACGCTATCATATGATTACTTCGTCTTTTGGGGGATGAGTTTTCTATACATCTTGGTCGTACTGCTATCGCTGACTAGGCAAGAGAATCTGACCTTTAGAAGTTATTTGATCAGAATTGGTTCTGTACTTGTTCTGCAGGTTGTTGCCTATGTCTTCACAATATGGCGCCTTAGTGGAGGTTTTCCAATCACAATCTTTCCCTTACCGATTCCAGCAATCTCGGCACTAATAATCTCTCCACGAGTCATAAAAATACGTGATAGTCTTTGGGACACAACTGCAACAGTGACCAAATAGATTGAGTCACTCATATAGCAGTTGCTCTCGAATCGAAGGCCATTTATACCCACTCTAAAGCTCGAAGCCTTGGTGATTCCGTGAGGAAGTTCAAGCCAGAAGGTGTAATGCCTGCACTCGTGACTCCTTTCACACGCGATGGTGACATCAGTGAGGAAGGTTACAAACAGGTTGTCGATTATACTATAGAGAAAGGTGCGACAGGAGTAGTGACTCTTGGCACAACTGGTGAGTTCTCATACTTGCGTACAGAGGAACGCAAGAAGATGCTAAAGCTGACTCTCGAGTATGTTGATGGTCGAGTGCCTATTATCGCAGGTACTGGTCAACATAGTACTCGGGCCACTGTTGATCTCACAAAATACGCTGCTGATTTAGGTTGTGACGCGGCACTTGTCATTTCACCATACTACCTACGCCCTACTGACAAAGGGTATTATGAACACTATGCAGCCGTCGCTCAGAAGGGAGACCTCCCTGTATTGATGTACAACATTCCACAGTGCACCTTGGGAGTCCTAAATTCAAGTGTTGTCGAGGATTTAGCAGAACTAGACAACATCGTAGGTATCAAAGATAGCAGTGGAAGTGTACCCTACATTCTCGAGTTAATTCAAAAACTCGAGGGCAAGATGGATGTCATTATTGGAGCTGATGAGAATTTCCTGTCTGCAGTAATAGCAGGATCAAAAGCTGCTATAATGGCTTCAGCCAACGTCATCCCTCACATCTGGCTTGAAATTATGAACTTAGCACAGAGCGGGAAAATCGAGGAGGCCGCAGAACTCCAACGGACAACGCAGACCTTTGCCCGAATGGTCCTGAAGTATGGAGCAGCTCCCCCTGTGAAGGCAGCTCTTAGAATGTTGGGTGTCAAAGCCGGACGTTCTAGAATGCCTCTCAATACTGGAGGAACACTTACTCCCGAGAATAGGGAAGAGATACGAATTGAGCTTGAGAAAATGGGTGTGATTGAAAAACTCGAACATCCATCAGTTCAGAAAGATATTCAGATTCTTGATTTCCTCTCTGGACAGGGTGTTACTCTTGAACAATCTGAAGAACTATTGACAAGCAATGCGGCAAATGACACAGTGTCCGCAGGAGTTGTTGCTGGTCCAAAGACCGGGTCAATTGGTCAGGCTTTTGTCCAATTACTCACTTTGCCAAAGATCGGTCATGAGGCTTTAACAGTAATTCTTGAACCGAATCTACCTGTTAAGCCAAGTAGCCTGATGCTTCCAACAAGAAAGATAGAGTCCATGCGTCAAGCATCCCTTTTCTACGGTCCAGTTCAATCCGGGGCCGCTAAGGCAATAGCCACATACCTTGAGGCTGGGAAAATACCTGAGAAATCATTGACTGATGACGTGGCAATTCTTGCACTGGATATTGACCTTAACGCAAGAAACCGTCGTGAGATCACTGCAGCCACGCAACAAGCTGTTGAAAGCGCGCTTGCAGGAATATGGAGGTGAACCAAGTGTCAGAAGATTATCTCTTCAAAGGCGTATACCCCGCACTTGTTACGCCCTTCGACGAGAATGGCGTGAATGAGGAGCAATACCGCGGTTTGATTGAACACACTATCAAACTTGGAGCCACTGGAATAGTACCATGCGGGACAACTGGTGAGTTCACAAGCATGAAGTTTGAGGAGAAGGTTGAGGCGATTCGTATTGCCTGCGAGGTCGCAAAGGGTAGAGTTCCTGTTTTAGCTGGAACTGGTGCCGCCTATACAGGTGATGTAGTCAAACTGACTCGCAGAGCTGCTGAGTTCGGTGCAACAGGAGCACTCGTTGTATCCCCTTACTTCCTACGGCCCTCAGACAAGGAAATCTACGAGCATTTTGAGAAAGTGGCTAACAATAGCGACATACCCATCTTTGTCTATAACATTCCCCAAGTGACTGGAGTTCCAATGCACTGGACACTCATTGATGGTCTTAGAGAGATTGATGGTATTATAGGTCTGAAGGACTCTAGTGGTAACCTGATCAACCTTACAACCATCCTTGTGAGAAAACCAGAGAAGTTTCAGGTCGTGATTGGTCACGATGAGGTTGCGCTCCCGGCTCTTGCCTCTGGTTGTAATGGAGCAATCTTGGCCAGTGCCAATGTCTTTCCTGACCGCTATCTCAAAATGCAAGCAGCTCTTGCAACTGGAGATTTGAAAGAAGCTCTGATTGTGCAGAGAAGCATTCAGAAAATCATACGCATCTTCGCTAATCACGGGGGTGGACTTGCAGTTAAAGCAGCCCTCAATATGATGGGGATCTCTGTAGGACAAGCCAGACCTCCACTGCAGATTGGTGATGTTCTTGGATATCATATGTATGATGAGATCCGGATTTGCTTAGAAGACCTCCAGCTGATACCTCGTGGTATTGTCACATTCAAGATGGGTGACCGTTCAATAGAGTCTGAAATGTATCCAAAGGCTGTTGGGATGGTTCAAGATGTAGTAGAGGATCTAACCTTACTACATGGAGAGGCTCTATTCGGCGGCGGAAGCGATATTGCCCATGTGGATTTAATCTTGGGAATGCGTGATGGTCCAATGAGTGTGGCTGTTGATAATGCAGGAAAGGTAATAGAGGATACTCATCCATCCAACATCATCAAAGACTTGGAATTAACAACAGTCTTTGCACCCACTGTCACAATCACATCTGAACATCACAAGAAGATGGTCTACGAAGTTGCTCAAAGAGCTGTAGCAGATGCAGTACGGCGTACAATCACCGACACGGTGATTCCTGAGGAACTTGTACCTGACCTGGTGATTGCAGCAAATGTGTTTGTTCATCCGAGTGCAGTCAATCCAACACGGGTTCACATCAACAACTTCATTGCTGTACGTCATGCAATTCGACGAGCTCTAGAGGGTCGTCAGAGTGTTAATGAGATCATCGCGAGGAAGGATTCTGCAAGACATCCATTCGCCTACAATCCATGAACAACAGGCTGTCATTCATTCTTCTTAGGTAGGATCTTTGTAGATGCTATAATGAAGACTACTGCAATGCTGACTGCAGTAAAGTATATTCCTAAAGAAAACGGTCTTAGAATGGATCTGCTCGTATACACTGTCTTCACAAAGTAATTGAATGCGATTGATTCGCTAGCTGTGCTGGTTCGTGAAGAGTTTGCTGTAGACTCAGCTAAATCTGTTTCAGTTTCTACAGTGAATATTACTGTATTCTCTCCTCTCTGAAGAGTTATAGGGAATGTGACCAATAATGCGGTGCGAAACCAAAACCATCTACCAACTTCTGGTTTATACTCATTACTCAACTTGCTATGCATCAAAGGAATGCCCAACTGATATGTTTCCACATAGCCTTGTTCGGGAATCCGACATTCAACCGCCGCAATTCTCTCTATCATACCACAGTTGTAATATGGTGAGCCAGGATTGGCTCCAGTCACGCTAATAGTCACTGTCAGATTTACGATATTCTGATGTTCTAAATCAGAGGTTTCTGAAACCTCGAAGTCATAATATCCGACCATTGATCCCTCTAGTATCACACGTTGGACAGGAGTACTGGAGAATCCTGTAAGAAGAAGGATAACGATAAGGACACTCCATTGCGTCAATCTCCAACCACCCCCAATTAATACACAATGTTTGTATTAAGTTTAATCCACAGTCTAAATTTTCAAAGAACTGTTAGCACAAGTGTCTAACAAAACAAAACTCTGACTCGTTTACATGTTCTGGGTAATGCTCCATCTTTCTCCACCTTTTGAGTCGATATATTGTTGGCCAAATGTTAAGGCGTTCAAAACATCGATGTACTTACGAAACTTGGATTCTAAGTGGTTTTCAGAGTCAATTTCTGACACCCTGCGAAACTTCGGAATATTGCAATCTCTGACTGTAAGAACGATGTAGTTCATTGGGTGCTCCTATATATAGTTCAAAAGGCATCATAGACTCAAGTCTTGCATCCCTCTTAGACTGTCGCACCACCACGCATCCGTCGGAGTTAAAGCAATGGCTGAAACCTACGTCATCGCTATGGGCGACATTCCCTCTCGAAAATTGAGGAAGACTGTCAAGGTCTTCATCAAGGAGGAGGATGTATCTCTGTTTGATGATGATGGGCAAAAATTCGGAGTCATTCTTGAGAAGAATCGACTTGTCTTGAAGTCTGGTGCATAACTGGACTCGTTTCATGCCCATGGGTGTGCCTCTCTCTCTACGAGGTCCATGGTTGGTTTCAGCCATAATCCGACAATTGTTTTTGAATAATGAAACGATGTGGCATATCTCAGCTTGCTCTTGGCTCGTCATCGCCGAAGCTCAGCCAGGGGTAACCGCTTCACGGAAATGCCACATGTAAGTAGTCCCTTGTTTTCCTATAAGTTGTCCGAATCCGGAGAGTACGAAAAATCAGGAACCTTCATAGCGTGGAAATGAAGTGAAAACCTTAGGAGATGTTACCTATGGAGAAGTCCCGCATTCTGAACCTGCTCAAAGATCTCGTCGCTTCAAATTCAGAGAACCCCCCTGGACATGAAGCTGAGGTTGCTAAGGTTCTTCGCGACCACATGGAAGCACATAGCATATCATGTAGAACTGTTGGTCCTTCAAAACGTCCAAACTTGATTTTCTCTAGTCACGAGGAGCAGAAAGGTGACATTGTCATGCATGGTCACATGGATACTGTGCCGGTTGGCCCTCTAGATAGGTGGACACATGATCCATTCTCTTCCGAGATCGTTGATGGGCGACTCTATGGAAGAGGTGCATGTGACATGAAAGGACCAGTGGCAGCTCTCGCAGAAACCCTGATTCTCTACACAGAAGAACGTCATTCCAAACCCCTCGTCGTACTCACAACATCTGATGAGGAGAGCGGATGCTCGGGTGCTGAAGAGGTTGCGAAGAGTGGACTACTAGATGGAATCAGTTTTGGTGTTTGTGCTGAACCAACAAGTCTACAGATTCTTGTCGGCGAGAAGGGAATGTTCTGGTCGAAAGTTGTTGCTATAGGAAAATCTGCACATGGGTCTAGACCAGAGGAAGGCGTCAATGCAATTCAAGCGTGCATCGATGCCATACAATTGCTCACAGAGGAGCAGTTTCCATATGAAGCTGATGAACTCCTTGGAAACCCGACCATGAATGTTGGTGTCATCGAGGGTGGTATTAAGATAAACATAGTTCCAGACCGATGTGAAGCTCAGCTTGACATGCGAATCGTGAAGGGCCAAGATCCCGATTCGCTTCTTGTGAAAATGAACGACAGACTCGAATCAGCTGGACTTTCGGACAGAGTTCAGGTTGAATTTGTCCATGGAAAACCTGCAGTCTTGACTCCCATTGACTCGAAAATTGTCACCTTGGCAAGAAATACAGTTGAACGCGTGACTAGCACGGTTCCATCACTCAGTACAGCAACTTACGGAACTGACTGTTCTGTTCTTCAACCTGAAGTTGGCATTCAACATGTCATCTGCGGGCCGGGCTCAATTGAACAGGCGCATCAACCAGATGAATATATCTTTCTTGATGAACTCTATCAATCAGTAGATGTTTACTTAGAGATTGCTCGACATTTTGGCAAATGAGTATATTTTACTCTCATCAGGAATAACCTTAAAGTTCCCATTGTACGAGGAACAACACACTGATGTCAGAAAACAACACTCGAGGGGCGTCCAAAAATGCAGGTAACAGAGATTTTCAACTTACTTATTGATTTCCTATTAAGTCCGATTTTTCTTAACGCACTCCTAATAATCATCGCTGTGAATATCTCAATGATCATGATTGTTTATGTGTTAAAATCAAAATCCACCTCATCAGTTCCTGTGCTGAAACAGATACATCGAATGTCCACTGAAGTTGAGAAGGGGAAGAATATTACTGAGCCTGCTGTACGTTCACGTCAAGATATCATAACAGAGAAATTTAATTCACAGATGCAAGCAGTTGGATTAGAACCATCTACATCTAGTGGTTATATTCCAGTGTCGTACACTCCTCTTGCTCGATTTCTCAAGGAGCGCGGAGTACAGGATGACACAGTGGGCGCAATTCTTGCGGGGTTAATGGAAGAAGAGAATGAAGCGGATGTGCAGGCAATTATCGATGCAGCAGCTGATACACCTGGTGTTGATCTCACGGGTGCTGAACTCGAAAAGGCTAAACAGCTTGCTATAGATGAATGGAACAATGTTCGTCGGTCTAGAGAATAGAAGGAGAATTACAGGTTGACAGAGCTTCTTCATATGAGTGACAACTATCTTAGAGAGTTTGATGCAGTTGTTGAGTCAGCTGGTGAAGACTACGTAGTGTTAAACAGAACAGCATTCTATCCCGAAGGCGGAGGCCAAACCACTGATCATGGAACATTGTCTGATGGTTCGAGAACAGTAAATGTCCTAGAGGTTCGGAAGATAGAGGGGGAGATATGTCATAGGCTAGATAGTCCTCCTTTCGATATTGGTGTGAACGTGCAAGGTAAAATTGACTGGGAACGTCGGTACGAGAACATGCGTTTTCATACATGCCAACATGTCCTGTCTAGGTATCTACAACTCCACTACAATGTTGAAACAAAAGGGAACAATATTTCACCTGGGAGAAGTCGAGCTGATTATACTCCATTGGAATCTTTTGATGACGATATGAAACGCAAAGTTGAAGCTGGAGTAAATGAGATTCTGGACAAGAACCTCGACGTCGAGATCAAGTTCATGCCACGCGCTGAGGCCATCTCTTTCCTCAAGGAACGCGACTATCAGACCCGATATCTCGAAATGGTTCCAAAGTCAGTACAGGAATTTAGAGTACTGATAATCGGAGATTATGATGTGGCATCTTGTGCAGGCACTCATGTGAAGAACACAAGTGAGATTGGTCACATACAGATTGGAAAATCAAAGAATGTGGGTGCTGGTGTGAGGCGTATCTATTTCAAACTGACCAACTAGTACTATTATTCATCACAACCAACAGTTTTATGCGCCATAGTGTTGAGTAGTGGTAGTGTGACTCACCATGAAAGCACTTGTGCTAACTGCTGGGGAAGGACAACGTCTGCGACCCCTCACTACAAATCGTTCGAAGTCAATGCTAATGATTGCTGGGCGTCCAGTCCTTCAATATATTATTGATAGTCTCATTGAAAACAATATCCGTGATATTGTCATTGTTGTTGGTCATGGTCGAGAGGATTTAATCGACCACTTTCAGATGGGTGGGGACCTTGGTGTAAGAATCCGCTACATGGTTCAACATAAACAGGAAGGCGTCGAGCATGCAATTTTGACAGCCAAGGATGAAATCGATAGTGAGGAGGAATTCCTTCTTGTCAATGGCGATGTACTCGTCGAGCCACAAATGGTCAAACGAACTATCAACAACCACGAAACCATGGGAAGCAAAGTAACAATGCTGGTGACTTTAGTCTCAAACCCAGAACAATTTGGCACTGTGAAGATTGGTCCTAATGGAATCGTGGAAAAGCTGGTTGAGAAGGGTGGTCCTGAGAGGTATGTCAGTAATTATGCTGTCGCAGGTGTTTCCATCTTTAGCACTAACATATTGTCACTCTTAGAAAAGCACAAAACCATGGAGTTAGCAATTGAAGAATTTATCAAAGAGGGAAATCAGGTTTCAGCAACAGTCTGGGAGAAAGAATGGGCTGAGTTCACATGGCCGTGGGATATTCTGAATGCTAACAGAATTGTTATGGACCGGATGTTGAAAGGAAAAGGAAGCTTCATAGCTGAATCTGCAGATATTCATTCTAGTGTTGTAATAGAAGGTTCCGTCTATATAGGCGAAGGGTCCATAATCCGACCAAACTCAACGCTACGCGGTCCTATATACATTGGAAAGAATGTCTACGTTGGGAATAATTCACTAGTTCGAGATTACAGTTGCTTGTGCGATGGCGTTAGAATTGGGTATGCTGTTGAAATGAGAAACAGCATGGTCTTTGAGAGAGTCAATGTCGGACGCATGACTTATCTTGCTGATTCGATAATTGGTGCTGACACATGCATTGAGGCTGGAGCGCAACTCTGGAACTGGCGTCCAGGAAAAGAACTACTCTTTTTAAAAAGTGAAGAAGAAACCGTACAAATTCCTTATGAGAAATTTGGTGCTATAGTCGGTGACAACGTGGTCATTGGTGTCAATGCCTCAATATATCCTGCAACAAGGATTGGTGAAGATAGTGTCATCTCAGCTGGATGTGTTGTTCAAACGGACATTCCGCCGAGAAGTAATGTATCCCTGAAACAGAAACTGGAGATCAAAGAACGTAAAGATCTATAGATGCTATTCTGGAACCCTAACCATCTTGATGGATTTCCCCCAGCAGGATATCATCAGCATAGACATAGATGATGAGATCTCGTTCTATCAGTTTGATGTCTGGTTCACTAATGTTCTCAGGTAGAAGGAATCTATGACCCTCAATCACCACTGTTGTTTCGGTCTTCTTTTCAACAATCGCGATGTCATGACTCATCGTTATCTTACTGGGTGGCTTTGTAGGTATCAGACCAATCATGGAGAGTACTTTGTCTAACTGCTGACTTTCTAGTTTGGTAAGCTGTTCTCTTATCGATCTGTACCCCAAGTATCTGTCTTT
>JASFEF010000033.1:0-20143 GCA_050124975.1 Candidatus Thorarchaeota archaeon | reverse complement strand
CGGAAACAACGAGGATTGGCGTGGTCAACCAGAGATACGTCTATGGTTTATCCCTTCTTACAATCTCTCTGTAATTGGAGGAAACAGATCAATCTATGGTTCAGTCTTAATAGGCTTTCTCGACGAAGAGAGAGGAGAACTCTATTTCAACCCTTGCGGAGCGATGAATGAACACGGGCTCATGTTTGATATTAATGGTCTCCCTTCAGTAGCATTACATGATAATCCGAATGGTTCAGATTTTTGGACCAATGGTAAATGCTACATTCATCCATCATTGTGGGACTGCAGGAATGTGGAAGAAGTAATTGAATGGTATAAGACTTACAAATGGGACACCACAATGGGTGGGCAGATCCATTATGGAGATGCATCAGGAGACGCGGTGGTAATAAGCGTTGATCCAATCACACACAAATTGGCATTCACCCGGAAAACTGGAAATTTCATTGTATCAACAAATTTCAATCTTAATAACTCAGACAATGCATATGATTACCCCTGCTACCGATATAATAAAGCAACAGAGATGCTAGGTGAAATAGATAGTGAAGAAAATCTCACTGTTCAAGCTTGTGCAGACATTCTTTATGAGGTCCATTTGGTGGGAACGTGTCATACACTGTTTAGCAACATATTCGATCCAGTGAATCTTGATGTCTACTTGAATTACGGTGATAATTATCAAGAACAAAAGAAAGTCAATCTCTTAGATGAGTTGAGTGACACAGAGTCATTCGAGCTGTTAAACATAAGTTATATGACAGGTGTAGATGGGTATCTCCCCGTAAAATCTGTTAAGGTAGATGATGATTTCTTCCCGCCTCTTACAACTCCTCCTTCTACAACTCCTACAACTCCACCTCCTCCCCTTCCTTCATTCTATATCCTACCTCTTGCAGCAGCAGGCGTCTTCATAATAACATCAGGAGTGTATTTCTATAAGAAAAAAGGAGTAGTATAATCCACCTCCTTCCACTCTGAAAACTAGATAGGAATAGGACTGCCCCTCATAAAATAGAAGGGCAGCAATTTTGTCTGTTGTCTACCAGAGCTGATACTGTCTCTTGACAAAACCTTCCCAAACTCTGGGGAGCTTGCCAATGACTTCCTCAGTGATTGACTCTGCTGAAGCTTTCACCTTCTCAATATCGCATTCTCCATAGAGTTCAACATTGATGGCTTTTGGCTCAGTGATAGGTGCACCAATCTGACTAACTAGATAACAGTAGACCTGCGACAGGTCTGGGTGTTCCTTGTGTACTCTCTCTACGATTTCTCTGGCTGCTACATTGTATGTTTTTCCAACATGTGACACGGGGTTCTTACCAGCAGCTGCTTCAAGTGTCATTGGTCTGTAAGGAGTGATGAGACCATTTGCACGGTTACCTCTACCGACTTGACCATCGTCACCATGTTCAGCGGAAGTTCCAGTGACTGTCAAATAGAACAGGTCATCATCTGGACTGTCTGCAGTGTTGACACTGACCTCGGTTTCCATGTCGGTGATCTTGACTGCGAGGTCCCTTACGAGGTCCCCGATTCCTTCCATGACATTGGCATATTCATCCTTGTCCTTTGTTTTGCTGGAGATGATAGCGGCAGCAACCTGCATGTGGATCTTGTCATCTACACGGGTCCCCATGATTTTAATGTCCTCACCAATCTGAGGCCACTGTTTCTTCACTTTTGCACTATTCAGAAGTTGTTCTGATTCTAGGGTTATCAGTTCAGTAGGCGAAAATGGTGCATAGCCAACACCAAAGCTTGTGTCATTGGCTCGTGGGACACCTGTTTCCAAATCAAAGTTGCCAACAAGGTCCGTACTTCCGGCTCGTATCTTGTAATCGATGATAACATCGGCATTCACATCGAGGTTTGGGAGGTCCTTGCTTAACCATTCTCTGGTGTGTTCAACAGCAAACTTGCCAACTGGTACCTGTCTACTGTAGTCCTTGCCCACAATATCAACAGCTCTACCACTCATAAGGATGTAAATCGGTTCGATGACATCACCACCACCAAATCTGGCATTGGACTGCCCTCCCACAAGAAGGACCTTGTCAACGTTATGATGTTGAACCTGACCGAAAATTTCCATGTAATATTCGCTTAAGCGAACTGATAGCTCCTCTGCAGCTTTATCGCAGAGAGTATCAGGATGACCCTTACCTTTTCGCTCCACTATTTCTACTGGGAGCATATCAACGGACGGGCCTGCTCCACGCGTGACTTTCAAATTCATCGTAAATCAACTCGTCTTTTTCACCCGGCGCAGTGGTGTCAATATAAAAGAATTGCGTTAAGTGACGAAAAAATACCATGGGGTAATCAGAAACATCAAGTTCATATTCCTGAGCGGAATATCAAGAGTATGATTCTTACATCAGCTGACATCCAAAAACTTAGACAACGAAGAGGATTTACTCAAGCTGAACTGGCAAAAAAGGTCGGAGTCTCACAGTCTTACATTGCTAGGCTTGAACGAGGTTCACTCGATCCTAAACTATCGCTTGTGAAGAAGATAGTTGACACACTGACTAGTGACTCGGGAAGGGTTTGTACTGAAATCATGTCAACAGACCCAGTGACAATCGATGCACGTGATGTTGTATCAATAGCTGTGTCACTAATGCAGGAGAATAACTACTCTCAACTTCCAGTCATGCGGGGAACACAACTTGTGGGAATCATCACTGAGTGGGACATAATTAAAAACCTACAGCATGATCTTCGTGAGATTTCTGTCCAAGCCATTATGAGTCCAAGCAATGTGCTCATGGTCGATGGGAACACTTCAATTGATGTCATCATTCCACTCTTTGAAAACTACCAAGCCGTACTTGTCCAAAACCAAGGTCGAATTCAAGGCATTATCACACGGTCCGACCTTCTGAAGCTTATCTAGCATGATGTTCGATTTCAAACATTCTGTTCTATTTGTGCCCCCGCAGAATGTCTTATATGTCGTTGAAAGAAGGAACACTTGGAATAACATGGCACACTACCTAGATACACTTGACGACCTCCGTGAGGGGCTCGACACCTTCGTCGAGAAATGGGCAAACATCCAAAGGAAGTCTGTGAAAGCCATTCAAGCTGTTACTAACACTATCATGCAGATTGAACACTTGGATGGACCGCTAGGTAAGCTTGACAGTTTTCAGAACATTCGTGAGAATGCTAAGGGCATCCTCCTTGTCAACCTATACGACAGGCTTGTGCCAGCTCTTGAAACCTCAATCAGAGAGTTCACCAAACTGATGCACATGTTTGAGAACCTCCGTCACACTTCTTCAAAGATTCAGACTCTGACAGAGACCATGCGAGGTAATCTTCAAGAGTCACCTGAGCTCGAGGACCTCGTTGGATTCCTCGACTTGATAATGATCAGTGTTCGGGAAGTACTGAATATGTACGAGTCTGAGTTTCTTGTGAAACTCACAATCTTCCGCGATTTCGAGGAAGGTGCAATCGAGATTGGAGTTGTCAGTAACTATCTGACAATCTGGGGCATAGAACCGAACATCGAACAGCATTCCAGAGACAAACTACTCAAAGATCTCGATGAACATGTTGAGCTTCTGAGAGATGTCTTCGCTGGTAAGACAGGAATCAGAATACCTGATGCCTACAAGAAGATTCAACTCTAATTCTAGAGAAATAGACCGAAAGAAATAACTCACAAATTATTGTCAGTTTTCTATATGAGTGATAAGAGCGATACATCATGGATTCGTCTTCTTGATAATGTAGTCGCCTTAATCGTAATTGTTGTTGCCATAATCGCGATTTTGGAGCTGGCTTTCAGCTTTGTTTACGCGCTTGAAGTTCTCTTACTTGGATTACTTGCAATGGGTATTGCATGGGTCGTTATGGGAATCTATGTTTTGCGTGCCTATTTGTTTGCACGTGTTTTCATGCTGATTACTGGATTTGCTGCAATAGTCATTTCCCTCTTGGACATTATCTTCATTTCACTTCCTCTTGATTATCTAGTTTTATACCCAACATTAGCTATGTTACTTGTCGGTAGTTCACGATTAGTTCTTGGAATACTTATTTCAGAAATCCCTCTTTGGATTCGGATGCTACAGGTTATAGCAGGCATAATGACCGTGAACTTTGTTGCCTTAGTTTACATCTTTCCCGGTATTACTATTCAGGGAGTCATAATTCTCCTCGTCATTACCTTCTTTACGAATGGGCTTGTGAGATTGATTGTGGGTCGAACTGACATTAAACAACAGATTATGCAGACTACTGAAACCTAGAACAGTTCCAACTGATCCCGTAATCATTCCATTCTAATTGTACGACACTTTACCAGTTCTAATCTGTCTTCGAATAATCGCTATCTCATTTATTTCAGCTTCAAGCTCTTGCCTCTGATCTTCAAAGATAGAATCAGGAATCTTCACTTATTCATATTCTATCTGACAGAATTTGAGTTTCTCACGGAAGATTTCCTCTCTAATCTCAGACATTTTCAAACTGGAAGGTGCATTCGAGATTGGAGATGTCAGTAACTACCTCCCCATCTGGGGCACTGAACCAAATATCGAAATCAAGGCTCGTGATAAACAACTCAAAGACCTTGATGAGCATGTTGATCTCTTGAGAGATGTATTCACTGGAAAGACTGGAATCAGGATACCTGACCAGTACAAGAAGATTCAGCTCTAACTTGCTAATCTACTTGCCACTCTTTTCCGTACCTCTTCAACAATGAGAACTATAGATGAGAGTAGGAATACGAATAACCACTCTACTGGTTCTATTGGCATCAGTTCAAACAGTGCAGTCATGGGTGGGAACACGAAGAGAATTGCGACGAGTATGATGTCTACCACATAGACAAGCCATAGTATCCTATTTTTGAATACACCCAGAGTGAAAACTGATTTCGTGGGTGATCGACAGTTTTGAGCACTGAACCATTGTGCTACGATTAGGGTTGCGAATAGCATAGTCCTGAGTTTTGCACCCTGCCCGAGATACGTGAAATAGACTGTCATCACAATGGTTGCCATCATTATTCCATAGAACAACGCACGGGACAGTGTTGCTTTTGATAATACTCTCTCTTTCACGGAGGTTGGCGGTCTATCAAGCAGACCTTGTTCCTTCGGTTCCAATGAAACCGCAATATCTAGCATACCATCAGTGACGAGGTTGACCCAGAGTATTTGTAATGGCAATAATAAGACGGGGTTGACGAAAAGAAGAAGCGTGGCAAGAATTACAAAACTCTCTGCAAAGTTGGTCGAGGTCAGAAAGAGGACAACTCTCCTGAATGTATTGAGGATGTGGCGTCCCTCATCAATGCCATCTACAACTGATTCGAATCTCTCATCTTGAAGGACAATGTCCGCTGCTTCTTTGGCAATGTCGGTGCCAGTTAGTCCCATAGCGATGCCGACATTTGCCTGTCTGAGGGCTGGGGAGTCGTTAACACCATCTCCAGTCATGGTCACAACTTTCCCGGCATTTTGGAGTGCCTTGACTATTCTCAGCTTGTGAATAGGACTAGTTCTTGCAAGAATGGTAGCTCGATTCTGCAAAGCAAACTGGAGCTCGTCATCATCCATCGCGTCGATATCATCCCCAGTGAGACTTCTGTCTTCTCGTTCTGGTTTGAAGATACCAACTTCCTTTCCAATTGCAATTGCAGTGGATTCGTTGTCACCAGTTATCATTAGGACCTCTATACCAGCACGTTCGGCCTGTGTAATGTAATTACGAACACCCTCACGAGGCGGGTCATTAATACCACAGAGTCCTATCAGGGTCATATCTTGTAGATCGTCGTCGACCAATTGTTGATGGTCCTGAGGGAGAAATCGCACAGCGCAGGCAAGCACCCGTAGTCCTTGAGATGCAAACTCATTCACAATTTCTTCAGTGCCAGATGGTTCTCTCAGAAATGACTCGATTCTTTCTGGAGCTCCCTTGACAATGAGAAGGTTGGAATCCTTTCTGACCAATGAGGGATCTTCCTTCTGAACAGACTTACTAGGTTGATGGAGTGTTGCCATGTACTTCCTGTCACTGGAAAAGGGTATCTCAGAAATTCGTGGCCACGACTCGTCTAGAACATACTTGTGTAGACCAACCTTTTCCAATGCTACAAGGAGGGCAGCCTCAGTTGGAGAACCACGAACCCTCCAGATTCTATCCTCACCAGTACATTTCCTAACTGGATCTTCTTCTGCTAAGCATTCAGTATAGATGTCCGAATCATTGCAGAGAGCAAAATACGAAAGCAGTGTTTCTAAATCACGGAATTCTCCAAGGTTCTCATGTTTTATTGGCTTCTTCATTCCTCCTCCTTCGCTGAGGACGATCTCTTCATGCAAGTGTTCTGACCGTAGACATCCCGCAGGACCACAACCTTCAAGGAAGATACTACCGCTCTCAACATCGAAACCGGACCCACTCACCTCATAGAAATGGTCAGGTGTGTATATCCTTCTTGTCATCATCTGGTTCCTAGTCAGAGTTCCCGTCTTGTCTGAACAAATCACATTGACAAGTCCAAGAGTTTCCACAACGTTGAGGTTACGAACTATGACGTTTTTCTTTGATAATCGGTACACTCCAATAGAAAGTACGATCGTGATTACTGCGATGAGACCCTCTGGTATAGCTGAAACCAGAGATGATAGGGCAAACAGGATTAGCTCTACTGTTTCTATCTGGCGATACCACCCTAGTAGCAGTGTGGAAATGAGAAACATGAAAGCTAGAACGATGAAGAAGATACTGAGTCTCCTCAAACGAATCTCGATCGAAGTGGGTTCCTTCTCAACTTGTTGCAGTTCCTTGTTTATCTCTCCCAGAACTGTTTGGTCCCCAGTTTTCTCCACAATCACTCTCGCCCTACCCTGAGTAACGAAGGAACCTGCAAAGACCTTGTTTGTTTCCTCGTAGTAATGTGGTTTGTCAACCAGGCATACGACATCCTTCTTCATTGGGACACTTTCTCCAGTGAGTAGACTCTCATCTACATGGAGGTTTCTCTCAAACACAACCCGTGCATCAACAGGAACTCTTTCTCCAGCTCTCAAGAGCAGAAGGTCACCGGGCACAATCTCTGAAGATGGAATCTCCTGTTCTTCTCCATTTCTAATCACTATCGATTTCTCTTCAATGAGTTTCTTCACTGACTCGATGGTCTTTTCAGCTCTCCATTCCTGAACGAACCCAATAATCGAGTTAATCAAGAGGATAACAGCTATTACGACAGTATCTTCAACATGATTACCGAGGAGTGAAACTACAGCAGCTAAGATTAGAACGTAGACGAGTGGTGATTTAAACTGACGTGCAAACATCACTAGGGGACTAGTTCCTTCTTCCAGAGAGAGAATGTTCTCTCCGAATTCTCGTTTCTTTTCTTGAACAGTGGTGTCATCCAAACCTTCTGGATTTGTGCCCAAGCTCAGAAGACACTCGTCATAATCAACAATCTCCTCTACAGATTCGGCTCTTTCTTGTCCCATATCCGCACTCTCAGAATAGGATTCACACCATTAGTCGTGAATTTAAAATGACCGCTATATCTGAGAACTACCAAGAAGAGAGCCCTTCTTATTACACCTTGTCGTCTTGGGTTGGGATGGATTTCTCCTGTGTTCTGATTCTATTACTAACTTCTTCTATCTCAGCTTCTAACTCAGATTTCAACTCTTGATAAGTGCTCTCTGATATTGCATCCGCCTCGAACTGTTTCTCATAATAGTTAAGCTTCGTTTTGAAGATCTCCTCACGAAATCCAAGCTCCTGTATTTTAGCTCTCCTCTCGGAAAGAACTCTTCTAAGCTCATCCTCGAGTGTGAAAATCTCTTCTTCAAGTTCTGCTTTTAACCGTGAATACATTACAGAATCGACCTTTCCTTCTGTATATTGATCAACAAGATGAAGAAGGGCTTGTCTGGTCGCATCTCTATGTACAGTGATTTCTCTCGCACGGTCCTGTTTCTCAGTGAGTCCTAGAATATTAGCCAAGACAGCTGTTGTCATACCTTGAACCACAAGACTCACAAGAAGTACAATGAATACGATGGCGTATATCGTAGTTACTACAGCTTTAACTGTGTCAGTTGGTGACGCAGCAAAGTCGTGAATTATCACAGTTACTGCAATTGCTGCCAAAGCTCCACTCGCTACTCCTTTTATTCCCGCCCAGCTCAGGAAGAACCGTTCTTTGATTCCCATCGACCTATCTCTTGCTGTCACGAGAAACACCGAAGCTGGTCTTGCAACAAGAATAACAAGCACTGCAGTTAACAAACCAATCCAAAAGATACCTGGATTCGCAAAAAGGAATGCGATAGTTTCCGTCGAAGGATCTCCCTCAAAAAGAGGAACACTTAGACTGTATCCTAGTAGGATGAAGACCACAATTTCGAAGAAGAACGAAACATTCTTCATGACTCCTCTCATCGAACGTTGTGGCAAAGGCTCAATCCCAAACCTTCTTGCATTAGCCATAAAAATACCAGCAAAAACAGCAGCTAGCGCACCTGGATGGACATAAAAACTCGCGAAAAGTTCGCCAATCCCATAAGCAAAGAAAGGTGTTGTGGCTGTCAAAATAGATACATTGGTATCATCTCCTGCTCGTGGAATTAACCATCCAATTCCTCTTGCGACAATATATCCAACAACCACTCCAAGCCCCATGCTTGCTAGAAACTCAGCCAGTATTATGCCCCAATGTAAAGTGTCAGTAGTATTTGCTAGTGACGCTAATACTATGGGCTCAAATACAAGAATTACTAGAATTACTGAAGTTGCGTCATTGAAGACTGCTTCTCCTTCCAGTATCGAAAACAGTTTTCGTTTTACTCTAACTCCACCAGATTCTAAAACTGAGAATAAAGCAGCTGGATCCGTCGGTGCTAAAATCGCACCAATCAGGAACGCCGCGATTCCGACAGGGACCCCGAGAGCTGCAGTGGATACCTGAATTGCAAATCCACCAATCAATGCTGTCGCAAGTACTCCTATGGTTGCGAGGAGCATTACGTTCTCAATAGACAACCTAAGATCTCTGAGATTCAGTGTTAATCCTGCATAGAATAGGACTGCTGCTAGAGTAAGCTGAGCAATGAAATCGAACCCTGCAATCTGAACTAAGGGTTCTCCAGGGTTAAAGAATAGGAGGATACGACCCATAAGGAGTCCTGCTAGCACCAGTGGTATTGGGTGAGGTACTCTGTATCGTTCAGCAAACTTTGCTATAGCTACTCCAAGAATTAGAATTATAGCTATCAGAACAAGGATTGATGTTTCTATCTCTCCTCCCTGCATCAAATAAAATCAAATCTCCGAAACTATTTCTGCACATTCTTTTACATAATCTGAGATATGTTCAAGATCAGCAACAATCTTTCGCATCATATAGCAGGGGAAATCACTATCTCCTCCTGTAGCTACAGATATCTGCCGACAAATCACGATATTGTCTTCATCGATTTGTCGCTCTAACTTGATGATTAGTTCTAGAGTTTCTTCTGATTCAGGCTTATTGATCGCCCTTTGACCTATCATTAATTTTAGAGCAGTCATCATCTCATGTACTCTTTCAGAAATTGCTGTCAATGAATCTAGGAAGATTTCATTGAATACTTCCTCCTGAAGCATGTCTATCCTAACTAGGACCCTAAGAAAGGTGTGTTGAATATTCAACAAATGTGAGATGATTGATTGAGTCAAGATTCCCGTTTCATCTCGAGGTAACTTCCTCGAGAATGCATACTTATCGATAAGACCCCGGATGAATTTGAAAGCTTCTTTTCTCCTTACATCCCAATCTTCATCTGTTAGATCTCCGCAACTGACACATAGACGTTTGTGAACATAATCGGATATCTGCTCTTGAACAGAGAGTATTGCCTCAAGTTGATTTAGAATTGTAGCTCTATCAAGAAAGTCAGAAGCCATCGTTCATTCACTCTCCTCCTTTCTTCTTCTCCAAGCTAAAACAAAATCAACATGAATGAAGTGTCTTCGAATTGTCACCTCAATCCCAGTTTCAACAGGCTCACCTAGAGGAACCTCAATCACTCCTTCTTTCAAGGTAGGCATAGGGAGTTGAAGCTTTTCTCCAGCTCGAATCTGTTCCGCTATTTCGACGAGAAGATCAGCCAAGTTGCTAAGTGTCTTCTCCTCTTCGAATTCATATTCCTCAATAAGCATCTTGCATTCTCCTTTGATATGCAGTGCAATTGCTCATGACTCTGTGTTTCATGCCTTTTTAGAGTAACTCTTTGTCCAAAAATGTTCCATTCAACCATCATCCTTAATTGGAAGTCCAGAATCACTTGCTCTGAAATATCGAAGGAGGTACATCCTATGGGTGAAGAAAAAGATGACTTCGTAGTGACTCCTTGGGAAGTCCAGGGAATCATGGACAAGTCAGTCTATGACCGTCTCATTAAGCAGTTCGGAACTGAGCGAATCACAAAGGAGCTGCGAGAAAGAATCTACAAAATAACCAAGGAGAGACATGTTCTGCTAGAACGTGAGCTCTTCTTCTCACACAGAGACCTTGGTTGGATTTTTGATGAATATGAGAAAGGTAACAAGTTTGTACTATATACGGGAAGAGGTCCTAGTGGCATCACCCACATTGGTCACCTAGTTCCATGGCAATTCACCAAATGGATGCAGGACAAATTCGACACTCCACTCTACTTCCAGATGACTAATGATGAGAAGTACTTCTTCGAATCTCACCTCAGTCTAGAGGATGTTAGGAAATATACCTATGACAATACTCTGGACCTCATTGCCCTTGGTTTTGAACCAGAGAACACCTACATCATTCAGGACATTGAGCACATAGACTTACTCTACGAGATTGCAGCGGAGGTTGCTAAAAAGGTGACCTTCTCCACTGTGAAGGCTGTGTTTGGTTTCAACAACAGTACAAACATCGGGTCAACATGGCATCCTGCGATCCAGGCTGCACCTGCTTTCATCCACTCGTGGATCTACGGTAAGAAGACCCCATGCATAATCCCATCCGCTATTGACCAGGATCCTTTCTGGCGTATCGCTCGAGATGTCGCTGAGCGCCTTGGATACTACAAACCAGCTGCAATCCAATGTTCCTTTGTACCTGGACTGAAAGAGGATGGAAAGATGTCTTCCTCAGATCCGATGTCTGCTGTCTTTACGACTGACACTCCGAAGAAGGCGAAGAAGAAAGTCATGGCTGCATTCACTGGGGGTCGTACAACTGTTGAGGAGCAGAGAGAGCTTGGTGCTAACCCTGATATTTGCAGTGTCTTCAAGTACTACAACTTCATCTTCATGCCTGATGATAAGGACCTTGCTGAAATCGAGAAGAAGTGTCGAGGTGGAGAGATACTCTGCGGTGAGTGCAAGCAGATACTTGCTCCGATGATGATGGAGTATCTTGAGAAACATCAAGCTGCTAGAGAAGAAGTCAAGGACCGTGTTCATGAATTCTCAGCTGCGCGTTTGCGTGATGAACTTCGGAGATAGAGGCTTAGAGCACGTGTGACGAAGTCTTAAATGGCTATGCCGTGAATTGCCCTCAGATACAGACTCAGGAGAGTTTGATTATGGGTTCAGAAGCAGAAGCAGCGGACATGTTCAAGTGTCCTGTCTGCAACGGCAATATAAAGACCGGACCCGATGACGTTGTTATCTCTTGTACCTATTGTGGAAGCACTAGCACAATAGAAGGAAAAGCTATTGGCGACCATTTGATGGAAACTGCTGTCGACTCTGATGAGCGAATGCAAGGTTTCCAAGCATTCCTTGACAAGAACAAGGGTATGAACAAATCCTTGGTGAAGAATGCAAAAGTGATCGAGAATCGATTGATCTACGTACCCGTTTGGACTGCGAAGGTCAAGGCGGATTCCTACTACAAAGGTTACAGGACAGTACAGGTTCCGGTTCAAAAGACTCGGACTGTTAGAGACTCTGATGGGAACACACGAACTGAAACTTACACTGATTACGAAACAGGGTACGAGCCAGTTCAGGATGAGATTCACACAGATACTGATGAGCGATTATTAGCTCGAAAGGGCGCTCGTTTCTATGGTCTCGAGGATTATCTTGTAACGATAAACTTGGCAAAGACAATTCCTTACGACTTTGAGAAGATAAAGGATCTTGAACCAGCCCTCCTCAATGCAGAGATAGGAGAGGAAGAGTTCGAGAAAACTGTTCACGGCACAGTAGCTGACAGGCATCGTTCTCAAGCTGCAAGTGGTCTGACTGAGCTTTTTGATTGTCGGACTACTACGAATGTTCGAGGAACAACTTACCTTCAAGCACCCTTCTCCCTAATCCGATACAAGTTCGAGGGTGACCTCTACAAGGCAGCCATCGACGGAAACACTGGGAAAGTGGTTCTTGGAGAGATTCCAATTACACGTGGTCAACGAATCATGTGGACTCTAATGGGTCTAATAGGAATCATAGTGTCAGGAGTTGGCGGCGAGTTCTTCATGGGAGTTGGTATGGGAATCAATGCAGTTCCAGAAGCAGACACCATGCAGATTATCCTTGGAATCGCAGCTATAATTATCGGAATCATAATGACCTTTGCAGGGTTTAGGGTGCTGATTATGACTCAGCGCACCAAGAAGGGGTGATCGAAATGGCGAGATGTGCGTTTTGTGATGCAGATTTTGAAACTGGTCCTGGAGATGTCCTACTAGTCTGTCCGTACTGCGGTACAGCACAGACAACTGATGGTGCAAAATTCCAAGATCACTACATGATACGGGTACACTTCGATCAACATGAGGCTCAGACGACTCTTCTCGATTGGGTTTCCAAACAGCTTGGTGTTCCTGAAGATCTAAACGTGGCTGCTAAGTTCGTTTCATACGAACAGATTTGGTATCCCTTCTGGATTAGCAGAGTTGATGCTCATACAGAGTACCAAGGAATGGGACGTGATGCCAATTTCTACAACGAGTGGCCACAACGAAGAGGAGCATACAAGCGAATTGATTTCTTCTGGAAGCCTGAATCAGGTGCTTTCACAAGAAGACACGAGATCAATATCGCTGGTGTTAAAGACATCGATGATGATGTTCGAGGTCACCCAATCCCAACTCGAGCCAAGGAATACTTCAGCCATGCACATGCAGAGGAATTTGATGGCAAAGTCCTTCACAGTAACATGACTGAGGACCAAGCCAAGAAGATGGCTCATCAAATTGCTCATGATCGGCAGACAAACTTGGTACTACAGGAAGTGAGTAAGATTGAATCCCGAGATGACAAGATCGATGTTGGTGAAACTTTTCTGATACATGTTCCAGTTTGGGAACTCACGTACAGATATGGCAACAAGAAGTACAAAGCTTCCGTGTCAGCGCCGACTGGTTATGTGATTGAAAGTCAGTACCCCCGCTCTATGACTTTTAGAGCTGGAGGTATCGGTGCTGGTCTGATCATGCTCCTTATTGGTGCTGGTCTAATCATACTAGCCTTGGATGTCCTTGCACTCGGTTTTGGTCCGATACTTCAGGGCGGAGGTCTTGTTTCAGGAGGCCTATTGGCTGTAATTGGCCTAATCCTGATGTACAAAGCAGCATCAAGCAAAGAAGCAAAAGAGAGAGTGTAGGTTAATCCTACACCCCTTTCCTTTTTTACAACCTTCTCAGAGGGGATGAGGTTTCAGCAATCTTGAAGACCCCTCCAAAAGTATCTAGGATTGATTCCTCTCTTGTCCAGACACTGATGTCTGGTATGAGTAGTGAATCTAGAACTGAGAGTGCGTTTTCCTTTGTATCTAGGATCACTTGGTCAGATTCGAGAGCTGCTTGGACACCTGCGCGTACAAGCCAAGGACCAAGCACACTGGTATTGTTGTTTCTCGCATAATGAAAGATACTCACTTGTGCTGACTCTTTTCGGCGAATGAGGTCAGAATAAGCAGAGAATCTTGCATGGTCAGCAAACACGGATGTCTTCGAATCAATTGTGATATTCTTGACTCCTTCTAGACTAACATCACGATCAAAGCCATTCTGAGTCCGTTCAATTCTGAAGTAGTCCACTCGGGGCTCTCCTGGATGAACGAACACTGTGAAGTTTTCCCCATGGATCTCCGACATTCCAATCCTATATGATGTCGGAACTGACTTGTCAGAGAGTTCAATAAGACAGCGACTGATGTATGCATCTATCACCGCCTTGTAGGCTCCTCTTGTTGGGACAAATCTTCGACTATCTAGCCTGCCTAGCAATCCAACAGACATCAGTCGAGCAACTTGATCAAGTGAATAGTCATAATCAAGAAGCTTCCATGCAGCCTCCGAAGCAGGTATGTCTAGCTCGGTGATTCTCTTTGCAACTCTGCTGATTTCAGGGTCTGAAACAATCTCAAGCGATCTTATTTCTACTTGAGAACTTGTAGGTAGCTGTCCACCAAGTGGATACAAACCCCTAGGTGGAAGGCTGGCTGACTCGACCTCAATAGCTACAGGACTAACTGACAGAGCAATCGTCTGCAGAACCTCAACAAAATGTGAAGGTTCCATAGCTCGTGCATCAATTGGAACCGTGAATCGGTACAACCTTCGTCGCATGGACAGAATAGCCTCTCTGTCCAAGCCCATCCATGACTCGGGGTGATCGAAAATGGAGAGATATTCTGAGGGTTCCGTTGAAGCCAATATACCTGCTATCAAGACAGGATATTTCGCCGCCTCTATAGCTATGCCGGGTGGACTGAATGCGGTTACATGACGACCTGACTCAGCTTGTCCAAGCTGCATCTGAGTCGTCTGAACGTGGTCGAGTGCCATTGCCTTCCCCTTAATGAATGTAGACCCATTATCTGAAGGCAAGACCTTTGCTAAGTTAATTCTCTACTAGTTTGTTCCATTTGGATATACTCCAAGAGAGGTGAGGGAGATACCCGAAAGTAAGTTCCTGACAAAAGACATATAGTCCAGACGCCTCAGGCGACACAGACACACGGTGGGAGAGATGAACGAATTCCCTGAGAGAAGCACCAAAGAAATAGGTGAGCAATCCTCAGAGAGTGATGATTCAATTATCCAAAAGTGGATTGTAAGAAACCAGAGTTTCTTGGTAATTCTTGTAACCGCGATCGTCGTAACGAGTTTGTCTTGTTACTACTATCTCTTCACAATGCTCTCATATACTCAACCTGGGTTCACCTTGGACGACTCTTGGATTCATCTTCAGTATGCACGAACCATCTACGAGGGTACACCCTGGGAATACTCACCTGGGTACCCAAGCACAGGATCTACAAGTCCCCTATGGTCTGTGATACTCTCGGGTCTGTTCTTCCTATCTTCTGAACCAGTTGGATTGGCATGGGGACTCTACATCATTTCGCTGTGTTTCTATATGGCTTCCTCTTTTACAGTGGGGAAGATTGTTTCGGATTATACTGAGAGGGTATCATGGGGTGTTCTGGCAATCATAGGATTTGTCATCATACCACGAAATACATGGCTGATGCTTTCAGGAATGGAAACCCCCCTGTTCGTCTTTGTTTTACTTCTCTCGATTGTAGTCTTAGATAAAACAGAAATCAAGTATGATCTACTTCTTGGAGTGTTGGTAGGAATTGCATACCTGTCGAGACCGGAAGGAATCCTTGTTGCTTTCTGCGTTCTTGTCCGATTTCTCATTCTTGGCTTTAAAAGAAAAATCACGAGAGTGCGCATCCTAACCCTGTTAGCGTCAGCTTTCATTGCTGTATTGATTGCACTACCATGGGTATTGCATTGCTTAAGTGTCACTGGACTACCTTTGCCTGATACATTCTATGCCAAGGTTCATACACCTTCAGATTTTGAAATAGAGGCATGGAACTTCTGGTGGACATTGTTTGTTGGTCAGATGCCTTTTCTTGTTGTGGGGGCATTTACTGGTATCATCCTCATTGTGAAAGGGAAACCGTTTCCATGGCTTTTTCCAGTCATTCTCACAATCATGTACAGATTGACTGCTCCGTATGCATCGCTCATCAATAATAATCGGTATCTTCTGCCTGTTTTTGATCTCTTCTTTGTAGCAGCAATAATTGCAACCGCGTTTGTTCTTGAAACGATTCTTCTTGGGATAATTCGATTCAAAGATGGTAATAAAACAAAGATAATTGCGCTGTCACTAGCATTTGTTATTTTGATTATGCCACTAATACCTCAATATGTTGGGCAAGCAACATACTATGGAAGGGCTGTAAAAACGGTAAATGACCTTCATGTTAACATTGGTACATGGATTGCTGAGAATACACCTGAAGATGCCAAATTCGCAACCCATGATGCTGGAGCCTTGAGGTTCATTTCAAACAGGTCGATGATCGACCTAGCTGGTCTTGTCAGTCCAGAGATAATTCATGGGAACATGACCCCTCAAGAAACGTTGTCGTATCTACGTGACCAAGGGTGCAACTATTTTGTCTACTTCAATGAACTCTTCTATTATTGGCTGAGATACTTCCCACCCCTTTCTTACGAGAATGTATACACAGTCACAATTCCACCCGAGGTTCATGTTGGAGGAGGAAGACCAACAATGTCAGTCTATCAGATCTTCTGGGAACATACAGACTACTGATTCGTCTGTACTCAACATCCTTAAATCAAAGGTTCTTCTTCCATCGATTTGGAGGTTGTAAATTGATGGAAATCCGGAGCCAAATAGAGGACTATCTTGGTCTTCTAGATATGAATTACTTCTGGAACGAGAAGGAGGGTGTTTTCGAACTTGTCTTCAGTGAAAGGAAGGACGAACAATCTGCAAATGAGTCAAATGAAGATGATGCCCTCTCCTTCAAGTATACTCTATTTGCAAAACCCGGAATGAAGTGGATACAGATTTTTGCTGATGTTTATCCATTGGACAAGATACCCGAAGAGAAGAGGGAGGCTGTATTTGTAGACCTGCTTTCCTCAAACAGGAAATATGCGGAAGTTTGTTTTGATTTAGATGAAGCACGAGGCGTCATAGGAACCTCACAAGAAATGATGGTTCAAGGATTGAACTTCGATGGATTCAGGGCTGAGTTCTTGGCAGTACCTTGGGCAGTAAAGAAATTCTGGACAGAAATTGCCAATAAACACGCATTGGAATGATTGGTCAGCTTATCAGGTTTCGGACCTCAGTCACAAGTCCCTCATACAACTTTCTTGGGTCGGCCACGTCAACAAACCCTCCCGTGAACACCTCCCCTTTACCTCCACCTCGTCCTCCTAGCTTCTTCATTGGTTTCAATATATACTCAGAAGCATCCTTGGGCATTCCTTTCGTCCTAAGAATAACTTGCGACTTTTTACCCGGCGCAAATAGCAGGAGGATTGATGACTCTGTTATGGGAATCTGATTTGACAGAATCCTGAGAGAATGGGCATCATAACCCGGGAGATACTCGTGCCAAAAGTTGACTTCAGCCATTGTTTCAACAGTCGATCCGTTAGTCAACAACTGTGTTGTTTTCTCGATCATCTTCTGCTTATCATCAGCAGCTGATTTTGCTCGATCTAAGACGGCTCCCAATTGCTCCATCTCATACGGATATGTGTATTTCCTTCGAAGTGCTTCATTATATAGGCTGGACACAAGATGGGCTGTCTGTATGCCTGATGCAAATTCAACACGGGTCGTATTCTCACTTGTCTTAACATCAAGTATTTTGAAGAAACCAATATCTCCAGTCCGTGACACGTGAATGCCTGAGCAGGCTGACGAGTCTATATCTCCAACACTGACTATTTTGAGTTGGTCATGTTTTTCTGTGAGCCCTTCTCGACTCCTAACAGATTGATCGATGGTTTTTGAATCAGCAAAACTAGTCTTTACGGATAAGTCCTCTCCAATCGTGTTCATGACCTCAGACTCGGATTCGAATATTGTTTCAAAATCTAGTTCTGCACCTATTAGCTCAACCGAGCCATGCTCCCCGTCAATCCAGAGTTCTCCCACAGTGATATCCGCGATTTTCTTCTTTATGAAAGCCACAAAGAGATGCTCAGCTGTGTGATTCCTCATCATTGAGGCTCTCCAGTTCATATCAATTTCCAGATGTCCTGTGGCTCCTTCAGTCAATGATTCATTAGTGATTAGGACAACACCTACGGAGTCACTAATTGTGTCCATTATTGAAACACACTTATCTCCAACAATGAGGAGTCCTTTATCACCCGCCTGTCCTCCTCCTGCTGGTCGGATGACATTCTCTTTGATGCGAATGTGAAAGCACTCATCGAGCTTCTTCACAGACTCTATCGAAACCTCGAACTCACTCCTAGTTGGGTCTGTCCAATAGACAGGGATGTCCTTCAATGATTTCACCTACACAAAGTGTCTGTTGTTTTGTCTGGTATTGATTTCAAAACTGTTTCCTCTCAACAGTTTCTCTGAATCGAATATTCCCCTACTGCCGAAACCGATATAGCATATGCTGATTGACCTACTGGTGCTAAGAATAGTGAATAGAGGCAACAACCCATGTTCAAATTCTTGAAGTCAGATCCCGTGAAGAAAGCCAAGAAACACATTGAGAAAGCATTAGTTGAGCTTGAGGAAGGATATCCAGATTACGCGAGTACCGAATATGAGAAGGCCGCACGCAAATTCCTTGAAGTCGAGCAAACAGATTTCGCGGTCAAGTACTTTCGTGAGGCTGCCTTATGCTCGTTGGAACATAATGACCATTATAGATGCGCTGAGATGAAAATAGCTGGAGCTGAATGTCTCCTACAAGAAGGTCGTTATGATGAAGCCGGAAATTTGTACTCTGAATCTTCTGACCACTTTCATCGTGAAAAGAAGCCAAGGGAATCAAACAGGTCTTTGGGAGTTGCCATTGTTGGGTATCTTGCTGCGAGAAACTTCAGCACAGCCACGAACCTGATGCGAAAGGCTGAGAAAAGACTCAAAGAAACCAGTGGTAAGAAAGATCCAATCTATAGTCTAGCAGAGTTATCTGTGAAGATTCTTTGTGAAGGTGTTGATGTTCCCACTGCCCAGTATGAGAAAGCAGCTAAGAGTGTGAAACCCAATGAAATAGAGAGACCTCTCATGGACTTTCTAATAACCTCAACAAAACTAGCTATCAAAACTGAGATATTGCTGGAATGGGCTGGAGCACCACAAAAGGAGGTTAATGTCAAGGAGTCACTCGAGATCGAGATGAGATACAAATGCCCTGTCGAGGTTCAGATTGTTGATCACAGACTTTCTCTTTCAAACAGTGTCGTCAGCATTAAAGAGCCAGAGTATAGACAGACACCAGCGAAAGAGGAGTCGTGGTTACTTGAATTCAAACCGGTCCTTAGCGGTGAAGGAACAATTGGACCACTCACTGTCACTCTGGAAGGTGATCAGGTTCTTGTAAATAAGCATAGTAACATGCTTGAGTTTAGCATAGCTCGTGCTCCGTCAAAAATCGCCTTGGATGTGAAGCCTGAACGAGTATCATGCAATCTTGGAGAAGAAGCGGTCCTACAGGTCACTATACTAAACGAGGGTGATGGTCCAGCTGAGAACGTCGAGCTGACTGTTGAGCTCTCAGATGGGCTTGAGATGTCTCTCGGGATAGAAGAAAAGTCAATCAATTTTCTTGGTAGTGGAGAGAATGTACGTTTCCAAGCCTTCGTTAGAGCGGTTGGTCAAGGCGAAGAGCTTGTAACTATCAAAGTTCTAGATGGACGTTCCGGGGATGAAGTTGTGAAGACATCAATGGTGAGAGTAGGCTAGTCCTACTTCCTTTTCCGTTTCTTCTTTTCAATCTCAGACCGAATGCTAAGACAAGCACTCATGACTTGCTCAATCGCTTCCTCTTCCTTGAATGCCTGTAGACTGTCTTCAGCATCGTCAAGATTATTCTTGGCAAGTGATTCACTGAATGACAAGAGGGTTCCAAGCCACTCCCATCTTGTCTTAGTTATGATTTTCTTTGCCTTTTCTATTCGTTCCTTGGCTTTGTCCATTTTCTCAATCGTTGCGAAGCCCATAGCAGCTAGAGACAAATTGATCACGGCTCTCTCTGCGTTTCCATCATCAATTGCTTTGTCTGCGGCTTTGTCATAGAGATTTCCCATGTTCTCGGCAGCAGTGAGGAAGTATTCGCGATTTCCTGTCTTGTGGC
>JASFEF010000032.1:0-20176 GCA_050124975.1 Candidatus Thorarchaeota archaeon | reverse complement strand
TGCGCGGGCACAGCTTGATAGTCCCACACATAGAAAAACTGAAGACATATCCCTCCTCCAGATCCTCTTTGTCTCACTACCCTTCCAAAGACCCCTACGAACTCAGTTTCACGGAGAGCCTCGCGGGTCGCATCAGGCATAACAGTACTGAGTGTGCTAGCAAGGATCTTATCGCCTGTCACTATTCCCTGAGTTCGTGGGAGATGTTTTTGAAGCAGCTGTTTGTCGAACTCAGCTGTCAATCCAAATTCGTTTTCATTGAATCTAAGCTCGTGTGGTGGGACTTGGACTCGTAGTCTGTCAGTGTGCTCCTTTACAACCAACTTGCTCTCGCCTCCTTTCTGAGTGATACTTGGAGCATTATAGAGCTTCTGCAAAAAGAGAGGAGCGGGGTTTCTAAGAAACCCCAAAAGAATCATGCAGCCTTGAACGCTAGGTAGGTCTTTCCAGACTTGCCCTTCTCATAATCCAATCTAACGGGTATTCCAAGGGATACATCTTCGGGCTTGAGTGGATCAAAACCAAGAAGTCGTGCACTTACACGAGTACCTTCTTCTAGCTCAACGATTGCAACATAGTATGGCGCTTCCTCTGCGAATTCGTCAGGAGCTATATGAATTACAGTAAACGAAACGAGTATACCTTTACCACTCACTTCAGCCCACTTCATATTGCTGCTTCCACACTCATAACAGGTGCCTGATGGTGGGGCTATGACCATTCCACAATCTACGCACTTGTATGCCTTGAACATCCCTTCTTCGATGTTCTTGAGGTATTCCTCTATGGTTGGTTTCTCGCTCATGCGTCACCCCTCCTCATCACAGTTACAACGCAGGTTGCACCTGTTCCTCCGAAATTGTGAACAACTCCGTTGTCATGTTTAGCCACCTGATTGGGTCCTGCATCACCAATGAGTTCTCTGTATGCAACAACAGCCTGCTTCACTCCGGTTGCACCCACTGGATGACCAACCGCCTTCAACCCGCCCATTGGATTGATTGGCCTGTCACCATCAAGAGAAGTAACACCATCTCGAACAGCCTTTGCACCCTCTCCCGGTTTGAAGAAGCCAATGTCTTCACTGGCAATTATCTCTGCAATGGTGAAGCAATCATGGACTACTGCAAAGTCCATATCCTTCGCCTCTAGACCAGCCATCTTGTAGGCAGTCCTACTTGCCTCAACTGATGCGCTGAATGAGCTCAAGTCAGAACGATCACAAAGGTTCATAGATGCAGAGGCTTGACCCGAACCGGTTATCTTCACTGGAAGGTCAGTGTATTTCTTTGCCTTATCATTTGATGTCAAAACAAGAGCTGCAGCCCCATCTGATATGGGAGAACAGTCAAAGAGCTTCAGTGGCCAGGCAATGTATCGGGGAGTCAATGCTTTCTCCAAGGTAATCTCCTTCTGGAACTGAGCCAATGGATTTGTAGATGCATTCTTGTGGGCTTTGACTGCGACCCTAGCGAGATCCTCCTCAGTTGTGCCGTATTTTTGCATATGCGCAACAGCTGCAATTCCAAACACTCCAGGGAATGTCAAGCCAATACTGGATTCAAACTGGTCATCTGCAGCAGCTGCTAAGGCCTCAGTTGCACCACTTGTTGAAACAGATGTCATCTTCTCTACACCTGCAACCAAGACTGTATCATACATCCCAGATTCAATAGCCATCACTGCAGCACGCAATGCTGTTGCACCAGAGGCGCAGGCGGCTTCATGGCGTGTTGCTGGCAACCCTTTGAGACCTGCAAAGTCAAGAAGTAGAGGGGCAGTGTGTCCTTGATGGACTAGCATCTCAGGGATGAAGCTCCCTATGAAGGCGGCTTGAATGTCCTCCTTAGGGACGCCAGCATCTATTGTAGATTTATCGACAGCCTCAGAGAACATCTCCCTAAGGGTCACACCCTCAAGAGCTCCGAATTTCGTCTGAGCTGCACTTACAATGTTCGTGTTCTTTAGTGGCAACTAGCGATTCCACCTCTCTAAATTACACCCCGCCACGAAAAAACTAGTACAAAAATGTAGGGGCCTGAGAGCTTTTCTCGTTTATACTTAGTTAGCTACCTTTTTTTCGAAAAGAAACGTAATTGTAGTGAGGTATTATTGATGATTCTGCCAATTATAATTGGCTTCGTCGTTGGGAGGTTTGTTATAAGAAGGAATCCAGCCCATATACTCGGGTTGATTCTTGGTGTAGTGATGGGGATCATTGGAGGTCTTGAGGTTGCACCAGCAGTCTTCCCTTTTATGGTAGTGCAAATCCCATGGATTGGTATTCCAGAAATCAGACGTGTTGGACTTGTGCTTGGCCATCCTCATGTAGTTCTATTCGCCGAATCAATCAACTTTCAATCATTCTCCTTAATCATACTCTTGATACTTGTAGCAATCAGTATCATTGGAACAATAGCAGGAGTCTATCTTGGTGCAAGGTATCGTGGGACTGAGGTAGGCACACCTTGGGAGGGAAAGGATGCTGCTCAATGACTTGTCCTAAGACATAAAAAGCCGATGATAACATCTAGATGTCGATTGACAATGGACTTCTCACTCTCTGAAAAAGAACAGAAGCTTTGGGAGCGATCAAAAGCTTTCACAGCTGACCATATCACTCCGAAGGCTCATGAGCTTGAAAAGAAGAAAGCGTTTCCAAAGGATGTGGTCCAGAAGGCCTATGAAGCAGGTCTGATGAACCTTCATATCCCAACTGAGGCAGGAGGACCAGGGCTGACATTGCTCGCGGAAACACTTGTTTCTGAGGCAACGGGATACGGATGCGCAGGTTTAGCAACTACAATTATGTGTAACAACCTAGCATTCGCACCATTGGTTATTGGTGCAACAACTGAACAGTTGAAGAAATATGTTGAACCATTAATTACTGGAAAGGATGTCAAATTTGGTGCCTTTTCACTGACTGAGCGAAAAGCTGGATCAGATGCTGCTGCTGTAGCTACAAGAGCTGTGCGTGATGGAGACGAGTATGTGATTAACGGAATGAAGTGTTGGATCACAAATGCACCTGAAGCATCGCTCTTCACTGTGTTCGCTTCAACTCAACCAGACCTTAAACATAAGGGACTTTCAGTCTTCATGGTTCCGAAGGGTAAGGGTGTAAAGATTGGGCACATCGAGAACAAGGTTGGCCAACTCAATTCGATTCAAAGTGAAATTATCTTTGAAGATGTACGAGTGCCTATTGACTGTCTTGTAGGGAAAGAGGGGGATGGTTTCAAGATCGCGATGAAGACCCTTGACAAGACAAGAGCTGGTATCGCCGCTATTGCAACAGGCGTTGCACAACGTGCAGTGGATGAGGCAGCCAAGTTTGCTAATATCCGTCATCAGTTTGGACAACCGATTGGAAAATTCCAAGGTATTAGCTTCACACTTGCGGATATGGGTGCGAAAACAGCTGCTGCAAGATGGCAGACACGCTATGCCGCTTGGCTCGCGGATCAGGATCTACCAAACTCAAAAGATTCAGCATTTGCTAAGTTCTTCGCATCAGACACTGCCATGCAGAATGCAATTGATTGTATTCAAATCATGGGAGGTTATGGGTACATAGAAGAGTATCCCGCTGAGAAACTGATGAGAGATGCAAAGCTGCTTCAGATCTATGAAGGCACCAACCAAGTTCAGCGCCTTGTGGCTGGAAACGTCATTCTAAGGGAGAGCGTCAACCTCGACACTGGTTTCCGGTTCAAGTACGATGGGCAAGATGCACCAATAATGTAATGCTAAAGGGACCGTGTAACTGTACACGGTCTACTCCTCTCTTTTTGTTTCTAAGGTTACTTACTTAAGCGCGAATTACTCCGACCAATCCATCATTGACTGGAGATTCACAATCTTGGACGATAACGAAACTCTATTGACAATCAAGAATCGTCGTGCAATCAGAGATTATGACACTTCCAAGGAAGTTCCTGATGAACTTGTGTACAAGGTGATTGAGGCAGGAGGATATGCACCCAGTGCAGAGAACCAACAGCCCTGGCGGATCATTGTAGTACGTGACAAGAAATTGCAGGAGTTCATCGGGCAAAAAGCGGTAGATAGAACAATCGAGCTTTTTGGTCGTGCTACGCCTAGAGAGGAGTTAGAGCGAAGGTTGAGCTACATTAAATCAAAGGCTAGTCTTGAAAGAACGATTGACATACTGATATCAGGAGCTCGTTTCGAGTATATCAAAGGCAAACCAGAAACAAATGGTGCACCTGTTCTTCTTGTACTGGCTGTTGACCAGACTCATATTGGAAACTCTCAAGCCACACTGAGAGGTACGGGTGGAGTTTATGGTTGGTCATCACCAAGACACGCGTTTATTGCAGGTTCAATGATGATGCAGAACATGACCCTCGCTGCTCATGCTCTTGGATTAGGAAGTTGTATCTCATCTGTCCAGTTGGACCATTTCGATGATGTAGGTGTAATCTCAGAGAGACTTGGAATTCCGTATCCTCACTGGGTTCCAATCCTATGCCTGACTCTTGGATATGCTTTGAATGAGAGGACGCTTGGTCCACCAAGACAGCAGCCGGAAGAAATTGCGTTCCTGAACAAATGGGGAGAGCCGTTCAAGGGGGGTAAGAAATGAACGAGCTGAATACACTTCGAACAAGTTTCGTGGCATTTGTTGATGGCCTTTGGTGGGGTCTCCGGGACAATACAGGGCCACTTTCTATGTATGAAGGATACTCCCGTGGATTCAAACAGATAGGTCAAGAGGTTGCGGAGATATCAGGAGGCAAAGGAGCTCAAACCGCAGCAGAGATTGCAGGTAAGTTGTTCACTGCAATTGGACTCGAAGTTGCAATTGACGATAAATCAATCATAGTAAAGAGATGTCCAATCTGGAATAGAATCTTGGAAAGAGGTCTCGAGTTCGCATTCCATATTGAGGAAATCTGCTGGATGCCAATGCTCGAGGGAATCGGTGAGAAGACTGGTGTCAAACCAGAAATGGAAACATCGCTCAGACTTGCACACATCGAGGCTGCAAAGTTACTCTATAAGAAGGATAAAGCGAAAGCAGCTTTTGACAAGGGCAAGATGACCAAGGAAGAGTACGATAAGCAAATAGTTATGCTGGATAAGAGTATAGAGAATGCACCAACACTTGGTCTATATCGATTCAAGTAGGTGAAAGAAAATAGGCAGGCAAGAATATATGGAAAACCTCGAGAAAGCAGGACTTGCCGTCAATTACAACAAGATTCCTGGAACCAAATCGAAATCACTTCCAAAACGGGTTCACATCTGGGATGAGACCCTTCGAGACGGGGAACAAACTCCAGGTGTCGCACTCACTATTGATGAAAAAATTGAGATCGCAAAGAAACTCGATGAAGTCGGTACTTCGATTGTTGCGGTTGGTTTTCCAGCAGTGAGCGAAGAGGAGAAAAAGGCAGTCGCGGCCATTGCAAAGGAGGGTCTCAGTAAGGCGTCTGTAGCTGCACCAGCCCGAGCTGTGATCTCAGATGTTGAAGCCTGCATTGATGCAGGTGTGCAGGAAGTGCCCATATTCATTGCTACATCAGATTTCAGACTGAAGTACCAGCTCAGAATGACCCGCGATGAGATGCTTGAACGACTCACTGAATGTATTGAGTTCGGGAAGGAACATGGTATCAAAGTCGATTATATCGCGGAGGACTCCACACGCAGTGACATGGAGTTTCTATGCAAGGCTTACAGAACAGCGATTGATGCTGGTGCTGACAAGATCTGTATAGCTGACACTGTGGGATTTGTACGTCCTGAGGTTATGAGGCACATCACGAGAGAAGTCAGGGAGCATCTTTGGAAGAAGTCAAAGTACAAGGTTCCCATGGCAGCGCATTGCCATGATGACTTTGGACTAGCCACCGCAAACACACTGGCTGCTATTGAGGAAGGAGTGACATATCCTCATGTGTGTGTCAACGCCTATGGAGAACGTGCAGGAAATGCTGCCTTTGAAGAGATTGTCATGGCTCTTGAGGAACTCTATGGTGTGGACACTGGGATTGAAACTGAGAAACTCTATGGTCTCTCAAAATTGGTAGAACGTCACTTTGTTGTGCCACTCCCTCTCCATAAAGCAATCAGCGGTGATAACGCGTTTACACACTCGAGTGGTATCCACTCCCATGGTCAGCTTACACATTCAATGACATATGAGCCGATTAGTCCAACTCTAGTAGGAAGGCGACGTGAGTTCCACCTAGGGAAATTCGTAGGGAGACACTTTGTAGAATACCTCCTGAAGATGGGGGGTGTAAAGGCTACACCGGAGCAAGCACGTGAGATAACAGATCGAGTGAAGCGCACTCACGAGGAACGAAAGAAGACACAGTCCAAAGTGGCTTTTGACAAGATAAAGGGAGACCTGAAGGACCTTAGAACTGGGGTCTCTGAACGAGAATTCTGGGCAATCGTCTTTGATGTGATTTAGTCCTGCCCAAGGGACTTGCTAAGACTTCGTCTCATTAAGACTCCTGAATCCATCAGGATTATACCAATTAGAAATACAAGACCAAATCCAACTAGTACCCAAATCTCTAGAGGACCAGTTACTGGATCTAGACCTGAGAGCCAATGACCCGTTAAGAACCGATAGGCAACCTCTACAATAAGAAAGATAGTAGAGATGACCAGAGAGATCTTGATACCATTACGAAAAACTCTGGTAGCTCTGCTCGATCTATTAATGAAGTCACTGAGGTTGTCCTCTATGACTTCTGATTTCACTTTGACAAAGCGGCCTTTCCGAATCTGCTCTTTCACAAAGTTATCTAATTTGACCAGATCCATCTTGGTGTGATCAGCCTCAATGAAGGTTCCTCGAATAAACTTGAAAGATGCACCGCCACTGAATAGAGCTAGGACAAGTATCACGATAATGAATATCACAACCTGCCAGAATGCGAAAGCTGCGAGAATGATTGCAACAAATACGAACATGACAATCATCTCAATAATGCCACCGGAGCTCTCTACTCCACCTTCGAAGAGAAAGCCTAGCTGTTTCATCACATTGATGCTGAGCCAGGTTTGATAGAAGCTTTCGTCTGTTAGCTCAAGATTCCTCTCAATGGATTCCTTCACTTCATCGCGCTTTCCACCATATACAGAGATTTCCATCGTTGGTTCAGACCCACTCATGTACTACAATCTCCCATTATCGAATGAATTGCATTGAGTACAGTTTGATATAACAGTTCCTCACACATTCTCCAGAACCGATTTCCTTTTCCGGAAGATTAACCAACCTGAGTATATATCAACCCAGCTAAGATGTGAACATCATGACAATCTATGAACTCGGAGAGAAGAAACCGGAGATAGCTTCAACTGCATATGTTCACCCCAAGGCCTCGGTAATTGGTGATGTGAAGATAGGAGAACGTGTTTTCGTCGCGCCAATGGCATCCATCCGTGGAGACCGTGGAAGAATTGAGATTGGTGATGAAACAAATGTCCAGGATGGAGCGGTCATTCATTCAGAAACAAGCTTCGTGACTAGGATAGGCAAACGCGTGAATATTGGTCACAATGCTACCATTCACGCTGAGTTGGTTGAGGACAATGCGGCAATTGGGATGGGTGCTGTCCTAATGCTTGGTAGCAAAGTTGCGGAGGGAGTGATGATAGCAAATTCAGCACTTCTTCATAATAAGACAAAGACAGAACCATACAAGATCTATGCTGGCGTGCCAGCCAAGTACATGAGAGACATCAATCCAAATGGCAAAGCCAGGAAAGCCATAGATGACTATTTAGACACCTATGTTGCTAATACTAGACTATACAAGAAAGATCTACGAACTGTCGACGAATAGGTTTGTTACTATCTATAGGTTTTTATCATATTTAACAATAGTTAATATATGAGTCGGATAATAGAAGGCAAGATAATTTCTACTAACCTTGCAGAGTTTTCAAAGAAGAGAATCGTCTACGGATACGTAGGGATTGAGCTGCAAGACAAGACACACATCAGTGTCAAGATTGATGCCTACACGAAGTATGAAACACTCAGTTTAGGTGATGATGTTATTATGGAAATTGATAACCTAGCCGATTCAGATATACTAGTTGCTAGGAAAATCATGTTGAAATCAAACTCAGACATGTCATCAGAGGGAGTGTCAGCCACAGCATAGATGATACACGCTATACTTTTAGCGATAGATGCGATTAAGTCAATTCATCATCGAGACGAGGATGCGTCTATGCCAAAGCTTCCGTTAAGATACTACTGCTATGTTTGCGGTCATTCAAATGATCTGACATTGAAGGTCCCACTTGCACCAAAAATTGAGCGTGATGAGATAAAATGTGGTAACTGTGGTGATGTGACTCACTTACTACTCACAGCTTGTCCAAAGTGCAAGGCTGCGTTCAGATATTACCTCTCGGATTTGGATTTTCCACAGGAAATCGTATCACTTGCTGATGCATATGTGAAACTAATTTCGGGAGTGCGAGATAGTCTCAAAGACCACATCAAAGAGTTCAATGTCCCTGTGCCCAAGAAATGGTCTGTGAATCTGAAATGCGATTGCGGCGAGGAATACACCGCAGAGATTTCACTTCCTCAACTGACTGGCTAATCTATCACTCTATGACAACTTCATAATTCAGATGAGTTGGACATTTCATTGAGTTCGAAACAAGACAATACTGATGTGCTCGCTCAGCTGCCTTCGTCATCCTCTTGTGATCTTTTTCGGATTCAACGATGATTTTCGCGTTTATAGTAATCTGTTCAAATTCCCAACCAAACTCTCCCTTTTGCAATGTGCCTGTGGCTGATAGATGGAAGTTCTTGAACTCACCATGAAAGCGCTTTGCTACACCTGACAAGGACACACCATAACAGGAGAGTGCTGAAGCTACAAAGAGATCTTCAGGAGAAATGACATCATTTGGGCTTTCAGGCCAAAAATCAGGAGGCGTAGCAACCTGAAAATCTGGTTTACCATCAATCTCTATGGTGACTATCTTGTCTCTCACCCAATTGCTGTTCATGCTGTAAATGTGCTCTTTTTGGATATCTAACATGCTTTGTTGAAAATATAGGACTATTGAATAGCCTTTTGCTACCGGAACCAATACTTTTCCAACTCGGCGCCTAGTATGGTGAGGCTTATTAGGAACCTCGTCACTAGCAAAAACGGTGGACAGGCGGCTGATTGGGCAACATTTTCTGTAACATGCCCTCATAGTGTACTGGGGTTTCCCCAACACGAGGTAAACTCCCCCCCCTCCTACCATTTGCCTGGTTGGCTCTGTCCACCAACCTCATTCCTTCTCCTCTGTATGAGTGTGTGATAATCCCACGTACATTGAGGGATGTGTATATTTCCCAGAATGTAAATTTAGTAAGAAGTGGTGCTGCTTTTTGCAGCACCTTAAGAGATTATTTTCCTGACTTTGATTTTAACTGTCGTACTGCCTCGCGGATGTCAGCCTCATCAATTTCTTGTTCTTCCATCATGATGTCTTCACTTGCTGCTGCAGGAGCACTTGCGGCTCTCTCTGCCATGGCACGTTTCTTGACACCCTTAGCCTGAACCTTCGCAACAATCTCAGAGATCTTGTCCTCAGTGAACTCTTCATCCGCTGGGAACTCTTCCATGCTAATACCAAGGTCCTCAAGGATTGACTTCTGGATGGCCAGTTTATCAATCTCCTCGACAGCGAGTCCAGTGATGATGTTGACAAGAAGTTCAGCCTTCTCAAGTGGGATGAATCTTCCCTGCGAGTCTGCTGCTATCTTCTCATAGGTTTCAACACCTTTCTGATAGCTCGCAATCTCTGGGAAACAGCCAACTGTGTGGATAACAATCCCCTTTCCAAATGCCCTCTTTGCTTCCTCAGTCCATTTGGCACCATCAGGTGTTCCCTGTGGCCAACGGTCGCCATCCTCAACTCCATGAGGCGGGGCATCTCCAATGAGAACAGCAATCTTTGCGGACTCGTTGAGAAACTCCATCTTGTTCATTACCTGAAGCGCTGTTGAAACGGCTTCGGGACCATCACCTCCACCTGATGCATCCATCTGCATGACATAACTCTCAATCTTTGATGTGTCTGGCGACAGCTCGTATTTCTGAGTGACGTATGTTGTTTCCTCAGGGGGGTGGTCTCGATAAGAAACAAGACCTACTCGGAGCCTGTGGACCATCTCCTCTTTCTTAATTGTACGAATAATCTCTAGAATCTTAGTTTTGACGTTTGCAATGTATGGCCCCATTGATCCAGTATTGTCTACGACGAATACAATGTCAAGTTGTCCGATTTTTTCTGACAATTTTAATTCCTCTCTAGCGTGCTATTGGTTTCATAAAAATAGTAGGAACCATAGCTTCGGCGAGTTCCCTTCGTGAGCGAAGATAAGTCTTAGCATGTTTTTCCAATGATGTCGAGATCAATAATAGCGATAACCATAAAGAATGAAATACTGGAGAAGATCAGGTCAATGTCATGTTGTTCGAAATCTCTCTCATCTTTGCATTGTTACTACTCATTTGGACGATAGTTACTTTCAGAAGATGGAAACGAAGCTTACTCTCAAAACTTGAGATCAGTAGTGAGATTGCAAACACTGCAGCTGGAGAGATAGAGTACGTACTCAGGGGCAATGGTCCTGTTGTACTATTTCTCCATGGAGGTCCAGGAGGATACGACCAAGGTCTGATTGAATCAGAAACCTGGAATGACGGAGGATTCTCAGTGTTATCTATCTCTCGACCTGGATATCTTCGAACGCCTTTGAGTACAGGAGAAACCTTTGAGGAACAGGCGGATGCTATTGAAGCATTAATGGTGAGTTTGGGGATATCAGAAGTTGCTGTTATTGGTGCTTCCGCGGGAGGTCCAGTGGCGCTTCAATTCGCCTTAGGTCATCCAAAACGGGTCAAAGCACTTATTCTAATGGCAGCGGTTAGCCATGAATACAGTGTAAGGGAGGATCAGAAGGACTCGCTTCTTGGTAGGATATTTCTCTCAGACACCATGGCGGACATAGGCGTGTGGATATTTGATATACTGACCAGACGTTGGACATCGTTGTCATTGAAAGAGAGTTTCAAGGGAACTGTGGGACTAGATTCAGCTGAGTTAAATGACTATGTGAAGCAGGTGATGTCCATGCCCGAACAGGTTCTCTGGTTTAAGAGGTTCGTACGCACTACATGCCCAATGAGTCCTCGGATGGATGGATTGAACAACGATCTTGAACAACTAGAAAAAGTAGATTTCGAAAACTTAAGCGATATCACATGTCCAACAATGGTCGTTCATGGAACAGTCGATACAGATGTTTCATTTTCAAATGCTGAATTTTCAACCAATTCAATACCAAATTCAAGATTATACAAATTTGATAACGTTGGGCATCTTGTCTGGTTAGGAGAACATGTTTCTAAGATGAACTCGGACCTTCTCGAATTTCTAAGGGAATCATTCTAGCTGAAGAGCCGATACTTTATAGGCTAGAAATTAGCGATGATGTCCTATGCAGATTTTCAGTGAGAGACCAATCAGGAATTTCCTGCTAATTCACATCATCTTTTCAGTGATTGCAGCTACTACTCTGTTAGTCCCCCTTCCTGGAGCTACTGTCAGTGGAAAAATGTTCATACTTGTAATTGTCTACAATGCTCTAATCATTGTTGAATTCTATGGCAAAGGATATGATGAATGGAAAAGCATCTGGGTCTTCGCATTCATATTGAGTCTTCTCATGGTGTTTCCAGATTGGTATCTTGCAGAAACTTTGGGAGCATTGCAGTTTCCTGATGACGGATTTCCAATGATAGGGGGAGCCATCCCACTGTACATGGCTGGACTTTGGTCAATTCCATTCTTCATTATCCTGTTTGTGGGAAATCAGCTTCAAGAACGAAAGTCTGTGAAGCTTGCTTACGTCGTTGTAGCTGTGCTCTCAGTCCTAATATTCGCACTCGCTGAGTTGACCCTTGTCAATCTCCCATCATGGACAGCAACTGTGAGTGGGATGATTGGAAATCTTGCTTGGTATATCATTGTCCCAGAGTTGTTTCTTGGCCTTTCTACTTTCATCTGCTACAACATTGTCAAGGACAAGGAATTTTGGATGAAGATAGTTGGTGCATTCACTGTAATGATACTCTATATGGGTAATGCATCGTTCTTCTACTTCTTGATAGAAACACTGTTACTTGGTGTTTAGCTAACACATTGCCAGAACCTCATCTAGAAGGCAAACATTGCCACTCGAGTAAGTTACAAAAGGACCACTGAGGTTGCAGGAGTGAGGAATCTGAATGAAGCTCCCAGATGGACTAAGGTTTGGTGATTACGAAAAGCCACGTAAGCTCATAGTCGACTTCATCAGAGACTATGTATCACGAGCTGGAGTCAAGGGTGTAATCCTTGGTCTGAGCGGTGGAATTGATTCAAGTCTTGTTGTCACACTCGCCTGCGAGGCGCTTGGACCTGAAAGAGTGCGGGGAATCATGTTACCTGTTGATGCGAAAAAGGACACGGAGAATGTTTCTGATGCAAGAGAATTGGCTGAGGCCCTTCAGATTAAGCATGAACTATTTGAACTGAAAGATGCTGTTGCAGCTTACGACTCGTTATCGCTTGGTCGTATTGCACTTGGGAATCTCACTGCAAGACTTCGAATGGTTACCTGGTATGCAAGAGCAAACCAGGAGAATCTACTTGTGATTGGCACAGGAAACAAAACAGAATTGATGACTGGATATTTCACCAAGTATGGAGATGGAGGAACAGATTTCCTTCCAATTGGAGACCTATACAAAGGAAATGTCCGCGACCTATCAAACCATCTTGGAGTTCCTGAGAAAATAATCAAGAAGGCACCTTCAGCAGGTCTGTGGGAAGGCCAGACAGATGAAGGAGAGATTGGAGCGACATATGCAGAACTGGACAGTATTCTCTTTCTATTCCTTGAGAAAGGTATGAATGAAGATCAGATTGTTGAGTGGGGGATTGACATATCAAAGGTCCAGAAGGTTCTCAAGATGATGAAGAATTCACAGCATAAGAGAATCCCTGTCCCCATCGCCAAGGTTCGATAGGGAATTAGCTATTGGCTTTCTGAAACCAGAACTTGAACTTCGCACCTTGAGTGTGGTCACCCTTAACGCGGTCAAGAATTTCAAAGGTTCCATGATACTTACTAGCAATCTGCACGCACTGATGAATACCTACACCCCCAGAACGACGTTCAGGATCGAGTAAATTCTTCTTCATAGCATCACTGATTCCAGGACCATCATCGGCTATTGTGACTGTGTAACCATTATCATCTTCAGTCATTTCGACCCAAATTTTCTTCTTCACTTTTTCATTGAATTTTTCCGCATTTGAAAGAATGTTCATAATTAAATGATTCAGAAACTGATCGCCATGAATCACCGCCGGAGTCTTTGGAATCTTCTTCACAACTGTAACATCTTCATGGTCCTCCAAGAAGACATCAATGCAACTCCTGAGTGTGAAATCCAAAGAAACCTTCTCAAGAGGTGTCGTGAGAAGAGTTGCTGTTGTCTGGACATTTGCAATAAGTTCGCTACACTCAGAAACTGAGTCATTGATGTAGTCAAGTAGAGACACTCGAGATGTGTCAGCCTCATCAGTGTAGAGTAAATCTGATGCAATCATAATAGCCTGAAGATAATTACGGATATCATGTCCAGTGATATCCTGGTAAAGCAGTGCCACATTGTGTGCAGCACGAGCTTCCTCTTCTGCCTTCTTGAGAGCAGACACATCACGGATAACAACGACTACACGTTCTCCATCTTCATGAGAGCTGATATTTGTAGAAACCCACTTCTGAGGGTCTACAATATCAATCGGATGCTCGAAACTCTGAGTTTCTCCAGTTTCCAAGACCGTTTTTGCTGTGTCAGTGTATCTGCTAGCGGTTGCTGCTGGAAGTAAATCAGAGATCTTTCTTCCGATATATTTCCCGGGGCTAATCCCTGGAATTATGCCGATTTTGGAATAGAACTCTGAAACTTCACCATCTTGGTCAAGCACAAATACAGTGTCACTGAGTGACTCAACTAGTGTACGATGTTTTCGCTCGCTCTCACGGAGAGCCTGCTCAGCAGCCCGTCGCCTCTTTCTTTGTTCAGCTTCACCAATCTCTCGTTCAATGGCAGGTACTAATCTGCTTAGATTGTTCTTTGTGAGATAGTCATGAGCTCCAGCCTGCATCATTTCAACAGCAATCTCATCAGAGATAGTACCAGACACTATGATGAAAGGCAAATCGATACCCCTAAGATTGATTTCCTTCATTGCATCCTTGATACTGAACTCTGGCATCATATAATCGCAAAGAACAGCATCCCAAGTTTGATTGTTCAAAGCCCGATTCATCTCTTCTGCATTGCTGACACGTTGCATGGTCGAGTCAAGACCACCTTTCTTCAGAATGCGTTCAATGAGGACTGCATCATCTTCTGAGTCCTCAATAAGCAGAATACGGACCTCTTCACTCACCCTCATCAGAACCTCCAGAGGGATTAACATTCAGAATCAGCCAATACAGACCTAGTGTACGAATGGCTTCAACAAACTGGTCAAAGTCAACAGGTTTCTGAATGTAGGAGTTAGCACCATGATTGTAACTCTCATTGATGTCTTTGTCTTCTATCGATGAGGTGAGTATAACAACTGGAAGAAATCTCAAAGATTTGACTTTTCGTATCTTCTCAAGGAACTCGAGTCCACCCATTCTTGGCATCTTCAAGTCGAGGAGAACAACAACAGGCAAGTCTTTTGGGTCTCGTCCAGCATACTGACCCACTGATGTGAGATAATCAAGGGCTTCAGATCCATCTCGAGCAACGACAACCTCGTTCAGTATATTGGCTCGTTGCAATGCTCTCAATGTTAGTAAGACATCATCGGTATTGTCTTCAACCAAGAGGATTTTCTTAGATGACATCAGTCTTTGCTCCTTGACTCCGGGATTGTGAAGTAGAATGTTGAACCAGTGTCAAGTTCACTCTCAGCCCATACTCTACCACCATGGCGGTTTATAATTCGTTGCACGGTTGCAAGCCCAATTCCTGATCCTTCAAAGTCTTCATCTTGGTGTAGTCGTTGGAATGGAATGAATAGCTTGTCCTTGTATTCCATGTTGAAACCAGCACCATTGTCTTTGACAAAAAAGACTACTTCTCCTTCTTGATCCTGACTACTGAATTCGATTTGGGCTTTGGGTAACTTACTTGTGAACTTCCAAGCGTTATCAAGAAGATTTTGAATGACTAGTTTGATTAACCTTTGATCGCAGCGAGCACGCACATTATCAGATATTTCGATGTCAACTTCTCGTTCAGGATCCACTTCACGGAAATCATCAATGATTTCTCTGGCAATTTTTGAGAGGTTTACATCTGCTCGATCCATTTCTGCACGAGTCACTCTTGATAGCACAAGGACGTCTTCTATTAGAGAACCCATATGAGTTGCAGCTGAACGGACTCTACGAAGGAAGTCTTGTCCAGTATCGTCAATAACCTCAGAGTAATCTTCCAATAGCGCCTGACTAAAACCATTGATTGTACGAAGTGGTGCTCGAAGATCATGTGAAACAGAGTATGAGAAAGCCTCCAGTTCTTGATTTGCGGCCGCCAATTCCGCGGTTCTCTCTTCAACTCTCCGAGCTAGTTCTTCATTGAGCTTCTGAATCTCGCGGTCCTTGAGGATACGTTCTGTGATATCCGTGACAACAGCTATAGAACCATCAACCTGTCCATCATCATCCCGGGAGGGAACAGCCGATGTTCTAACAATCCTATGTTCACCATCCTTTCGGACAAATTGATGGGAGTATGATGTACTCTTGCCGTCTCGCCGCAGTTCTGTCTGAGCCAGTATCTCCTCTATGTCATCTTCCGCAATTATGTCAAGGATTTTCGTTCCTACAAGCTCTTCCTGCGAATAACCCAACATATCGCAAAATGCACTGTTCACGAATAGAATGTTTTCATCTAGATCCGCAATAGTCATACCCTCTGAGATATTCGTAAGGAGCTCACGATATCGCCTTTCGCTGATTTGTAGTGCTTTTTCAGCTTTCTTCCGCTCGAGCACAGAACCCAGCATATTAGCAATTGTAGCAAATATCTCTCTATCACCCTCAGTATATGTGCGTGGAGAATGAGTAGCCAAACTTAGAACGCCAAGCAGCAGCTGGTCATCATCTAAAATTGGGTATGCTACAGCTGATAACGCTTTGAGCTCTTTGAGTCGTTTCAAGTAGGGATTTTCCTGCATTTCCTCCTCGATATTTGAGATGAAGAGAGGGGTTTTTTTGAGTGCAGTTTGGACAATGATGTATTCCTCTGCGTTTTCTGAGGTCACGGGAATCTCTTTACGAGTATCAGAAATCTCAATGCCAACTAGAGCAGAATATCGAAGCACATTTTTTTTCTCATCAAAAAACCTGAAGGTTCCAAAGTCAAAGTCAAGAGAACTGATGAGTCCTTTCAGAAGCTCTTGACTCAACTCTCCTGTGTCTGTAGCCTGAATTGTACCCTCAGCAATTGCGCGGAATACCTGACGGTCTCTCAAAACCTCCATCTCAGCTTCAATTCGTTTAGTTATGTCAACTACCGACACTTGAACAGCTGGCTCGTCATCATATTCAATCGCTCCAGCTGAGAAATCAGCCCAAATCGCCGAACCATCCTTACCAAACATTCGAACCTGAATAGGTTCTCCAGGATCAGTTTCCTTCAAGCGGTTGTTAAGATAATCTCTAATCTGGTCTACATCATCCGGATGTACTAAAGCACCGACCTGTTCTGCACTCAGTCCTAGAAGTTCTTCTTGGGAATAACCCAAGATATCACAAATCTTAGGATTAACAAAGGCAATCCTCTCAAATCCTCTAGGTACAATTGCTATGCCCATTAATGATTGCTCAACAACATTGCGGTAGTTTGTTTCTGATTCTTTCAATGCTTGTGCAGCAAGTGTGTTTTCAGTAATGTCCCAAAAAATGCCAAGGATTCCCATAACATTTCCTTCATCATCACGAACAGGAACCTTCACTATGTGTGTATATCGGATATCATCACCCAGAAGATGGTGTTCATCCTGCTCATAATTTTCTAGTGTTTCGAGGATTCGACGATCAGACTCTCTGAAAGTGTCCGCTAGTTCCTTTGGGTAGAAATCATAATCTGTCTTACCTACGACTTCATCTGGAGATAATCCAAGATCCGCAACAAACGCGGGATTCGCAGCAATGTAGACAGAATCTCTGTTTTTGTAGAATACTCGTTGAGGAAGATTCACGAGTAAGGTTCGATATTTCTCCTCACTCTGCATAAGTGCCTTTTCAATAACCTTTCTTTCCGTGATGTCAAGTAGGGTTCCTGTTGCTCGTTTGGTTCCGCCAGCCTCGTTTAGTTCTACAACCCTACCCCTCTCAAGCACCCATTTCCATCCTCCAGCCTTGGTCCGCATTCGATGCTCAGATGAGTAGAGGGGAGTATTTCCAACTACATGATCATTCCATCTAGCTTCCATCGACTCAATGTCATCAGGATGAACTAGCTTTTCCCACTCAGCATAAGTAGGTTCAATCTCATCCAATGTGTACCCAAGCATTCCAACATATCTGGACGAGAAGATCATCTCATCATCTTCTGCATTCCAATCCCAAACTCCAAGTTCAGCTCCTTTCAGAGCAAGCTCGTAACGTTCACGAGCCTCATCTAGGGCAGCCTGTGTTTTGGTTTCTTCAGTAATATCCCAACCAAATGAACAGAGCATATATCCCTTTGAAGTTGGAATCCTGAAAGAAGCCTGTTCGAATGTTTTAAGTGAACCGTCTAGAGGGTGGATGAACTCTCCTTTAGTCCTCTTCTCTAGCCAAGGTGCGGTTCCTTTCTCAAAGAAATCTGCAAGTGCTTTCTGAAGAGCTTTTTGATATTCGGGAGTTTTCTGACTCTCTTTTAACATCGATACTTGGAGTTCCCAGACATGCATACCAATGACATCTTCCCGTTTTATACCAAAGAGTTTCTCTTGTGCTGCATTAATAGCTACAATTCTACCTTCTTCATTAGCAAGAGTAATTGCATCATTGGCATGTTCAAAGACCCCTCGAAACTTCTCCTCACTCTCTTGAAGGGCACGCATTACATTGATTCTGTCGGTAATCTCATAACCTGCAATCACAGCACCTATGACTTTGGAATCTTCTCGTATAGGACCAATTCTCAATACATGCCAAGTTGGTGGTTTCCCTTCTAACGATTCACAAATCTCTATCTCTTGGTTTGTTCCAGCTTTCATCGCGGTTTCAAGCTTCTGTTGAAAGGCTTCGCGATATTCTGGTCCAACTCCATTAACAACTGGGGTTCCAATGATCTCGTGAGCATCCATGCTAAACGCAGGGTTCACGTAAGTGACGTTGTAGTCAGTGTCTATGACCACCATCTTGAGGTGTGCACTAGATACAATTTTCTTGAATTCAGGGCAGCGGTCATCGCGATCATTTATTATCAGACAGAATCCCTTGGGCACCTCACCATCAATCAGCCCAAGAAACCTTACGCTTGTTTCTCGTGGATTTCTTTCCCGGCTCATCAAAGTCAAGTCTAAGGGCTGATTACTATTCGCAGCTAAAGGTAAATTCAATGATCCTTTTTGCTCCTCTGCAATGAGGTCATCAAAACGGCTATTGAGAAGGTCGCCGACCGAATACTGCAGAGAATCTGCGAATGCTTGGTTTGAATGGACAATAACACCTGAGTTATCAAGTACAACCAGTCCTTCATCTAGAAGATCAAACAGTCTATTTACCTGTAAAGTGCTAGTCCATGGAAGTTCTGACATATTATGTCACTACCCGGTCATTTGGGAGCGTCTAGGTCCCTCTAGATGCCCCTTAGAACACTCCGGCGTGGTTGGTATCCCTTTATTATTTTTCTAGTAAGGACTAAAATAAAATCTGGGAACTTACGTAGAAGATGCCAAAGTGCAATAATCAGAACTAATGCATTCGGATTTTTGCCGTAAACTAGTTCCTCTCGGTAAGAATTGTCACCTGCTTGGATACGCCAATAGATATTCAATTTCGTCCCTATGAAACATGGTGTTTGAACATTGGCATTCGCTAAACTTAGGAAAAAAATCAGTGCTGAACCAGATCTGAAGGAACTTCACAGACTCAAGAACCAAGTACGGTCAGATGTTTATAGAAGATCCTTCCAGAGGTAGGCACAATGTCATCCATCTCATTAGAGATAATTACGTATATTGCATTGGTCGTGCATCGAGCACGACCATCTCCTCCTTTTTTTCTATTAAAACAAGAGTGAGTTGAAGAATTAAGATTCTCCAACTCATTAGATTCTATGATATGGGTTCAAGGCTCAAATGTGTATGATGTGAAATGCTCTAGCGCCATAGGAGTACAATCAGAGCAAGCTTGAATTTCATCCGTATATACTGAAACGAAGAATTCTGCATCCCAGTCTGTTGTGTGTATTGGGATGAAATAGTCAGGCTGCAATTTAGCAATGGCATCGACAACCTCTAGACCTGTCATCGCCTGACATCCAGGACCCAGTGGAAGTAGAACTACATCCATCTGACCTGAGATCGCCTCGTATTCCGTTATGTTCTTTGAATCACCAGCATGGAATATTCTGAATCCGTTGATGTCAATGATGTAACTGGTCCAGTTGGCCTCAGGAGGATGACTTGTGAACCTCTGGTCATCAATCCAGACTTCGGTATACATGTAGTAAGCCGTGATGTTGATAGTTCCAACTTGAACACTGTCAAGTGGGTCAACACCCACACCATCGTGGGTTGCGACTTCGGTAGTCATGTTGTCAGGAAAGACATTCACCGTTGATGGTTTCTGAAGCATGTTGATGCATGTGCTATTGTAATGGTCACCATGAGGATGTGTGATCAGGATTGCGTCTGCAGGAAGTGTGGAGTAGTCCGAGGGCAGATTGATAGGATCAATATAGATTCGCAGACCTTCGGCTTCAATCATTACTCCCGCATTTGTAAGAACTGTGAGTTTGATTGAGGAGTCCTCTGAAGGAGAAGGAGTGGTCAAGATCATAACACCGGCAAAAACTCCAGCCCCCATTATAACAGCCAAGAT
>JASFEF010000031.1:0-20436 GCA_050124975.1 Candidatus Thorarchaeota archaeon | reverse complement strand
CCCCCTTTTTTCTAGAAATAAGCCCTTCTTGATTTGGAACAAGAGCATTTCTTCTCAGAAACAAACATGTTCATTTAGAGTCTTCTTGAAACGCCTCATATGCGTGTTTCTTAGCAGAATCGCGTAACTGGCGGATGTCAGCTGCTTGTGTTTTGATCTCGTCAAAGAGTTTCTTCCTCTCAGATATCGCCTGTTCAACAAAGGCAGAAACTGCCTCAGAGCGGCTCTTGAAGATTTCCAGTTCAACTAATGCATCCAAAATCTCCACGATGTCACCGCTCATCCGGGTCATAACAGACACTTCACGCTTCTTTGTAACAAGCTCCTCATCAGACAAACGACCAAGGAGCTGTTCTCGCAGGCTTAGTTGTACGCCCTCTGCCTTTGACGATTTCTTTTCTTTAGACATCTCTATCACATCAGACTACTTGTGTAATTTATTAACATTGACACTTATATTTCTTTTTCACGTAATAGTATTACGTCATTCATGTTATAAAGTTCACGGTAAGGAGGTTTAATTCAAAGACTAGAATTAGACGATAAATTCAGTTCATAAATGCAAACAGTCTTAACCAAAAATTATCGAGCACGCGACGTTTCAAAACTTCCTCAAAAAGGTGCCACATATGCGAATAATGAAAATGCAGTCAAAGTTCCTCGAGGTTTTTTTCGAGAGTTTAGACAAGTTTGGTAAGTTATATGGGCCAAAACAGAGGAATGGTGTTTTGTCTTACGACCGTCTTGAAAATATATCAGAATTGGTCATTACCGACGAACATCCCATGATTCCTATCAAGAAGTTATTCCATCCAATGCAGTTTACTATGATGCAGTTCGACGAGAAGGGATTCACTCCAGATTATTCTGTAATCGAAAGAAGAGTAGTACTTGGAGTGCACCCATGTGAGATCCACAGTCTGCTTAGATTAGATGATGTGTTCCTCAGGGATCCTGTGGACCCATACTATGCAGGTCTGAGAGAAAATACAGCCATCATTGGATTCTCATGCCTTCCAACTGAAAACTCTCTGTGTTATTCCACAGACACAGATATTGTGGAGGAGGGATTTGATTTGTTCTTCGTGAATCTGGGAGATTTCTATCTAGTTTGGGTAGGGTCAGGTCTTGGCTATGACATGATATTGGAAAGAGAGGAGTTCTTCGATGATGATGTCAAACATGACGACATCCAGAAGTACATTGAATGGCGTCAAAAACGCAATAGCATGTTCAAGAAAAGATTCGAATTCGACAGCATGCCTGACATAATGGAACTAAGCCATGACAGTGAAATCTGGGACTACTTTGGGGAAAAATGTCTCTCCTGTGGTCAATGTTCAATGGTCTGTCCTACTTGCAATTGCTATAACGTAACAGATGTCTTTGATGTCACCAATGAAACTGTTGGTCGTCGTGATAGAGTATGGGACAGTTGCATGTTTGTAGACTACAGTCTAGTTGCTGGAGGACATAATTTCCGTGCTTCTCGTGCCGATCGTCTGAGATTATGGTACGGTCATAAGTTGAAGACCTTTGGCGTGGACTATGGTCGCCCAGGATGTGTTGGTTGCGGGCGCTGTGTGGACACTTGTCCAGTAGACATCAACGTTCTTACAATCTCTGAGGCTTTGATGACAAAGGAGGTGCCTAAACAATGACCTTAGCTGAAACAACTGAGAATCCTTTCAAGCCAAAAGCTGCAAGAATTGTCAGACATTATGATTTAATCAAAGACCACAGATTCTTCCAGATTAGACATATTGACATGAAGAAGGCAATGTCGTTCACCTATAATCCAGGGCAATTCATTATGCTATCAATCCCCGGAGTGGGAGAAGCCCCGTTCTCAATTTCATCCACGCCCAGTCGACCTGGAATTCTCGAACTAGGAGTCAGAAAGACTGGAAAATTAACTGAGGCTTTCTTCCAGAAGAAAGACAATGATGTGGTTTACATTCGCGGACCTTATGGGAATGGTTTCAAACTCGACCAGATGGTCAACAAAGACCTCATCATAGTCGCGGGTGGTCTTGGGGTAATCCCTCTACGGTCAATCCTCTATTATGTTCTTGACAATCGTGATCAGTTCAACCGCGTTTTCTTCTTGTACGGCGCTAGGAGTCCGAGTGAGTTCCTATTCAAGAGAGAGTTTTTCCAGCTAAAGGAACGAGACGACATAGACTGCTTCTATACTGTAGATAACCCAGACAACGAGTGGGCTGAAGACATAGGGGTGGTTACCAAGCTGTTCAAGCATCTTCCGAAGATAGACCCAAGAGAAACCAACGCAGTTGTTGTCGGCCCTCCTGTCATGTACAAGTTTGTAATTGATGAGTTTCTGAAGCTCAAGATTCCTAAAAACCAGATACAGCTTTCATTAGAGAGGAGAATGAAATGTGGAATCGGTAAATGTGGACATTGTGCTATCGAACACCTCTATACGTGCATGGATGGACCTGTGTTCACGTATTGGGACACATTGCACTTCAGGGAGCTGATCTAACATGACAGCAGAAGACAAACCAAAAGTTGGCATCTATGGTTTCACAGGCTGTGCAGGAGACCAACTCCTCATCATCCACACAGAAGACGAGATTCTCAACCTTTTCGGTGCAGTCGATATCCAGTCTTTCGTGATGGCGTCGAGTAATCCAATTGAGGATGAACTTGATGTTGCGTTTGTTGAGGGTAGTATTAGCACCGAGGAAGAGAAAGAGCATCTTAGTGAGATTCGGAAACGAGCCAAGATTCTGGTGGCCATGGGTAACTGCGCTGTGAACGGTGGTCCTCAGGCCATGTTCACTAGTGATGGTAACTATGAGAAACGACTGAAGAAGGTATATGGAGAAGGTGTCAAGTTCGTAACGAAACCATTAGAGGCCAAACCCATTGACGCCTTTGTGAATGTAGATTTCTATTTGCCAGGGTGTCCAATTAGTCAACCTCAAACTTTCGCTCTGATCTCGAGGTTGATTCATGGGGCAATTCCAGAACCCTATCCTCATCCTGTGTGTCACGAGTGTAAGCTCAATGAGAACCGGTGTCTGCTTCTTGATAAGAAGTTCTGCATTGGCCCCCTCACATTAGGAGGTTGTGGATCAGCTTGCCCAAACCATGGAATGCCATGTGTCGGTTGTTGGGGTCCAAACGAGGATGGAAACTTCAGTCAGCACATGGAGCTCCTTGAGAGCTTTGGGATAACAAAGGATGAAATCATACGACGCATCCGAGGATTTGGAGGTAGTAAAATTATCAAATTCATCGAGGATGGAGGCAGGTAAAATGACTGACAAGAAGAGTATCATTATCGAGCCCTTGGCTAGAGTCGAAGGTCATGGGGGAATCAGAGTTGAGATAAAGGACAGCAAAATCATCGATGTTGAAGTCCGAATTCTTGAAGGACCCCGCCTCTTCGAGGAACTTGTCGTGGGCAAGACACCTCAGGAGGACCTCAGTATTGTCCCTAGAATCTGTGCTATCTGTAATCTCTCTCACAAGTATGCGGCCCTTCGGGGTCTAGAGAAGGCAGTAGCGGTGGATGTCGACGAAACCACTCATCTGTATAGGGAACTGATGCATCATGGTGAGATGATTGAGAGTCATAGTCTGCATATCTACTTCCTAGCGTTGCCAGACTTCCTTGGTTACGAAAATGCAGTTGCAATGGCTGACAAATACAGTGATACTGTAGTGAAAGCGCTCCAGCTCAAGAAATTTGGAAACAAGATAATGCGAATGATGGGAGGTCGGATGATTCATGGTGAGAACCCAGTCATTGGAGGCTTTAGCAAGCTTCCAACAAAGGGAGATCTGCAAAAAGTCAAAGAAGAGGCTTTGGAGCTCCTTGACTTTGCTCTGACGACCGTTGACCTTCTAGGAGGGCTTGAGATTCCTGATCACATGGAACGTGAAACTCAGTTTATGTGTTGTAAACCCCCTGGTGAGGAGTATGGTTATTACGGTGAAATCCTTATCACTTCAGATGGTGAAGAGCATCCTGTTGAGAACTACAGGAATGTAATCAAAGAACGTGTCGTGGGCCATAGTTTTGCGAAGCGTAGTATGTACAAAGACAGACCATTCAGTGTTGGAGCTCTCGCACGAGTACTCCTCATCGGAGAACGATTAAAGGGCAAGGCCAAGGAAGCCTACGATAAACTCGTTACTGAGCGTTGGCAGCGCAATCCTCTGTACAACAATCATGCGCAAGCTATCGAGCAAGTGTATTCGCTCGAGGGAATCATAGAAGTTGTGAATCAACTTCTTGTGAGCGATGGTGCAATAATAGGACAACCAACACAAGACACTGGTGTCGGTACAGGTGCTGTGGAGGCCCCTCGTGGCACCCTTATTCATCACTATGAAGTAAAGGATGGTAAAATCTCAGCGGCAGACTTCATTACTCCAACAGCCATGTTCCTTGATGACATCGAGGCGTTCATCCGCACAGGTGGTGAACAACTACTTGCAAAGAATCAGCTCGACAACATCGAACTCCAGTTCGAGATGATTGCTCGTGCATATGATCCCTGTATCAGCTGCAGCGCTCATCTTGTTGAAGTCGTGTACAAATAGAACAGATAAGTGTGTAACCATAATTGTGACCGCTCACTCACTCATTTTTTGATTCAACATCATCTCTGTCATGAATCTGGTGTCTAATCCAATCCAGTGGTGCGCGTAAAACATATCGAGGACCGGAAAACCGCATCACCCGTCGGATTTCATCTCTCATTGTTGGTCTGTAACAATGAACAGGACATTTACGACAGGTTGGTTTGTCCTCTTGGTACTGACATTGTTCAAGTCTATTGTGAGAGTACTCTAACAGACTTTGACATTCAGCACAAAGAAGCCCACGGGAGTCGCTATGTTTCTTCTCACAGTAGTAACGAATCATCTTCTCAACGGTTTCTTTCTCTTTCTGGATCAAAGGACCAAAATTGGAAGATTTCGATTCATCTTGCATCTCAGCAATCACCCTGAGTTCGTCTTAGGTGATTGGATTGCCTATTTCAAGTGTGAGATAGTGACACAGAATCACTTGGACTCCTTATCCTTTCTTCTCTTAAGCTGTAGAGCAGTCCGAATTCCTTTTTCCTTCATCACTTGTGAACGAAGATCGCCTTCTGTCATTGAGAAGAATTTTGTGCCAAACTTCTTGACTCGGTCCCAGTTAATCTTCAGCCCAAGTCCAGGTTCTTGTGGGAGTTCGAGATTTCCATCCTGTGGTACTATCAGTTCTTCTAAAATCCCATCACGAAATTCAGGAGTCCAAGAACCAGGCTCATGTGGAAACTCTAGAGGCAACTCTCTATCAGTAGTCGCACTTACGTGCATATTTATCCATAGACCTAGTCCGTTTGTCCAAGTGTGAGGGCTGAAGTCCAGACCACGTTCTTTTGCAGCCTTCTGAGTCAGTAATGCATCTCTGAAGCCGAAGACGGTTGTATCGGGCTGGTATATGTCGAGGCTCTCAAACTTGAGAAACATCCTTGCCTCATGCCAACCTGCATTAAGTTCAGCACCTGCAAGCTTGATTGGACTCACCTTTCTTAGTTCAGCCATCTCTTCGTACGCATGCATATCAAGAGGTTCTTCCAACCACCTAATGTTCTCATCACTCACAGAGGTAACGAATTTCTTTGCTCTATCAAGATCCCACATGGGTGGTCGATCCACTATAGTCACTGGCCAGCCTTGGTTGGCATCTATCATCAATGGGAAGTCTTTGTCAACGAGTTTTCTGGTTTCCTTGATTGCCTTTACATCCTCTTCTAGGGTCTTCGATTTCACTCGGAGTTTCACTCCATGATACCCTTCTTGCTGGGCTTGTTTAATTACTTTGGAATGCTTCTTGGGTTCGCATACAGCACCAGTCGACCAATACACTGGTAGTGGCTTATCAGAACCACCAAGCATTTTCCAGACTGGAACATCCTCAGCCTGAGCCTTCAGATCATAGAAAGCAGCTTCCATCCAAAAGTTCCTCCATCCAAGATAGGATGCCTCTCTGATTCTCTGATGTGCCAACTCTAAATCAGTGGGATCAAGCCCAAGCACATAAGGAGCTAGGAGTCCTCCCAATCCCTCTCGTTCCTGTCCAAAGGCAACGCCAGCTGCCAACCCAGTTTGCTCAGTATCTGTAGTGAGCTGAAGAAGGGTGAAACGATTATGCGTCTGAGGGTAGCCAGGAATCCAAGAAGAGAAAAACGGTTTCTTCAGAGGTATGGATATGTGATACAGCTCTACTTTCGTGATTTTCATTTGATGCTCATCCCCTAATGCTACGAATACGGAAACAATCCATTCACTTCTGGCTTACAAATCTGCCGAGGACCTAATCCTTAAGATAAGAATGGATTCACAGACTCAAATTCATTCGAGGTTGATTCATGGCCGCGTTCTGTGTGATGGTCAAAGGACCATGCAGAGGAAAGATGTGCGATTTCTGGGCAAGGGTGCGCCTTCGAAAACTGAGTATTGATGATTTAGTGCAGGAACTTAGGAATAGTGTTTCTAGTTGTGATGATGGCTCAGCTTTGGATTATGCGTTCTCCCAATATTGGACTGATTTTGGTTTCAAAGACCTCAGAAGGTTTTGCGATGAGGATCCTGAGCTCTACTCCAAGATGAAACATGTAGAAGAGCAAGTCAGGATGATGTTACTTCAGTGAAAAATAGATGCCAGAGGGGCAGTGGGAATGTCCCACTACCACCCTGGAAATTTGGTAAACTATCGTATCCAGAAGGAGGCCATGAACACTTCGTGGTCAGAGCTTCTGATGCCAGTGGTCGGATCATCAGCCCATGTGTCATATGGGAAGTCCACATTGAAGTGAACTATTCTTGCATGTATGAATCTCCATCTCAATGATCTGGTGATCATTATGTAATCAAGAACCTCAGACACGCCACGATAGATGTAGGTGTAACGAAGGCACTTTGGAACACGGTTTATCAGATTCGTTAGACCAGAGTCTTGCAGTGTTTGAATAGGAGCCTCAGTGTTGAATGAGTTCAAATCACCGAGAACGATAACCTTCGCACGACGGTTGTAGTCTTGAATCTCATCAACTAGAGAAGCAACCCATTCAGCTTGCTGAATACGGCGTGGCTCTGGATCTGCATATGTTGGTGGATAAACGCCCTTTGACTTGAAGTGATTGGCGATAATCCAAAGATCCGTGCCGGAACGATATCTGCACCACCAGCTGTTGACAATTGTCCTGAGATGAACAACAAGTGGTGGTCGCGAGAAGAGTGGATTGAAGCCCTCTTCACACGGGAAGTTTGGATCTGTTCCAGGCCCATATGCGTCAGCTAAGTCGGTGCATGTCTGCCTCGCTTCAGCACTTATGACCTCAACACGGTCTAAGCGATAAAGTAGACCGACATCGATACCCCTAGCGTCAGGTCCGTCTACGAGCACAGCTCCATATATTCCTGCGATAGGATCTGTCTGTGTCAGTCGCTCAAGAACCTCGAGGTTCTCAACCTCTTGCACTGCAATCAAATCTGGAACTCGAAGCATTTCACGGATTGCTACGGCGTGTTTAGTGAGCATGAACTCGACTTCTTCGGTGTCAAGGTATGTTGGATCATCCTTGCCGTCAGCGTCAAACTCATCGAAGAGGTTGTACATGTTGTATGTGGCAACAGTGAAACCCCATCTCAGACCTTTTGGCCAAACCCAATCTGATTCGGCCCACCATTCAGATAGGACCTGTGGAGGATTATCTGCGCTGGGCAGAACCTTGTATTCGTCATACGAGTAGTCAAGTGGTCCAACTAGACCAACGATGGTATTGCCAGTTCTGGCGTTAACCAAACAGCCTCCTGCATCATCAGTGAAGATTATCCCACCAGTTCCAGCTGGGTCATCTTGGAACACGCGCTTGATACCTGTGTCCGAACGAACACCAGCAGCCTCGCCGTACTGATTAGTACCAGCCACCGCTCTCATGCGGTCTACTGAAACGAGCATGCCCTCTAGTGACTCATAATAGACATCAGAGGCATAATCATCGAATGGCGGGTAGAGCTCAACTGGTTCAGGAAGTGGGTTGCCAGAGGAAATTATCGTTGTGTACGGCTTGTACATCTGAGTCATTCCATAATATTCACTGACTTTTCCTGATAGTTTTACATAATCACCGACTTCCACATTCCAAGCATATTGGTAACAAAAGATACCATCAGAAGTGGCCGGATTTCCGTCACCTTCTACATCTTGAACGTAAAAGCCTCGTTCGCCTTCATCCTGGTAATCAGCTGTCACGACTCCATATGTGTCAATATACGTGTCAGGATCCATCGTATTGACAAATCCGTCACCCTGAATCTCTGGGATAGTATAAACCGGGTTATCGTATGTTGCAGATTGAACTATACCAGGATTCAAGCCTATCATGACGACAAACAGAGTCAGAAGGAATAGCGTCCTTACTCTACGCTTAAATCTCTGCGTCATTTCTCTCTCTCCCTTGGGAAATGTCACGACAACTCATGATTGTGAGTTGACTAACTTGGGATTGGAGCGATTGTGTACGGGCTATTTGTGTGTTATGACTCCTTGTGTCTAAATATCGACGAGTAGAGCACTATTGCATACATTACGTTCTATTTTTTGGACTACTAGCGGAATAATCGGAGCCATGTCTGCAAACAGAGAAGAGTCTATGTAAACTCAGCAGGCACAGCAATCATGTTTCCTCTATTAATCAACCACTTGGAATCCAGAGACCTCTTCACTGCCTGCATCTCTGAGATACCTTTTTCGCCGTACATGGCCTCTAGGAATGCGCGTTTGAGCTTGCCTATGCCATGTTCTGCAGCGACAGTACCTCCAAGTTCGATAGCCCTCTTTGCAAAGGTCATGTAGTTGTCCATGCCCTGCTTCACTTCCTCATTGTTGCGAGGGAGCATGTTCACATGTATATGGTTGTCACCGATATGGCCCCACATTGCATACTCCATTCCCTGTTCCTCGAGTGTTGAGATGTAGTATTCTAGGTAACCCTTGAGAGCATCATCAGGGACAGCCATGTCAGTACCAATCTTGTGGACCTCAGGATATTCTGCCTTCCTCTGGGCAATAATACCGTTGACAGTTTCTGGCACGAAGTGCCTCACTGTCTTCATTTTCGCAAGTTCAGAGCGGTCCATTCCAGCCCAACTTGACTCAGAGGAGGTGTTGTTCTTAATCAAAATCTCCTCTAGACCCATGACAAGCTCTTCCATGTTCTCCATTGTATATGAGAACTCAAAGAAGACAATAGCCTTCGTGTCATCCTTCATGGCAGGAACTTTGATTCCTGCTGAACCAGCTCTTTCCTTGATCATCTCAATGGCATTAGTTCCAAAGTACTCAAGGAAATCCATCTTTATCGGAGAGTCGGGGGCGCGTACATCACAGGTGAAATTCACAGCGTCTTCGATACTGGGGAAGAACGCCATCACAGTCATGATGTTCTCCTCAAGTGTGACCAAACCCAGCTCAACCTCTGTGATCACACCAAGAATTCCTTCAGAGCCCACGAAGAGGTCAATGAGATCCATGTCAGGTTTTGCGTAGAGTCCTGCGGCATTCTTTGTTTCTGGCATCTTATAAGTTGGAACAGTCACATCGACCTTAGTCCCATCACTTAGAACAACTACAAACTTCCCGTTGTCGGCTGTTACTTTATTACGCTCGATATCCAGAATATCACCATTTGCTAGTACAATCCGTAGACGATAGACCCAAGGTCTCACAGCTCCATACTTGAATGTCCTAGCTCCGGAAGCATTGCAAGCCACAATACCTCCCAACCAAGCACTCATCTCGGTCGGGTCAACCGGAAAAGTAAATGTATCAGACTCACTCAAGAAACGTTCTAGTGCTTTCTGTTGCTCAGGAGTACCTTTGCCCTCAAGTTTGTCTAGGTTCTTCGATTGCACTGTGTCAACCAAATCTTCAAGGGTTAAACCACATTGAGCTGCAATGGAGTACAGTCCCTCAGATTCATCATAGCTCATGTATGACAATTGAGTCATTTTCTCGAGATTCAGGGCAATCCCACCCAATGGTACTGCTGCACCTGTAAGACCTGTTCTCCCACCTTGGATTGTGACCGGAGTGCCACTTTCATATGCATTCTTCATAATTGATGCGACTTCACCTTCTGTGGAAGGAAAAATAATCTTCTCTGCGGCTCCATCAAAGGAGTGACTCTCATCATCCAGATATAGCGCATATGTATCAGTGATCTCCTCCTGATCAACTACTGACTTAATCTGTGAGAGATCAACGTCTTCAGATTTTTGAGCAACAATACGGTTCGTCATTGCTTATCAACCTATGAGCTGGTTTGCGGATTGCACTGACAAAGCAATATCAAGGATTTGGTCTGGTAGTTCAACTAATCCCTTTTAAGAGAATCAATCTCCTGCACGCGAAGCGAGTGAGAAAGCTTGAGAATCGCAGCGGTTTCTGACATTCATGTGCTTCATGATGGAAGGGATAATCTCCTTCTAACAAAAATCAGAGAGAGGGTTGAAGAGATCAATCCTGATGTCTTTGTGATTGCTGGTGATACCAGTGACCGATTGGATGTCTTCTCAGAATCTCTGGCAAAGCTACGAGCCAAAGACTGTGTCAATCTCTATGTTGCAGGAAATCATGACATCTGGTTTGAAGAGGGAGGAGGGCCGGGGTCTCTTGAGAAATACTCCAAGGTTATCGGAGAAGTATGTAGTAAGAATGGATTCACACATATCCCTGATGCTCCAGTCATTCTGGAAAACTATGCTTTCGTAGGAAGTATTGGATGGTACGATTACTCATTCAGACGGGAGGATCTCGAAATTCCAATCGAGAACTATGAACAAAAAGAATACCGCGGGGCTGTGTGGTATGACCTCTTTCGTATTGATTGGGGGTTCAACGATAGGGAGGCTACAAATCTGTTCAACCAGAAGCTCGAGTATGATCTGAAGACTTTGCCAGACAATGTCAAGCATGTTGTCTATGTGTCGCATCATCTCCCGTTTCAGAATCTGACACTCTACAAGGATAGACTGCCTTGGGACTTTCATGGAGCTTTCATGGGAGCAACTAGTACTGGAAAGATAATTGCGAATGATGGAAGAGTGATACTCTCAATATCTGGACATAGTCACATTCGCAATATGATTACAACCAATGGTCTCGTGTCACTTACAGTACCTATAGGGTATGGACGTCCTGACTCAGAACATCTGGAGAAGTTTGTGAAGGACGCCGTTGCTCAGATTTATCTCGATGGAGCAGATGTACAGGTTTCTGATTTCGTGAAAGGCGACATATCAGCTGGTCTTCCATATGTTTCCTCTCGAAACTGACGGCAGATTAATGAGTAGGAGAAACAGTCACATCAACACTTGGTTATTTTTCCAAGATTGACGATGGTGTGACAGATGATATGAAAAAAATTGGATGGGAAATCATTGCTACAATTTTCATTGCCATCATGACCGCGGCTGCACTCATCTTTGTTATTGTCTTTCAAAACGTACCTGTAGCAGTCCTAGTCATCTTCATTGGAACGTATATCCTAATCTCTACAGAGAAGATAAACCGGACTGCAATGTCACTTCTAGGTGTAGCCTTGGTTGGAGTAATTCTGTACATAGCGTTATCTCTAACTATTCCTGGAGGTGTTGAGTTTGTTACACTCATTGAACATGTTGAATGGGACACTATAATTTTCATTATCGCAATGAGTATCATAGTATCAGTTGCTGCGGCTTCTGGTATTTTCCAGTATATTGCTCTAAGAATTGCGGCACGAAGTGAGGGAGACCACAAACAGCTCTTCATCATCTTGCTCGTCTTTGTTTCAGGAATCAGTCTCTTCTTTGATACTGTTTCAACGATGCTTATTGCTGCGCCTTTAACAATAGAAATTTGTAAGGCACTCGAAATAGATTTCAAACCATTTCTAATATCAGAGGCAATTGTTTGCAACTTTTCTTCGATTCCTTCGATTGTAGGAGCGGTACCAAATCTTGTGATTGCAGGGAAAACTCAACTAGATGTTGGATTCCTTTTTGTGACATTCATGCCTCTCTCAATCATCTTATTTCTAGTCAGTCTACCCATCTTTCTCAGGTGGTATGGTTCGTCGTTTGGGGTCACTGAAGAGCATAGAGCAGATGAAGTCTTCTCAATCGACCCTGCAACTATGATAAAGGACAGATGGGACTTCAACATCTCCGCAGTGGCAATCATCTGCTTGGTGCTTGGATTCGCATTAGGTCCAGGGCTGGGGCTGACTCCCCCAATGGTGGCACTTCTCGTAGCGGGATTCCTATTACTACTAGCACACGAAAGAGCAAACGAATTCCTGAATAGAATTGGGTGGCCTACTGTCTTCTTCTTGGTTGGACTATTTGGACTTGTTGGCGCACTGGACATAACAGGATTAATTGAGGCTCTTGGAGATGCTATTGCACTAGTAATCGAAGAAGGGTCAATTTTTGCAACGATCTTTCTAGTCTGGATTCCTGCAATGTTGTCTGCCTTCCTCGACAATCTTCCAGTTTCTCTAGTCCTTGCCCCCATTGCGGCAACTTTTGGTAACCCCTTGGCATTGGTCTTTGCTGTGAACATTGGAGGGTATATCTTCACACCTTTGGGTTCTCCGGCAAATATGGTAGCCATTGGTCTTTCGGAAGAGCAACACGACCCTATCTCATTCATGGAGTTCGTGAAAATTGGCACATTGTTGGGGATAATTCATCTAGCTATAGGTAGTGGATACCTTGTTCTACTTCAAGTTCTCTTTGGTATCTAACAATGAAAGAGGAGATGTAACTTGGCTGCAGAGTTGATAATTGTAGTATTTGTGGTCACATACATAGCAATCTCGTCAGAGAAGGTAAACAGGACGGCAACTGCACTTCTCGGGATGGGTGTTGCAGGTATTGTTCTCTGGGTTACCGGCGAGGGGGCATTCTTTGAGGTGGTGGATCGTATCGAATGGTCAACCATCTTGTTTGTGACATCGATGTTCATTATTGTCACAATTGCAGCATCATCAGGAATGTTTCAATACCTTGCCATTGGGCTTACAGGACCGACGCAGGGTCAGACGAAGAAATTGTTTGTGTCACTGCTTGGGTTTGTCTTTGTAATCTCCTTATTCTTCGATACTACATCTACGATGTTGATAATGGGACCGCTCACGATTGAGCTCTGCAAAGCACTTGACATCGATTTCAGACCCTTTTTAATCTCAGAAGCAGTCACGTGTAACTTCGCTTCAATCTCATCCATTGTAGGTGCAGTTCCCAATTTGCTTATCGCAGAAAAAGCGCATGTCGACCCAGGTTTCCTGTTTATTACCCTCCTTCCCCTCTCCATCATTCTGTTTGTTGTTTCAGTTCCAATCTTCCTTCGTGTTTTTGAAGACAAATTGATTCCATCAGAGGAGGATCTTGTTTCTCAGATGATGCTGATCAACCCGCAGTATATGATTCGGTCAAGGTCTGACTTTTTCTTGTCTATCGTTGCGATGATTATTCTAGTTCTTGGATTCACACTCGGTCCTGGTTTGGAGCCCATCCCGATTCAACCAGCTTTGATTGCTATCACTGTAGCTTCTGCACTTCTGATACTTGCTCGAGAGTGGGTAGATGAGATTCTAAAACGAGTGAACTGGGGCACGATCTTCTTCCTAGTTGGACTCTTTGGACTTGTTGCAGCACTTGAAATCACAGGAGTTATTGAAGCATTAGGAGTGGGAATTGGCAATCTTATTGGAGGCAATGTCCTACTTGGTATAATCTTCATGACATGGGTACCAGCAATCCTCTCTGCAGTTATTGACAATATCCCTGTTTCGGCTGTTTTGGCTCCAATAGCACTACAATTCGCAGCTGTGAGTCCTATTTTACCAGTAGCACTGATCTTCGCTGTCAATGTTGGAGGGTTCATTCTTCCAATTGGTTCTCCTGCAAACATCTTGGCTCTTGTATTCGCTGAAAAGGAACGAAAACCAATTTCCATGAAGGATTTTGCAAAGGTCGCAACCCCTCTTGGTCTGCTTATGGTTGCAATAGGTACAGGGTGGTTGCTTCTGTTGGGATTACTCGTCTAGAATGAGGTGGCGTCCGCCCCCGTTATCGGGCCGCCGGGAGGACGACACCGCGGAAACAGGACGCCAAATTATCTACGCTTCATTTGATTAAATAGGTTTAGTTATTACCAGTTGGACCCCTCTGAGTGATATAACCTCAGCTTTATACGCACCTGCAAAACGGAAATCGTACTCACCAATATAGAAGGAGAATGTAATGCCAAAGAGAGCTCGGTGTCCACATTGTGACCGATTATTTAACCGGGATTCTCTAGACGCACACATTCGGAAGTGCAAGAATCGACGTCAAACGATGCAGAGAACAGGGAAATCCTCCAAGAAACGGGAGCTTGTTGTTGATGGGAATAATATCGCCTACAATCTGTCACCGCAAGGGAAACCAAAAGCACAGAATCTTGCTCTAGCTTATCACAGTCTAACAAGTGCAGGATACAATCCCATATTCGTTATTTCTGCTGCATTGGTCCATAAGATCGATAATCTTGGAGCTTTGAATGCATTCATGCTAAGTGCCAAAGTGGATGAAGCTCCTCGAGGCATTAATGATGACAGTAGAATAATCCAGTTATCCAAGAAGCTTGACGCAGATATTGTATCAAATGACCGATTCTTGGATTGGATTGACCGATACCCTTGGATTACCTCTAGGCTCCGTAGATATCGAATGACTCCAGCGGGGCTAATCTTGGTCGAGTAAAGGTGTCCAAAACATGTGTTCTTCGAAATGATTAAAATCAATCAGGAATTGGCTTCTCTTGCCCTTTTGTATAAGCAATGAGGTGACAAATGATGCAAGTTCAAGAACTGAGAGAAATGTACCTGAAGTATTTCAAAAAGAAAGGTCACTCAGTCATAGCTTCTGCGTCATTATTCCCAGAGGACGACCCAACAGTACTGTTCACTTCAGCAGGTATGCATCCACTGGTTCCATACCTTTTAGGGCAACCTCACCCAGAAGGGAAACGCTTGACCAATGTTCAGAAATGTGTTCGCACAACTGACATTGATGAAGTAGGTGATACTACACACCTCACTTTCTTTGAGATGCTTGGAAACTGGAGTCTAGGGGATTATTGGAAAAATGAAGCAGTCACTTGGAGCTACGAGTTTCTTACATCAAAGAAATACCTTGGGTTCGATCCTGACAAGCTATCAGTGACGGTCTTTGCAGGAGACGAAGATTCTCCTAGAGATGATGAAGCAGCTGATGCATGGCGTAGTGTAGGCATCCCAGATGAGAGAATCTACTTCCTTGGTAAGGAGGACAATTGGTGGATAGCTGGGAACACAGGTCCATGTGGTCCTTGCTCGGAGATGTTCATTGAAGTGGATGAAATTCCAAAGTGTGGTCCAGAGTGTAGACCAGGATGTAGCTGTGGACATTTTGTCGAAGTTTGGAACGATGTCTTCATGAGCTATCGCAAACTGGATGATGGCACCTATGAACCATTACCAATGAAGAGCATCGATACTGGAATGGGTGTCGAAAGAACAATCGCAATGCTTCAGGGTGTTCCAACAGTATTCGACACTGAACTATTCATTCCTCTGATTAATCATGTCAAAGAGCTCTCAACCAAAGAAGAGTTCACTGAGGATAATGAACGTCTAATCCGGATAATTGTCGACCATGTCAGGTCAGCAGTTATGATCATGGCGGATGACAGGAAGATCGGTCCTTCCAATGTTGAACAAGGATACATCGTACGACGGTTGCTCAGAAAGGCAATTCATAGTGCCGATAGACTCGGTATCAATCAAGGATTCATGAACACCTTAGCAGAGATTGTCATTGACATGTTCAAAGATCTCTATGGAGAAGTCAAACGCAATAAAGAGTTCATCATGAGCAACCTCACTGCAGAGGAGGCGAAGTTCAGGAAGACGCTTAGCAAAGCGATTCGGAGATTCGAGAGAATCTACCAAGATACCAAAACTATCACAGGAGCAGATGCATTCCTCCTCTTCACAAGTTTTGGACTTCCATTGGAGATGACTCGAGAGCTCGCTGAGGAGAAAGGAATCAAAATCGATATGGATGAGTTTACAAAGCAGTTCGAAGAGCATCGAGAGATATCGAGGACTGCAACTCAAGGCAAGTTCAAGGGAGGACTAGCTGAGCACAGCGAGCGGATAGTGAAACTTCATACAGCAACTCATCTTCTTCAAGAGGCTCTGAGAAGGGTGCTTGGGGATGAGGTGACCCAGAATGGAAGTAACATCACTGAAGAACGTCTACGATTTGACTTCACATTCTCGAGGAAACTGACCCCTGAGGAGATTGAGGAGGTAGAGAAGCTGGTGAATGATGTGATCAACCAAGACCTTGAGGTGAAACAACAGTTCTTACCCTATGATGAGGCAATTAAGAAGGGAGCTCTTGCATTCTTCAAAGAGAACTATGGTGAAACGGTTTCTGTATATTCCGTAGGTGACTTCAGTATGGAATTGTGTGGCGGACCACATGTTGAGCGAACTGGTAGTCTTGGTATATTCAAGATCGGCAAACAAAAGAAGATTGGAGCAGGGATTGTTCGCATAAGAGCTACAGTTGAAGATGCATCTTAGATTCTCCAAAAGACAAAGGTCTATTTGGCGGCATGATAACATCATTTCACCAGACTACACAATAAATGGAGTTTTTCAGGAGTCAAGAGCAATGGGAACATTCTCGAAGATTTTTGGATCGGGAGACAAGAAATTACAGAAAGAGGCAGAGGAGTGTTTACTCAAACTGAGTAAAGCGTTCCAGTCTGCTGGTGCTAAAATGCGAGTCGCAGCTGAATGTTGGGTTGAAGGAAAAGATGACACGTTGGATGAGCTTGAGGAGGAAATTATCAAGCTCGAACGTGAAGCCGACGGAATCAAGGAACATTTGGTTGAGAAGATTCTGACAGAACATGCCTTTCTTCCTCAACAGTCTCAGGAGCGCCATTTACTTGCTAGCCATATGGATGGAATCATTGACGCTGCAGAAGATGCTGTTCGAATGATAGCCGTTGGAAAAGGTATGAAGCCTCCTGAGGACCTCGAAGAAATCGCAGAGAAATGCTGGATATGCACTGATCTTCTTCAGGATGCGGTGAAATACCTGTTCAAGGATTTCAAGAAGTCAGTTGAGAGAACTCGAAAACTGGACCTTGTGAGAGAGGAAGCCAGAGACCTCCAGTTTGATCTTCTCAAGAAGCTCTTCAGGACCTCAGAGTATAAGGCACCTGATGTACACTTCTTCAAGAGTGTTTCAGAGAGAATCCTCGATGTGGCTATCAAAGCTGAACTTGCTGGGGACTATATCCGAGAGTTGGCAATCAAGTATTCATAGCTGGAGTGTAGACGCTCTTGGAACCACTGGCCCTCATTCTTCTAGCAATTGCTTTCATAGTCGCATTTGCAATTGGAAGTAATGATGAAACAATGAGCCCCGCAGTCGGAGCCCATGTTTTTAGCTTGAAAGTGGCAGTTATTATTGGTGCAGTCATAAACCTGATTGGTGCAATATCGCTTGGAGGAGGCGTTTCAGAGAAGGTAGGATCAGACTTGGTGACTGGAAATGAGCTTACTTTGCAGATGGTCTTTGCAATCCTCATCTCCATGACAATCTGGTTACTCATTGCCTCAGCTACAAAGGGATTGCCAATCAGTACGACTCAATGTATTGTTGGTTCTGTGATTGGAGTAGCTATCGCAGCACCTATAATCAGTGCCTCCGCGTGGGGGGCTGAAGCCATAAACATAGGTGTCCTGATTGAGATTTTTGCAGGGTGGATAATCTCCCCACTGATTGGATTCTTCATTGCAGGTATTGTTTTTTCATTAGTTAGACGGTTCCAGAAGCGAGCTGAAGGACTTTCTGGGAGAGAAAGACAGGAACAGATTGCTGCATATGGATTGGCAGCATTCTTGATAATCACTGGATTGAGTCGTGGGGGGAATGATGTGGCTAATGCTGTAGCACCTCTGGTAAATCTCCCATTGTTTAGTACTCCATTAATAGTTGGACCAATCTCAATACCTGGATTCTATGTTCCATTGATTGTCGGTGGTCTGGGTATGGGTTGCGGATTAATCGTTGTGGGAAGGAAGGTCATCAAAGTTCTTGCCACAGAAGTTGTGACGCTATCGCCTTCATCAGCCCTGTCTGCAAGTATTTCCGTTTCTTTGATCATGTTCATAGGCACTTATTTTGGACTCCCACTCAGTGGAACTCATGTTCTTGTCGCAGCTCTTATTGCGGTTGGATATGTTGCAAATACTCCAGTTCGAATGAAACAAGTGAGAGACATCATCATCTCATGGGTCATTACGGTCCCAATCTCGTTGATTGTCACATTTCCAGTTTTTGCACTAATCCAGTATCTTGTACCGGTTCTGTGATTGGAAACATCAAGTTGGCATTTCAGGAACCTTATGGATTAAGACATGCTCTTTGGCAAGTTTCCCAAGTTCGCTAGCCTCTTGAATAGACAGATGCACGCGAGTTCCAGAGTCAGGAGAGGGGGTTGTTTTCCGTGTTGCCTCGATAATCGCAAGGTCAGCATCACGAACAACTGTTTCTGCACCGGAACACAAGCGTGTATCACCAGTATACGCTATAATGGTCCCACCAATTTGTACTCTGAATCCTAAGGCGGGTTCCAAAACACCAGCACCCTGATCAAATTCAAGTGAGAAGTGTTCAACCTCAAAGGACTTTGTCTTGAAGAAATCAGTATCAAATCCAGACCCTTGTGACATCTCATGGTATAATATTTTGAAAGGTAGTGATGTGCAATAGAGATCCCGAAATCCCTTGATTACACTGATTGCCTCCAAACAACCAGTGGGAATAAGTATGTTGAGGGGATTTGTACGTCCCATCATTCGCATAAATCCCAGAAGAGCGTGAAGACCACCTATATGGTCAAAGTGACCATGAGAGATTGCGATGGGATCGATATCATTCACAAAATCGATATTTCCAGACAACAGCAGGTCTCTGAGGACACCATCTCCCACATCAAGCAACATCATTTTACCAGTGAATTTCGAGGTCAACACAATGGTCGTTCCAACCCCTGCTGCACTGAAGGGTACTTTCACGCCAACTTCATCATTCTCCCATTCAGTCCGATAATTGTCGAGTATGTGACTGTTCATAGTACACAATCCCTTAGGTGTGGTGCCCACTCTTTCGCTGACGTTAAAAATCGATGCTATATGTATTGACGAGAAATTGAAAGAAAATAGGATGGAACGGGGATGGCCCGTCCCATTGTTATTTCTAATCGTATCCTAAGGGATTGATCCTTGCAAGAAAATTCATGAAGTATCCTATGAGAACTGAAACGACTAGACCTGCGGTCGTTGTAAGAAGCACAGTGACCCAGTCAGGAGTGGCTCCATAGAACATCTGCATAATCGACCAGTAGATACCAGCTAGAGTCATGCCCGAGAATGCAACCTTCTTCAGTGGAACCTTTACACTTCTTGTCTGAAGAATGCCCATATCGACTAATGCTGCAGCCAGTGCTCCAGCCTTGTCTCTCTTCAGCTTTATTTTCTTTCCAAACTGTCCAACAGTCACCTTTGACTTCGGTTTAACTACTCTCAGAGCCTTTGGAGCATATTCTGCAATATCATGAGAGAAATGTTGGATTGCAGCTCCTGTGTCGATACCGCATTTTCCACAGGTCGGAGCATTTTTCTTCCACTTCCTACCACACTGTGGACACCGTTTCCCATCCCATGCACTATCAGCCGCTTTACTTACTCTTCTAACTAGTTCTTCCTTGTCAATCGTTTCTTCACCCTTCTTGGGCTTCCTTCGAAGAACTACAGCTGCAGGGAATATCCCTACATCTGACCCTCTTTTTGCGCCTTTCATCTTCCGTGCGGCCATGATTCCTTGCTGAAATTCATCCAGAGAGATTATGAGTGAGAACGCAGCCATCACTGCAAAACCTGCAGTGACAAGACCAGTGACTGAAAAGAGGACACCAAAGCCTGTAGGTCCAATTCGCAATACAAAATTCTCGCTTACAGTCTTATTTACACCAGGCGTCGTCGTATTTGAGTATGTGAAAGAGAGCGCGCCAGCTACAGTACCTGAAACCAATGTAATGTTTCCAAAACTAAAGAGTGGAGCTAAAGATATTGGGTCCAAAGCGAAACTTGCAGTTGTATTGTCTGGCATTATTTGATTCAATGTAGATGTATTGGATATAATTGGAACTGACATGTAAGTCATAATAAAGGTCGCAGTTAGTATCGTCAGATTTGTTCCAGTGGCAACTGTTACATTAATCAAGATAGGATCTGAAACATTCAATTG
>JASFEF010000030.1:0-21694 GCA_050124975.1 Candidatus Thorarchaeota archaeon | reverse complement strand
TCACTTATGTTATCAAACCAAAAAGACTCTAGATTTCCGTCTTAGTTTTTTGTTGTGTTGGAAAGGAAGACTGAATACGCACAAGACCTCAGGCAATCATGATTGAAATGAGAGCCGTACTATTGGGAACCGGCACATCTTTTCCCGATCCTCAGCGTGTTCAGTCGGGGATTCTCGTCGAGGATGGAGAGCATAGAATTCTACTTGACATCGGTTCAGGGATTCTGCATCGACTTACTCAACTTGAGATTGACATCAGAACAATCGACGCAGTCTTTATCAGCCATTTCCATATTGACCATTGTGCTGATTTTCTTCCATTGTGCCAAAGCCTTTGGTTATCGGGATATGACAAGACTCTGAATCTATTTGCTCCCCCAACAGTGAGGGATTGGTCCAGAGCAGTTTTTGATATTGCTTTCAAATATCTCAGAGAGAAAATCCTGATTGAAACTACAGCACTCGACGAGAATCATGTAGTTCCCAGAGGAAATCTTACGATTGTTGCTGGTCCGACCCTGCATGGAAATTATGACACGCGTGCCTTCAGGGTGGAACATAACGGGAAGAGTCTGACCTTCTCCTCAGACACGGCTCCATGTAGGGATATCATAGACTTGGCCAAAGGCACAGATGTTCTGATACACGAATGTAATTGGATAGATGGTCCGCATCCGGAAGGTGTCCACACGAGTCCTAGCGAACTTGCGAAGATTGCGGAGGAAATCAACCCGTCAAAGATAGTTCTTACTCACTTATCTCCGGAGGTTGTTGCCAGTAAGGACAAGGTCATCGAGATAGTGAATAGAAGAACCAACGCAGAAGTCTTGTTAGGTGAAGATCTCATGACCATCGATCTATGAATCAAGGATATTGAAATCCTGTTCTTCTTGGACCATACATTCGCTTGATGTTCGCCATCCCAAAAACCCCGCCGAGAATGAACATGGGTGACCAAGGGGCAAGTTCTGTGAACTCAGGCCATATTGGCGGAGGCAAACCACTCATAATCGCAATACCATTGACAGCAAGAATCGTGAAGAAGGTCATGGAGTAGCAGAGATTAACAACTGCAGCCTTTCTGGCGAAGGGAAGCTCATAGGTCCTCACAACATGGTGCGTGTCACGAATGAGAATGATAACAAAGAGCATTGTGAATGCGATTAGCGCAGGATAACCGAACAGCCAGAAGAGGATATAGCCAACAAGAACAAGTCCAGTGTAGACTGCATAAGTTGCAAGGGGGTTGAAAGGACGCGACCTGTGAACTATGGGTCTGTCTGACTTTTGCTCAGGTGTTTCATCACTCAATCAAAACTCACACACTGGAATTACTCAAGTTGCATATAATTCAGAGCTTGGGAGTAAAAGAATGCCTTTTCTGCATGCTCGAATCATACCATGTCAATGTTTAAAACATATGAGAACTCTATCCAACTTAGAACTCGATACAAGAAACCGAGTCGATGAATCATGGCCGACGCGATAGAGTGGACTAACGCCAGCCCCGATCACATTGTTTGGCGTTATCCCGATAATAGGATTAAATGGGGATCACAGCTAATTGTTATGGAAAACCAAGCCGCTATCTTCTATAGGGATGGTAAGGCTCTGGACACTTTCCTTGCTGGCCGTCACAAGTTGACCACGAGCAGTATGCCTAGTCTCGTGGGTTGGTTGCAGAAGAAGATCAAGGGCGATGTCTTTGAAGCCACTTGCATCTTCATTTCCCGCTCACAATTTCAAGGGAAATTTGGTGGACGCGGTCAGACCAGTGACCTGGCACCCCTAATGTTCCATGGAAACTTTTGGTTTAGAGTCAAAGAAGCGAAGATCTTTACGAACGAAGTAGTCAGCAATCAGAACGCCTTCTCAACAAAGAAGGTCAACGATTTCTTGCGCTCATTCATGAACGAGCGCATCATAGACGAGTTTGCTCATTATGATCTTCAGGCAGTCTTTACACAGCTCGATGAGACCTCTCTCAAGGTCAAGACAAAGGTTCGCATGAACTTTGAAAGGATTGGACTTGAGCTAGTGGACTTGAAATTTGAAGGCATTGACACCACAGAGAAGTACAGAGAACGCCTCTTCTTCATGAAGACTGGTGGAGTCAGTGGAAGAGAGCTTCTAGGTTCAGAAACCGTCAAAGATTCAGCTGAATCTCTTGGCAAGAGTCCTGGTGCCGGCTTTGGAGCAGGCATGGGCTTCATGGCAGGGGCACAAGGTATGATGGGCAGTGGAAAGGAGGGTGGACCAGCAGGTACTCCAGCCGGAGCCAAGTTCTGCGCGAACTGTGGAACTGCACTGAATGGTGCAAAGTTCTGCCCGAACTGTGGATCCAAAGTAGGATAATCATATCCCGGGTGGACGGACTATTCCGTCCACGCGATTCTCTTTTTCTTTCAATCGTGAACTATACTTCGAGAACACAGGGCATTACAGGAGTGGACAATTCTGTCCGTTCTTGTTATATGTGGCAAATGAAAAGACAGAGTAGCTAGATTTCATGTCAAAGGAACTGTACCGAATGAAGAAGCACTCCAGTCACCATGAGTCTGCAGGTAAGCATCCCATGTCTAGTAGAGCTCATCGAAAGAGTACTGGAGCATTCTACACACCTGAGCCTCTTGCGAAGATGATTGCACATGATGTGATATTCGCTTTGCTCTCTGATAGAGCAGGATTTGAAGTACGGGATCTTGGTGACCTTAAGAACTTGCAAGCTTCTGAGCGAAGACAACTCATAGAGGAAGTCAGGACCATTTCAATCCTTGATCCTGCTGTTGGTGATGGAGTCTTCCTACTCTCTGCTGGAGATTGGTTATCGAAAATACTTAGTGCCTTGCATGATAAGAGAACTGAATCTATGCTGAGAAGAGCCATTGTCGAGAATTGCCTTTATGGTGCAGACTTGGCTAAACATGCAGTGGACGCTTGTATTCGGAATCTGAATGAATGGAGCAATAGCAACAGGCTATCTAGATCGAGTAACATTATAGATGGGAACAGTCTCATTGGGTTGGTTGAACACACTGAGCAAAATAGTGATTCAAGTCAAGATATACTGAACACAATACAGCCCATTCATTGGAACAACGATTTTCCATCTATCTTTTCAGGACCAACACCTGGATTTGATATCGTAATAGGAAATCCACCCTATGGAAACATACTTGCACCTATCGAGAGGAGATACATTTCAAGCAAATATCCATTTTCAGTTGGTGGAGGTCGAGATGGAACATGGAATAGTGCTGCTCATTTTCTTGTAAGATCGATGATTCTGATGAAGGATGGAGCACATCTTGGTTTGCTTGTTCCAAACAGTTTCTTGAGAGTGAAACAGTTCTCAAAGACAAGGGACTTTCTTTTGAATCGTGTTAGACTATGGAAGATCATAGATGAGGGTAGCCCTTTTGATGATGTTACCCTTGAGATGGTTAGCCTGTTCTGTGAACGGACTCAAGTCAAAGGTGATCATGAGATAAAAATTGAGTCAAGAAGATTGGGACTTGAACAGTCAAACGTCATATCCTCGCGTATCCTCAAAGAGAGCCGGGTTTTCCCAATCTATCATGATCGAATCTATGCCAAGATTCTCGAGAGGGGACAGAAACACCTTCTTGTTGCAGGAAGAGGGCGAGATATACCAAAGGCACATGTGAGGAAGGAAAAGTCTCGGGAATTCAAAACACCATACATTACTAGCGGGCGGAGTGTTCAGAGGTACCGCTTGAATGATAAACATGTTTTCTACACTGATGATTGGTTCTTGCAGGATTCTGCACTGAGAGATTCGTTTGAAAATGAGTTTCTTGTTGCAACAAAGAACTACAGGTACCCACGTTGTATCTTGAAACCTAGAGGAATAATCCATGGTGGCGGGATTGTTAAGATTACACCACTCTACGAAGACGCTGACCTTCGAGTTCTTGGATTGATATTGAATTCTAAGCTTGTAAGACAGATTTCTATTAGGTACCTCACGAACTACTCCCAACTAACCTGCTGCTTAAACACAGGAATCATGGAAGATCTTCCATTGGTTCTCCCAAGAAAAACTCTTGTATACGTAGAACTTTTTGACTCATTAAGTCACCATCCTGCAAATCATGATGAGCACGTTGCACTTGAAAGACTTGCTGATGCTCTTGTCTATTCATTGTATTTCGGAGATGACAGTCTCGAAGAACGAGTGAGCAGTGGAGGAGCAAGCCTCACTACAATCGCTCAAGAACAAGATGTGGTCGAGTTGATTGAAGGAATATTCGGAAATCCCTCTGTTGTAGAGCTAGAAAGACTCGGTACTTTTCCAGCATCAAGAAAGCGTCGTAGATACTGATGCTTAAATACGCGAACACATGCATGCATCAAGATTAGAATGGAAGAAGACGGATCGAGTTCAGACGATATGGCTGAAGACCTCATCGACGCAATTGACGAATATGTTGATGAGGATGACGTGGGGGATGGTCTCACAAAGAAAGAACGAGAGATTGAGATCAGCCGGGGTTCAGAACGTCAAAGGAAAGCTCAGGAACTGAAGAAACAACTCCGAAAACGGCAGTTGGGGATGCTAACCTATCGATGGCCAGCGTTTGTATTGATATTAGGAGGTCTCCTGGCAATCTCAACACAATTTCTGGAAGTAATGGTTCGTTTACCTGGAGTTCCTCCTGAGGTTGGTTTTAGTACATTCGTTGACGCGTTTATTCTAAGTGGCGGGGTCTTATACTTGTTCCCGGCGATTGGAGGGGTATTCATGATTGCCTTGAGCTATTTCTCATATACAAACCCTAGAGCTACATGGCTGGCATTGATACCAGCAGCCATGCTTGGGATGGCCGGAGCAACAGTGTATTTTCTTGTCACATTCGCAGTGACTGCCGATCCGACACTAGAAGGGCTAATCTATGCTTCACCAACTCCCCTCTCTATGATTGTTGCAGGTGTGATTGCTCTTCTCGCTATTGCTCTAAAGGAGAAAGAAGACTAATCGATGAGAAACTCATCAAGTCGGCCCTGTTCTTCCAACTTCTCCATCCAATCAATACGAGTGGGTGAAGATTCATTCTTCATCAACTCCTCAATCATCTCTGCAGTCTGAGGCGCACTGAGCTCAGTTGTATCAAGCTCGAACACCTTTGCTTCACCAAATGCATCAAGTGCATCCATTTGACAAACTCCCATGACCTCGGCCTCTACATTCTCTGTTACTTTCTCATCTGAGTACCCGCGCTCTGATAATCGTTCCCTGAGTTTTTCTGGATGTGTTCTGAGAATGAATGCCCATTGAACGGTTGAGCTAGGTACAAGATCAATGTAGTGGCCTTCAATGACCAATCTCTTGCTCTTGTCCTCAGTTAGTTTGACAAGAGCATCAACGAGACAGTCTTCATTGATAATTCCAGTCTTGCGAGCCTTGTCCTCAGCAGTTATACATCCTGATTCATCTGCAAGCTCTCCAAGTGATACAACTTTGACACTCAACTTGCTTCCAAGGATCTTCGCAACCACTGTCTTTCCAGTTCCAGGTGATCCACCGATGAGTATGACTGACATAAGGTAGTTTCAATCCAGCCTCAAGATAAGCTTTGAGAAAGTACCAACAAATCAGCGTGCATAAGGGATAAAAGAAGTTTGAAAATCGGTTTACCCAGCCATGAATGACCCCTTCACAATACGTCTATTTCAACCGGATGATATCAAACAGGTAGTTTCGATAAATCAGAGATGCCTTCCTGAGAATTATCCGGACCAGTTCTTCATGGGACTTCACTACCACGCACCTAAGGCATTCTTTGTAGCAGAGCACGAAGGGGAAATTGTTGGGTACATTATGTGTAGAATCGAGAGAGGTATCTCAGGGTTCGGAAGGAAACCTGTGAAGAAGGGGCACATAGTTTCTGTTGCGGTCTTGCAAGCTTTAAGAAACAAGGGTGTCGGAACCGCACTCATCGAAGCAGGAATGAAAGGAATGATTGACTATGGCGCGAGTGAGTTCTTTCTTGAAGTGAGGAAGACGAATGAGGAAGCAATTGGAGTCTATGAGAAACTAGGATACTCTGTTCGTCGAGTGCTGAGGGCCTATTATCGAGATGGTGAGGATGCCTATCTTATGATTAAGAAGCAAGGAGGCATCAAAGGGGAAGTAGTAACTGATGAGTGACCAAATCGAGGTTCCACTTATTCCAGATTGTTCTGCCTGCATTGCAAATAGTCTGAAGACTCTAATTCCACTTCTTGCCAAAGATGAAGAGGAACAGAACAAGCTCTTCTCTTTCGCGTTTAGGCAAATGTCCGAGGGATACAAGAATAACCAAACTCCAATCCTGTTGTCAATCCAGCTCTATCAAGAATTGTATAAGATGGGAGGAGTTGAAGACCCTTATTCAGAGATCAAGAAACTCAGCAACCAATCTGCTCTGAAAGCTCTTCCACTAATAGAGAAGAAGATCGAACCCCTAAATGGGTACTCGAAGCTTAAGGCATGTCTTGCTGCATCCATTGCAGGAAATGTCATTGACTACAACACTGCTGAACACCAACCTGACTTGGGAGCACTTGTTGAGGTGTTTGACTCCATAATCACGGAGGGATTCGCGATTGATGATTCTGAACACTTATGGAGGTCTCTTACGAGTCGAAAGGGAAGTCTCCTCTACCTTGCCGACAATGCAGGTGAGGTCATTCTTGACATTCCATTTCTCAGATTCCTGAAGGAACTTGGATGGGATACAACATACGTTGTCAAAGGAAAAGCAATGATCAATGATGCGACAGAGGAAGATATTCGTGGGACTGAGATTGAGGAATTGGCAACAATCACTAACAGTGGTGCTTGGGCTCATGGTGTCCCTATCGAGTATGTGAGTGAAGAATTCATGAATCTCATGTCGGAGAGTGACTTTGTCATCTCCAAAGGTCAGGCAAACATTGAAACCGTACCTGAGATTCAGCGAGAAACTGGTACCGAAACATACTACATCACGAAAGCTAAATGTTCGCACATCTCGCAGGCAATTGGAGCTCGTAGAGATGATAATGTCGTTCTCAGACGTCCTAAAATCACCGCCCGAAGCTAACGTTTTTAAACTAATAACTCGCGAAGTGCATGTACAGTTTTCTTGAACTGGTCGAAATTAGTCAGTTTTATGTCAACTGACCACTCGAACCAGCAAATGGAGGAACTAATTGATGAGTCAACAGGTACCGGTGATAGTTCTTAAAGAAGACACCGAGAGAACACGTGGCCGTGACGCTCAGAGAAATAACATCATGGCTGCAATCGTGATTGCCGAAGCTGTGAAGTCCGCTCTTGGTCCCAAGGGTATGGACAAGATGCTAGTTGATAGCTTCGGAGATATTACAGTCAGCAACGACGGAGCGACAATCCTGAAAGAGATGGATGTTGCACACCCAGCTGCTAAGATGGTTATTGAGGTCGCTAAGACCGTGGATGCAGAGGTAGGAGATGGCACAACCACAGCCGCTGTTCTAACAGGAGACCTACTCAAGCATGCCGAAACCTTGCTTGATCAGAAAATCCATCCAACCACAATAATCAGTGGCTATCGAAAGGCCACTCAGAAAGCGTTGGAGGTTATTGATGAGGTTGCAGAGGCCGTCGACCCAGAGGACAAGAACTACAAGAAGATCCTCATGGATGTTGCAAAGACTTCAATGTCTAGCAAGTTTGTTTCAGGCTCAAGGGATATCTTAGCAAAACTTGTGGTTGATGCAGTTCTCTCAATTGCCAAGGACATCCCAGAGGGTGAAGAGCTGGATGTCGACAATATTCCCCGTCAGAAGCAGGAAGGCATGCCAGTCGATAGGACTGAGCTTGTGAAAGGTCTGGTTCTTGACAAAGAGATTGTCCATTCAGGAATGCCAAAGAAAATCGAAGGAGCAAAGATTGCTCTTATTGAAGCAGCTCTTGAGGTTTCTAAAACTGAGTTTGATGCTAAAATCTCGATAAACGACCCAACTGGTATGCAGAGTTTCCTTGATGAAGAGGAGCGAATGCTGAAGAGCATGGTCGAGAAGATCGTCGAGACTGGTGCCAACGTCGTAATTGCTCAGAAGGGTATTGATGATGTAGTTCAGCACTACCTAGCGAAGGAAGGCATACTCGCTGTCAGGAGAATCAAGAAGTCTGATGTTGAGCGTGTACACAAGACTACTGGTGCAACCATCGTATCCAAGATTCAGAACTTGACTGCTGCTGACCTCGGAAAAGCAAAGCTCATTGAACAGAGGGATGTCGGCGATGACAAGATGCTCTTTATTGAGGGCACTCCTAAGTCAAGCGTAGTTACACTCCTTGTAAGGGGCGGAACAGATCACATCGTTGATGAGGTCGACCGTGCTCTGAACGATGCACTCTACGTAGTGAGGGATGTAGTCATTCACCCAGCAGTCACCTATGGCGGTGGCGCACTCGCTGCTGAAATCTCAAAGCAACTTAGAAACTATGCAGACACTCTTGAAGGTCGTGAGCAGTATGCCGTCAATGCATTTGCTGATGCAATCGAATCTCTTCCAAACACCCTTGCTGAGAATGCAGGTCTTGATCCCATTGATGTGATTGTCAGTCTGAGGAAAGCTCACACTGATGGGAAGATCTACTATGGTATCAATCTCACAAATGGTAAAGTAGGTGACATGAAGACAGCGCGTGTTGTTGAATCAGCCATCGTCAATCGGCAGATTGTTATGTCAGCAGCTGAGGCTGCTCAAATGATTCTCAAGATCGATGACGTCATCAGTTCAAGGGGCGCACCTGACATGGGTGGCGGTCCTGGTGGTGCTGGCGACTTCGGTGATGACGAATAGAAAGAGTCAAACGTAGAACAGAATCAGGTGTAGCTCATGTCAAAAGACTCTGAACCACAAAAAGACGACAAGAAAAAGGCTAAGAAAGAAGCCAAGAAAGAGGTCAAAAAAGAAGACCTAAAAGAGGCTGAAAAACCAAAGGAGCCCACTATTGAGAGTATTGTAGCATTATTGACAAACATTCCAGGTGTTGGTCCAAAGACTGCAGAGAAATTGGGAGCTGCAGGTTATACTACTCTGGAAAAAGTTGTTGAAGCTGATAAAGAGGAACTCGCAGCAGCAATTGCTGGGCTGAGTGTTGCTAAGGCTGAAGCCACTATTGAAGAGGCAGCTAGTCTTCTCGAGAAGGTCAAATCTGGTGAGGTCGATCTGAGTGGTAAAGCAAAGTCGAAAAGGAAGAAAGCTCCTGAGCCTGAACCGGACAGACATGAGCTGGACCCGATTGAAGCAATTGCCAAGGCGGAAGAACGCAAGAAACTCGTGACTGGCTATGATGAGGAAAAGCTGGCTATGGGTATTCCTGTTGGTCCAAAGTGGCTGACTAAGTTCGAGAAGGCACGAATCATTGGAGCACGTGCCCTTCAGATCTCTATGGGGGCTCCTGTGTTGATTGACACGAAGAATGCACCCAAGGGACGATTCGGTTTTGCTGAGGCTGAGCTTCGCTCTGGAGTTTTGCCTATGACTGTTCGAAGGACTTTGCCTACAGGTATGAGTCATGACATTCCGTTGTCAATTCTTCTGCAGAACACGAGGCTGGATTAAAATCAGCCTCGCTGCTCATTCTTTTTCAATCGTTGATTTGTGCAATAACGCTACGTCTTAAAAGCAAGCCATCCCTCAATGACTTCTTGAGTGGTGAGTGAATATGCAAGTGTTACTACCCAGCGCAGAGCTCATTGTGAAAACACTACTCGGATTTGCAGTGGGTGCCCTGATTGGGTTGGAGCGCCAGAAAAAACTAGAGGCTGAACGGATTGTAGGTGTAAGGTCATTCGGTCTTCATAGTCTGTTGGGCACACTTGCAGCATACTCTTCCCAAATCATTGGTGAGTCTGTTATCCTGATATACGCGATTGTGATCTCTGGCATCCTCATCACTTCACAGATATACTACAAGATGATCCGAGCTGCTGGAAAGGGTCTGACTACACCTTTGGTCTTCGCTATCTCATTTGTTCTTGGTGTCCTTGTTGGACTGGACACTCCAGCTCCAGGTCAAATCTTAGGAACTCTTGGGGTCCTCGCGATGACTGTTGCATTTGGAGTTTTCTTAGTCCTTTGGTTCAAGGATGAACTCGCTCATGCAGTTGAAGTCATTTCACGAGACGAGATGATAAGCGCTGTCGAGCTTGGAGTTATCATTCTGTTTCTTTGGCCCTTGATACCAGATACATTGATGCTAGGAACGATCGAGTATCCCCTATTCACTATATACTTCCTGATTGTAATCCTATTATCCATTAGTTTCGCGAACTATCTATTGGTTAAGAAATTCAAAGACCGAGGTGTCTACTTCTTCGGTTTCTTTGGTGGCTTGGCAAACAGTGAAGCAGCCGTTTCTAGTGTCACTGATTTCTATGTCAATTCGGAACGAAAAGGTTCTGGAATGATCTCTTTGTCAGTAATATTCGCAAACGTTGCAATGGTAGTGCGGAATGGCTTTCTCCTCCTCATCCTGGATACATCCTTCAGACTTATTGGATTGTATCTGGTTCCCATCGTAGCCATCATTGTAGTCAGTATGATTCGCATCATTCTCGAGGAGCGAACAGAGGATAGAACACACGAGCAGATGTTCGACACAAAACTAGTGTCCCCCTTTGAATTTGGAGCAGCTCTACGGTTCGCTGCAATATTCGCAATAGTCTATCTAGTACAATTGGTTCTCACTGAAACTTTCAGTGACATCGGTGTAGTAGTCGCAGCCATTATTGGCGGCTTCGTTTCTGCGGGGGCTGTTGTAGCCAGTGTTGCAACATTGTTCTTTGTAGGAGAAGTAAGTGTGTCGGTTGCTGCTAGTGCCCTAATCATTGCCACAACAATGTCGGTCCTTAACAAGATGTTCTATGTCTACCTAGCAGACAGAGAAACCAAGTTGTTGAAAAAAGTAGCAAGAGACTCAATCATAATTAGTAGTATCTTCATAGTCTATCTACTATTGCTATCACTCGGTCTTTTAGCCTGATTCAACACAAGATTTAAAGTAGAATAAATCAGACTCGCTGTTGGTGACAAATGTGATAGTTGGTGGATTTGTTCATCCAAATGAATAGTCCTAGTGTAACCTCCGCCAACTCTACCTGTGACCGATGCGAATTCTGGAGGAATTTCAATGAGTGAGATGAGAACAGTCAGGGGTATGAGAGATCTCATGGGTCCTGAGATGCAAGTCAAGAATTACCTCATGGCTATTGCTGTAGAGATCTTTGAGCTATATGGATATGAGCCCCTAGACTCTCCAGTGATGGAACTCTGGGAAACGTTGTCGGCAAAAGGTGGAGAAGATGTGGAGGCTGAAACATTCAAGTTCACAGATAAAGGTGAGCGAGAGGTCGGTTTGAGATTTGACCTAACCGTTCCTCTAGCCAGAATTATTGCTACGAACCCACATTTGCCAAAGCCCTTCAAGCGCTATGCCCTTGGAAAAGCATGGAGATATGATAGACCACAAGCAGGTCGGTACAGAGAGTTCGAGCAAGCCGATGTTGATATCGTTGGAACTCCAAGTCCAGCTGCTGACGCAGAAGTTGTCCTTATTGCTCTTGAGTTTCTGAAGCGCGTACTAGGTTCAGACTACATAATCAGAATCAACAACCGTAAGGTCCTTCGTGGAATGACTGAGAAAGCTGGAGTTTCTGACGAGCTGGCATTTGAGTGCTTTAGAGCGATCGATAAACTTGACAAAATTGGTCGGGATGGCGTCTTGAAAGAGCTTGATGAGAGAGGAATTGGAAAGACGCAGAGTAGCTTCCTCATTGATGCGATCACAATCAAGGGTAGTGGAACAAAGGCCCTCAACCAGTTCAGGGACCTTCTTGAGGGCTCTGAGATTGGAATCGAGGGGGTTGATGAGCTCACCTTAATGGCAGAGATTTTTGAGGAGAGTGGTGTTGCTGAGTGGATCGAGTTTGACATGTCACTTGCTCGAGGACTCGACTATTACACTGGTCCAGTCTTTGAAGGAAGATATCTTGGAAAACCTGCGGTTGGCTCTATTCTTGGAGGTGGCCGCTATGACCATCTCATCGAGCAGTTTGGTGGTCAAACAACACCAGCAACTGGTGTTTCCTTGGGTATTGGAAGACTGATTGAGGTTGTTCTTGCCAGAGGTGCTGGTAAGGAGCTAACGAAGCAGCTTGATGTTTTCATTGCCCCAATTAAGCGTCCTATGTTGAGGTATGCAACATCATATCAGACAATGCTTGTTCAGGCAGATGTTTCTTGTGAAGTTGATCTAATGGATCGCTCGTTAAAGAGACTGCTTCAACAAGCTGACTTGAAGAAAGCCAAGTTCACAGTGATTGTTGGGGAGCGAGATATCGCTAAAGGAGAAGTAAGTGTCCGAAACATGACTACCAAAGAAACTGAACAAGTTAAGACTGAGGAATTAGTTGGATATCTTCTCAAAGCTCTTGGCAAAGAATAGTCTGTGCCCGGTCTCTTAGGACAAGTAAATCCAAGAGACCAAAGCCTTTTCTCAGGGTGTTACTATGATGTCCGTGGGATTACAATGGTGCGAATGCCAGTTGTTGCAGGACGTTTCTATGAAGGAAAAGAGGACCTTCTCCAAGAGAGGTTGAAGAACTGCTTCTTAGGTTCATTAGGACCTGGGAAACTTCCGGAAGGAGACCCCGGTTCTTCGAGGTCTCTAAAGGCGGTCATCGCACCACATGCGGGGTATATGTACTCAGGGATGCCAGCTGCGCATTCTTACTTGAGAATCTTTGAGGATGGAATACCGGATCATATTGTCCTACTTGGACCAAATCACACTGGAGTCGGCGCGAGATTAGCAGTTTGCAATGATGACTGGCAGACACCACTTGGTGTTGCGCAATTCGACAGTGTGCTAGGAGCAGCAGTTGTTGAAGAAAACGAATATGCTACAAATGATTGCATAGCACACAGCAATGAGCACTCACTTGAGGTTCAGGTGCCTTTCCTGCAGTATACCTTAGGACCTGGAGTGAGTTTTGTACCCATTTGCATCTCAGACCAGTCATACGCTGTTTGCGAATCTATTGGTATGACCATTGCAAAACTGGCGGATAAGATGGATATCCTCGTTATTGCAAGCTCCGACTTTACTCACTTTGAGTCTGCCGAGAGTGCTCGCAAGAAAGACAATCAGGCTATGGAATATCTTGAGTTTCTCGATCCAGAAGGATTCCTATCCTTTGTGCAGGGTCATAGAGTGAGTATATGCGGTGCTGGACCAATCGCAGCTGCAATGGTCTTTGCCAAAGAGAGAGGAGCAACTCAGTTTAATGTTCTGAAGTATACAACATCGGGAGATATCACAAAGGACAATTCAAGCGTTGTAGCATATGTTTCAGCAACGATTGCATAGTCTGCTATTATTATGCAATCAAGCCAGTTCGATGTCAATTGGTTCAGGGTTTATCCCACAGCTCTCTTGTCTTGCATCACGAGGTAAGAATACTGCAGCTACACCACCAGCAACGGAAACACCGCCAGCAATGAGCAAGCTTAAAGCTGCGGAGCCGGTTTCGTCGAAAATCTGACCGCCTATGAGTGGGCTGACAGCATAGGCACTATTACTCACAGCACCAAATACTCCCATCATAGAACCGTAAGCTGAAGGATCTGTTACATCTGCAATCAAAGCCTGAATGGCTGGACCTCTCATGGACATTCCAACTGAGAGGACGATGCCAGCAATCAGGAGGTCGATTGTTGTAACAGAGTAGATGAACATGACCAATGAGAGGGCACCAACCATTGCTCCGAGTACAATCAACCACTTGCGTCCCTTGATGTCCGATAGCTTGCCAAACGCTACATTTCCAATCATCATAGTGATTCCGATGACACCGAAGAAGATTCCAATCTCATATGGCTCAACACCGATGTTGATAACTGCGTCAAGTAAGAACGCGACTTCGAGGATGCCCATAGCAAACATATTCGCAAACATCGCCATCCCCAAAATTCCGTAGCATCTACGAGCACGTGCTATCACCTCTCGAATAGGCACTTTGGGTACAGACTCTTTGATTGTTTTTCTGACAGGTTCTTGAACGAGGATGTAGACGAAGACCATGGTGATGAGTGTGGCAATCGCTGCTAGAATGAAAGGCATCCTGATTCCTAGAAACTGAGCAAGGAATCCGCCAAGTGCGGGGCCAACAATGAAACCCACCATGTTACCCATACTGAGATAGCCCATTGCTGTGCCTCTGTTCTTTATTGAAGTCATGTCTGACACAAATGCATTAGCCGCCGGAAAGAACCCGGCAGAAACTGCCCCCTCAAGAGCACGAGCCGAAATCATCACAATGACATCATATGCATAAGCGTAAACAATGTTCGCAAACGCAAACCCAAGTAGTGACATTATCAAAATTGGTTTTCTACCCACTCGGTCTGAAAGACCACCCAATGGTCCAGCAAAAATGATTCGTGCAATCGCAAAAGATGCCGCAAGAACTCCGAGTTCAATACCCGCCATTCCTAGAGATTCGATGTAGAAAGGAAATATTGGTGTGACAATACCAAAACCAATCTGAAGAATACTGAGTGAGATAGCTAACATCCAGACCTGATACATTCCACCTTGTTTGACATCGGCCTCAATGTTTTTCCCATCAGTGGCAGGTGTGCTCACCTCAGTTTCGGGGTCCATGTAGAACTCACTCTATCGCTCGCAGCAGCTACACCTTTTCAAGCTTCGTAATTCGGATGCTTTTTCATTTGTCAATAATCACCTTTCGAACACCCTTGATATCAGCGAGGGTCTCTATGACTCTCCCAGGCAAGGGCTCCTCTGTGATTACTTTCAAACAGGGATCCTGATAGATTGCTACATCCTCGGCAAGAACTTGTCGAATTGGAATTCCATAGCCTGCAATCATGGATGTGACCTCGGATAGAATACCAGGAGAATCAGGCGACTCGACAAAGATGGTCACAACCCCGTATCCAAGAACACTTCGGACTCTCTCAAGGGATGGACCCGCAGGTCTCAATAATGAGAAGAACTCGCAGAGTTCTTCATCCTCACAGATGTCCTCTGTGGTTGCACGGACGGTTCGTCGATCTATACCAAGGGCATTTCCGAGTGACTTCAATGGAATTCGAATGTCGCCACACTTGATAACACCCGGACGCTCGACATGGAAACCATGTCTAACAATCGCCTCAGCCACCTTCAGTCTTTGCGGAGATTCACTGAGATGGTCAACTATAGTACGCCACATGAAAGAGCACCTTGTTCATTCAACAATTAGCTCTTTCTCCATAAGCACTTCGTCTATAAAGCCCTTCGGCATCGAGAAGTGTCTCCTCCGAATTCCTACGGTTCGGTACCCAAGTGACTCATAGAGGCTCTTTGCCACTTCGTTGTCATCAAAGGTGCTTAGTATAATCTTAGTGTAACCCTTGGAGAGTGCTGCTGCTTCACCTGAAGACATCAGCGACCTACCAATACCAATGCTTCGACATTCTTTCCTTACAATGATGCCAAGTTTTGCTACATGTTGGGATGCATGCCATTCCTCAGGCTGAAGCGACAAATGCCCTCCATATTCATCGTCAATGTAGGCAACAAGGAGCACCTCACGTGTGTGTGCTGTACGCTCAATCCAATGCATCCAATCAGAAACACGAGAGTTCGGTGTAAAAGTTGGAAGCCACATGTGCTCTTCAACAACATTCTTGAAACCTGCGTGCAGGTGCTTTGCATCACTGACCTTTGCTTCACGTACTGTGATTGAGCGACCATCCTTTGCTGTGTATTCCCACACTTGCAAGCACTGCACCGACAGCATGACGTTCAGAGGTTACAAAAAGCATTGTGGTCTGACGAAAATCTACTCGCCTTCTGGTGTAAGCATTGGAACATCGACTCTCACTCCAGGTCTTGGAAGAGAACATGTGTATACACGATCGAGCTCAATATAACCAGTCGAATCATCAATCTCTCTGAAATGACCCTTCAACTGAAATGCCGCAGGCTCAAGTGTCACAAGCGAAATTGCTACTCGCGTGCCATCTTTGAGTAAGAATCCTCGTCGTTTTTCCTCGCCTCTTTTCACAATAAGTCTATTAGAGGAAACAGGAAGCATCCCAAACTCTGGAAAAGCAACAGGATAGCCATCCTCGGAGATGTAAGCTATAATCTTGACTGCTGCCATTTGTGACATTCGCTTCATTACATTCAGGGGCATATTTCCTTCAGCAGTTTCCTCGACTGGAACTTTGCGACCTGCTAGCTTTGCCTTGAGGAAAGCAGAAAGAACGCTCAATTTGGAGATACCATATTTCTGACTAGCCCAATTTGCTTCTGCAACGCCCGCACCACGAGCATTCGTGTATTGGTTGTATCGAAAGAGAGGAGTCTGAGCCATGAACTCATAAATCTCGTCGTTATGGTGGTAGGACTCAAAATCAGCCTTGATCAACCAGCTGTCAAGATCAGTTGTGAAGATTAGAATGGAAATCTGAGTGTTCCCATCATTTACGTTCTTCCTGCTCTTGTATGTCATGAAGTCTCCGTAAACCATTGTGTTGTCCTTGTAGACAGTCCACGACATCACAGGGACCACATTTGGTTCTCCCTCAGAGTCCTTTGTTACCATGAACTTTGGCGTAAGAAACTCGGTCATGGCTTCCTCAATCTCTTGTGAAAGTTCAAATTCAGCCACAGGTCTTTACCTCCTGGTTATCTATCTGTTCAGATGTCTTTGAGTTCTTAGTCATTCCAGACCACACGACATTCGAGAGACCTTCATCGCGTGCAACTTGTGCCAAATGTTCCATGGTCTCCTCAGAAATGAGATCGTGGTCTTTGAGAGGATACTCCAAATCAAACAGTGCATACTTGTCTATGCACATTCTGTTGAATGCTAGGAGATCATATCGTTCGACATTAGGTATGTTCTCTAGAATGAAACGAGCGATTGCTCGAATGTTTTCGTCATTGTCAGTATGTTCGGGAATAATAGGTGTCCTAATCCAGACTGGTTTGTTAATCTCTGCAACGATTTGAGCATTTTCAAGTACTTTGGCAAGTGGAACTCCTGTGTACTCATTATGTTTGTCTGGATCCATGACCTTCAAGTCATAGAGAACCAAGTCAACATGCTGTAGCAGCTCACGAAGAACCTTTTCACTGCAGTATCCACATGTATCAAGAGCAACGTGGACTCCTTCCTTCTGTAGTCCTTTTGCAATCTCTGTCGCAAACTTCGCTTGGTAGGTTGCCTCACCGCCTGATAGAGTCACACCACCATTAGAGGTTTCAAAGAACACTTTGTCTCTGAGAAGCTCCTGCACAAGGTCGTGAGAGTACCAGACTTTGCCCATCACCTTTATTGCACCAGTAGGACATGTGTCCTCACAGGTGCCACAGACTACGCACTTATCCCGGTCAATCTTTAGCCCGTCAGGAGTCAGCTCAAGTGCTCCCTCTGGACAAGCACGGACACATCCCTGATCACCAATACATTTCACAGCGTACCAGACCACGGAGGCATTGGGATCAATAGTTTCAATGTTATGACACCAAGTACAGGTCATTGGACACCCTTTGAAGAAGACCGTTGTCCGTATTCCTGGTCCATCCTCTGTTGAACACCGTTGAATATTAGTGATGATTCCCGATGTTGTCATCAGAGTGAATGCTCCGTCCTTGTGATGATTTCTTCCTGTAGTTCTCTGCCAACTTGCGTAAAGAATGCATTGTATCCGGTCACACGTACCATGAGATTTGAGTACGCGTCAGGATTTCTTTGAGCATCACGGAGTGTTTCTGAATCGATGACATTGATCTGAAGGGCGGTGCCGCCAACTTCATTATACGCCCGAAGCAAAGCTGCAAGTTTCTCTATATGCTCGGGAGTTTTAACCATTGATGGACTGATTGTAATGGTGTGAGAGGCTCCATTGGGAACAGTTTCAAGATTTAGTTTTCCAACCGAACGGATTGAAGCTGTTGGTCCAGTGGAATCCATGCCCTGAACTGCACCCACACCTCCTGAGAGAAATTCACCTCGGCGTCGTCCGTCAGGGGTTGCACCAGTAAGTGGAGCAAGTGGAACATAGTAGTTCCAAGAGAGGTAACCAGCACGATATTGTCGACCGGTAACTGGATTTTCATGCTTGAAAACCTCCTCCGCCCAAAAGACTGAGAGCTCTCGAGCAATCTCGTCAACATAATCATCGTCATTGCCAAACTTAGGAGCCTTAGACCTTAACAACTGCCGGGTTTCTTCATGACCCTCAAAGTTAGCTTCGATGGCTGCAAGTAGCTCCTGCATTGTGAGCTTCTTCTCATCATAGATCATCTTCTTAACAGCAGCAACAGAATCGGCAAGAGTGGCGATTCCCATTCCTTCCATAGTATTGAAATTCCAGGTTGTCCCACCTTCATTGACATCCTTACCGTTTACTGCACACTCGTCCATGAGTGCACTAAGGTATGGGACTGGTTGATACTTGGATCGAACTGTATCAGCCATGTTTCCTGCTTTAACCATGAGCTCAACAAGAGCTTTGAGCTGAGTCTTGACGGCAGTCATGAACTCTTCGAATGTAGCTAACGATTTTGGATTGCCTGTCTTCGGTCCGAACTGTTCTCCAGATGCAGTGTCCCTACCGTCATTCAGTGCTAGCTCAACTGCCTTTGCGAGGTTGATGTTCACATCAACAGTGTCAGAACGATCATTTCCCTGCATAGTATTCTCAAGGCATCCAACGATACCATAATCCCAAGCATTCTCACGAGGGACACCTTGCCAGACAAGACCCTCAATGCTGTGCTCATCAAAGTTCATCAAAAAGGGAGACCCTTGAGCCCTTGAAACACTCTCCGACACTCGAATCAAGAAATCTTGTGGTGTGTTCTTATGCAACCTGATATTTGGCTTTGGTTCAAACATGTTCATATCTTCAATGACTTCCAAGGCTAGCCATGTTAGATCATTTGTTAGATCCTCACCATTTGGTCCACATCCACTCAGAGTTATGAGCTGTCCAAAACTGGAATTGATTCCCTGATTGATACCCAATCGACCTTGATAGTCATAGACATAGTTGTGCTTGATCCAGTAACATTGTAAGAGCTCCTTTGCTTCATCACGAGTAAGTCTACCTTCTTCAATGTCCTTCTTGTAGAAAGGATACATGTATTGGTCCCAGCGACCATGTGACAGACCAGCGCCAGGGTAGGACTCAGCAGCCATGACAAGCATGTGCACGATCCAGAGTGATTGAAGAGCCTCCCAGAAGGTTGTTGGCGCTTCCCAAGGTACACGTTGTAGAACATCAGCAATCTTCTGAAGTTCCTCCTTTCGTGCGGAATCTGTCTCACTTGATGCAAGTTCTTGGGCTTTCTTCGAATATCTTAGGCCAACATCTCTTGCTGTTTCACAACTAAGTATTAGTGATTCAACAAACTCTCGATGCTCAGAAGTGAGATTTTTTCTCAGAAGATCACGATATTCATCTGCAAAGCCCTTCATGCCTATCTTCATTACTTTGGCATAGTTTGGTATGAGATGCCCCCCAACTGAGGATGCAGTGCCAAATCCTTTCTCATTTAGTCTGGTGGCTTCCTTGAAGTAAGTGTCCATCTCTTTGTTCCGTGCCTTGGTTTCAGATTTGTTGAGAGACCTCGAGAGTGCAGTATTGAAATTGAACCCAACAATGAGCTCACCATCCAAGATTATTGTAGGCATGTACCTGGTCATCACTTCGTGGAAGAAGATTGCACGTCGCATCGCCAATCCTTTTTTCCAATATCCTTCAGGCAAGTCAACCTTCACAGCCATAGCCTTGAGTGTCTGATTGATTGATGCAAAGAAAGGATAGATTGCAGGTTCATTCGCCCAATCATGAACTGAGTAGACCTCATCCCATTCAGTTCCAGTTGTAAACGAGTACGGTTCATTTGTTTCTTCACGGTCATTGAACGAATAGAAATGATTCCTGAGTTTCTGAACTCGCGGAGAGAGCTTCTTAGAAGGGGACCAAATCTTGACCATGGGTGTTTTGTTTTCATCAACTGTCAAAGAGGAGTACCACCAATCTAGTCTGAGGATGGGTTACTTCTCTTTAATAAGATTACATATTCCGATACAAAGTGGAGAAATAATTTGAAGGGCAACTTGTACTATGAAGTGTCCCATCTTGTACGGTCATGCGACTGGCGCTAGCCTTAAAAGCAGTACAACTTCTCGGGGCCCTATCCGCCCGAAATCAGATTACTGGGTATCAGGAAGGCTATAGAATGAGAACAACGAGTAAATTGTTTGCGCTCCTAATTGTGTCGATGATGTTTCTAGGAGCAGCTCAGACTCAGATGCAAACACCTTTTGCTACGCAGAATGACCTAGGCCTGATCACGCCAACTGAAACCCTCATAGTTTCAGGTTATGATTCTCCCAACATTACGATTGCATTGACAAGTCCAGCGAATGGGAGTTCAGTGTCAGGTGTTTTCAATATTGATATCGTAATTACATCTGATTTTGCCACCTTGAATCTAACGCTCTTCATTGAAGGAGCAATCTATCCTTCATATGACCAGTTCAACATCTCAACTGGAGCTCAGGCAATAACTGTGGACTCCACTACTCAACCAGAGGGAATGTTGAACTTCACACTGTTCTTTGAATATCAGGCGGAGAGAGAGACATACTACCTTCTCTACTTTGTTGACAATGATGGTCTTAACTTCGAACTAACATTGTACAATCCAGCAAATGGAAGTACATTGAGTGGTGTAGAGAGTATTAATCTCAATGTCACACACGATTATGGCTACCTTAACTTGACTGTTCTTGTGGATGGAGTTGCTCAGGCACCTTACACCCCATCACTAATTGGGTCTGGTGACATCAGTGTTGTATTGGACACTAGTGGTTTCTGGGAGGGATACAACAACTTCACGTTAATCTTCGAATACAGTATGTTCACAATAAGTGAGTATCAAGAACTGTTTCTGGAATATCTCATAGACAATGATGGAGAACCAATCACTGTGGGACATCAATCACCTGCGTACGGTTCTGATGTGTCTGGAGTGTTCAACCTTACCTTACTTATTGGCTCAGAATATGATCCATTGAACCTGACTCTCTATATTGAAGGGGAGATTCAGTCAGACTTCAACAAGACATCCATCGGAATCAGAGAGCAAGTAATCTTGGTTAACACAACAGGATTGCCTGAAGGTCTACTGAACTTCACCCTTTTATTTGAGTACAATGTGACCGTTTTTGCAACATATTTTGTTGAGTTCGTTGTTAACAATCATGGGGCTCCAAATCTTGATTTCATTTCCCCAGCTGAACATGAAACAATCAGCGGAGTTGCAGATCTTTGGTTGAATGTGTCAACCACATATGGACAAATCTTTCTCAACATCTCAGTTGATGGTGAGTTAGTTCCTGAATTCAATGCAACCCTGATCCCATCGGGTGCTGGGAACTACTCATTGAACTCAAGTCGATATGAGAATGGAGAACATCTCGTCACCGTAACTGTATATACCTCAGAAGGTGAAGCATTTACCATCGAGAGGACTCTTGTATTCCTAGACCATGTCAGATTGTTTGTTTCAGAACTGGCTAGTTTTGACGAGATTTCAGGAAATCAGGCAATCAGTGTG
>JASFEF010000029.1:0-22116 GCA_050124975.1 Candidatus Thorarchaeota archaeon | reverse complement strand
CCCGGCTGGCAACTAGGTGGCAGGGATCTCATTCGTTGCAGCACTTAAGCTGATACCTCACGGCACGAATTTACGATGGCCATGCACCAGCTCTCAGCTCGTCGAGCAAGATCATCAGTCTGGCTCTCATTCGGCTGTCTGGGCGGGTAAGTTTTCCGGCGTTGAGTCCAATTAAACCGCAAGCTCCACCCCTTGTGGTGCTCCCCCGCCAATTCCTTTAAGTTTCAGTCTTGCGACCGTACTTCCCAAGCGGCCCGTTTATCGCTTTCGCTACAGCACCGCAGTGGCTCGTGGCCAATGCAACACTTAACGGGCATCGTTTACGCCCAGGACTACTCGGGTATCTAATCCGATTTGCTCCCCTGGGTTTCGTCCCTCACCGTCGGGCACGTTCTCGACGACCGCCTTCGCCACTGGTGGTCCTCCATAGATCATTAGATTTCACCCTTACCTATGGAATACCGTCGCCGTCTCCCGTCCCCAAGTAAGGCGGTATTCCTACCAGGCCGACCGTTGAGCGACCGGATTTAAGCAGGAACCTACCAAACAGGCTACGAACGCTTTAAGCTCAATAATCATGGACACCACTCGAAGAGCTGGTTTTACCGCGGCGGCTGGCACCAGCCTTGCCCTCTCCTTTCTAGCGGTCCACCTTACGGATCCGCCACAGATGGAGTTATCCCCCATCACTCGGCTTGGCCCACTCGTGCTTTCGCACATTGGTGAGGTCTCGTAACTGCTGCGCCCCGTGGGGCTAGGGACCTTGTCTCAGTGCCCTTCTCCGGGCCACGACTTACATCGCCCGTTCGGGTCATAACCTAAGTGGGCAGTTACCCCACTTACAAGTATGATCCGGTGCCGTCCCGTCCTGCGGCGGTAAGTCCCACATACCTGGGACACCCATTTCAGAGCAACATCATTTCCAGAACAATGCTCCTATGTCGGATTAGCGCCAGTTTCCCGGCGTTGTCCGGCTCCACAGGGTAGATTAACGACACTACTGAGCCGTTCGCGACGGACTCGGATGCGAGCCCGTTCCACTTGCATGTCTTAACCCCAAGCCGATAGCAGTGCCCTCTAGCAGGATCAACTAGAGTTGGTCCACATTGTACATGTTTAGCAAGGTATGACTGGAGTAGTATTCAGTCATCATATACAATCTTTACACACTTTGAACTATAATTGCTTGATGAAGTACAGGCGTAACGGGGTTAGCAGAGATGGCTTACCCATATTATACCTGCACATTGTTGAGCGTATCTTAGACCTGAGGGGATTCTGACACTCCTCGTGCCAGTCTATCTCACGTCCGCATCTTGTCGTCGCGTCTGGAAATCACCAACCATCATCGCTTGGCACTCGCCGACAGCATCCGGCCTGACACCGTATGACGCGAAAGCAAACCCCCCCGCGAAGAGTTCAAATAAAAAGCTTTCCAAGGGGCGACGTTTCTAGAGTATGTTTGACGCCATTTTAGTAATTTCTAGCTTCGTCCCAGAATGCTGGCATACTTTGATAGTCGCGGGTCATCTTTGATTAGATTGAGGAAATTTTTGCTAGATTGTGCCGCAATTTCTTCAGCAGATGTGCCACGTAGTTCAGCGATTCTTTCTGCAACTATCTGTAATGCTTCAAACGGCATTCTCCGTTCAGGGGGTCTGTTTGGACCGTCAGTTTCAATGAGGAAAAGGTCGTCAGGAATCATTTTGGTTATCTCTAGGCGTTCCTTCCAACCCTTGATTTCAGATTCATATGATTCCATATAGCTTCTATCAAAAGCGAAATAATAGCCTGTATCAATAATCCGCTCTACCAAATCAATTGGCCCATAGTAATCATGGATAATTGCCTTGCGAATAGAGTAGTTCTCCAGCATAGAGAGAATCTTATTCTCAGCGCCAGCTACATGTAGAATCAAAATTGTACCATGTTTCTGGGCTGATTCAAGGAAAACTTCTAGAAGAGTATCTTGATCTGGGTGGTGTGAGGGGTCATCTGTCCACATCCGGTCAAGGCCAATTTCTCCAAGCATTAACGCGCCATCAGCAGTCTTCTGTATGGTTTCAAGCTGGTCCATATGCTCATGTGCGACCATCGGATGAATTCCAAATACTGGGAGGATAAGCTCAGAACGCTTTCCCAATTCTAATGTGTCATTGTAGGATGGGAAATCAGTTGATACTGAAACCATGAGGACTCCGTTTTCACGAATGTCCTTCAGTGCACGGTCAATATCCTCTTGGTAGTATGAGAAGTGGTTATGCACGTCAACAAGCATTCTAACAACCTCAAGCTCAGAGATAGATGTGCGTTGTTTCGAATATCATTGTTCGCCTCGGCGCATAGAAAAGGAGGTGATGGAAGGGCGGGGATTTGCCCCGCCACTCACAGCGGTTCAGAATTAGCTGACCGCTTCCTGCAGTTGTCGGTAGCTTCCATCTAAGATAATGTAGATTCTTTTGGATATAAAGAAACGATGAACGAATTGTCAGGATGATTCGTCCAGTAAAACCATCCGCGGATTATGTCATAGAATCATCCAAAAGTCATAGATGATTCATCCATTGATAATAAGACCAAAGCTGACAAGATTAGGGCAGGCGTCACCAAATGCAAGCAGAATTTGCCATAATGAGACTGGATCTAGTCTTCGAAATCATAAGTGGAATAATTGCATTGATTGTGACATATTATGCCACCAAGGCATACAATCTCACTGGTCAAAAGCGATTGTCAGACCTTTCTACGGGATTTCTTGTTCTATCTGCAGGCATGTTTGGAAGGGTCATAGGTACATGGTATTTCCTAATACGATATGGGATAGACGGCGATGCAAGTGGCCCGATATTCTCAATCGTCACAATTGCGTATGGTTTCTCGAGAATAATGGCTTATGTTCTCTTCGTGATTGCTACAAGACCAACTCGTAGAAATCCTCAAGAAATGGCGGGAGCAAGTATGTTGTTAATGGCAACTTTCTTAGTCGATCCGGCTCTCGAAGTCGTCACCATTCTCGTTCTGGTAGTTGTAGTCTTACAGGCAATTGTAAACTATATGTCGACTAGAAGTCGGTTTGCGCGTTATGTCCTAATTGGGTTCGGCCTGCTTCTTTTGAGCCACATCATGATAGCTCAGGTAGCAACTAACCCTGGTTTCTATTTGCTGAGTCAAGCCGCTCAGCTTCTTGGTTTCTTGTCACTCTTGGTCTTGCTGGTGAAGGCAGGAAGAGTAGAATGAGTAGAAAACGAGCCTATCGCTCAAGGATGCGCATCTTAGCTGATATGATGCGTGCTATCCAGAGTGAGGGTGAGGAGGGTGCAGGCCCAACAAAGATACTCTATGCTGCGAACCTGTCTCATGACAGATTGACTCAGTATCTCGATGAACTGATTGAGAAAGAACTCATCAGAGAAGTAAACCCTGAAAGCGACAACAGAATCTACTTCCTCACTGAAAAAGGGAGAGAGTTCCTCAGGGAGTTTATCAGGATAGAGCGGTTTTCAGAAGCATTTGGCATCGAGATTTGATAGAGTGTATTCCATAGCCGTAGACAAGATTTTAAGAACCATCAGTCGGTGGATTTTTTGATTGGGCCGGTAGATCAGACTGGTAGATCGTCTGATTCGCATTCAGAAGGTCGGGGGTTCAAATCCCCCCCGGTCCACCACATTTTGATTCCAGTGACTCACAGCGAAACTCCTGCACACCCAACAGGAGATGTCCTTTTGGTTGCTGGTGACAGCAGTCATGACAAGTATGGAACATAGAAGTTAGAAGTGTCAAAAGAAATTTATGAAAATTTGATTAAATATTCAATGGAGGTATTCGTAGTTTCTTGTAGGTATTCCCAATTTTCATTGCTTTAATGGAGCGTAGGAGCATTGGTGAGCAAGAGAATTCAGGCCGTTGGTCTGGTGTCCATTATCGTCATAGGTTCTGTCGTAGCAGTCCTCGTTGTTTTCTATCCCTGGGACACAACAGACCCAGTTGTGACAATTGTGCGTCCTGTGGAGGGCGTTTATGCAAACCCTACACAACTCTTAGAGATTGTTGCTTCAGACAATTTCCAAATCGACTCGGTCTGGTACAACTGGGAGGGAGTCAATGTGACATATACCGGCCCAGAGGAGATAGTGTTCCCCGAAGGAACCACCACCATCCACGTCTGGGCAAATGACACAGCAGGGAATGTTGGGTCCACCTCAGTCACGTTCACCATTCTCTCATCTTCCGAGCTGTTTGTGTCAGACTGGGACACGACAGAAACTAGCTGGGGTTCCAGCAATTCAAATCAAGTGAGATTGCCCCTGGAGGAAGGGGGAACATATCAGTTTCTAGTTGATTGGGGTGACGGACTCAGTGACATGATCGATACATGGAATCAGTCAGAGGTGACACATTCGTACACCTCAGCAGGCGTCTACACGATCCGAATAAACGGAACCCTTGTCGGCTGGAGATTCAACAATAAGGGGGATCGGTCGAAACTAGTTGAAATAAGTCAGTGGGGGCAGTTACGACTAGGGAATTCAGGAGGTTATTTCTTTGGCTGCTCGAACCTGAATCTTACAGCTAATGATGACTTGAACATGACTGGTACAACATCCCTATCTTATCTCTTCTGTGACTGTTGGAAACTTGGCACATCGGGAAATATGAATGGATGGGACGTGTCAAACGTCACAGACATGAGCTGGATGTTCAAAGATGCATCTACTTTCAACCAGGACATCAGTGCTTGGGATGTGTCCAGCGTCACAGACATGAGGGGACTGTTCAATGATGCATTTGCTTTCAACCAGGACATCGGTGCTTGGGACGTGTCCAGCGTCACAGACATGAGCTGCATGTTCCAAGGCGCGTTTGCCTTCAACCAAAGTATCGGAGCTTGGAACGTGTCCAGCGTCACACGCATGATTGGAATGTTCGCTGGGACATCAGCCTTCAACCAGGACATCAGTGCCTGGGCCAGCGTCACAGACATGAATGCCTTCAACCAAGACATCAGTACTTGGGACGTGTCCAGCGTCACACACATGAGTAATATGTTCGTTGGGGCATCAGCCTTCAACCAGGACATCAGTGCTTGGGACGTGTCCAGCGTCACAGATATGAGCTGGATGTTCGACTCAGCTTCTGCCTTCGATCAGGACATCAGTACCTGGGATGTGTCCAGCGTCACAGACATGTGTGCAATGTTCCAAGGCGCGTCTGCTTTCAACCAGAGTATCGGAGCTTGGGACGTGTCCGGTGTCACAGACATGAACTCCATGTTCGCTGACACATCAGCCTTCAACCAGGACCTCAGTACTTGGGACGTGTCCAGCGTCACAGACATGAGGGGAATGTTCGGTGGTGCGTATACCTTTAACCAAAACATCAGTGCTTGGGACGTGTCCAGCGTCACAGACATGAGCTTCATGTTCAGCCACGCCTCAGTCTTCAACCAAGATATTGGTGCTTGGGACATGTCCAGTGTTACAGACATGAGATGGATGTTCCGCTCAGCTTCTGCTTTCAACCAGGACCTCAGTACTTGGGACGTGTCCAGCGTCACAAGCATGAGCTACATGTTCTGTGATGCATATGCCTTCAACCAAGACATCGGCACCTGGGACGTGTCCAAGGTCACAGGCATGAGGGACATGTTCTACGGTGTCAATTTATCGACAGCAAACTATGATAGTCTATTACTTGGATGGTCGCAGTTGACCTTGCAATTTGGAGTCAATTTCCATGGGGGAGGTTCGAAATACAGCGCAGGCGCTGCTGCTGCGGCAAGGCAGTATATCATCGATACTTTCGGGTGGATCATTCAAGACGGCGGACAATCAGGAACATGATAGTCGATGATGTAGCGAGTTCAAATCTCGCCCGGTCCACCATCCTTCTTTCTTGTTCTGACTAAGGCCAACAATAGCAGTGCGAAGAAAGAGAGTATGATTGAGTACTGGAAAGCCACCAAGGGAGAATAGAAGTCCCATAGATATCCAATCACCAGACCTGCAGGAAATGCACTGACACCTACTGCCATCTGGAACGCTCCGATAATACTTGCTCGCCGCTCTTCTTCAACTAAATCTGCGACGAAACTTGTTTGTACGGGATCTAAGGCGCCGTTCATCAAGCCGAAGAATACGAACATGGGGATAATCATCAATGGGTCTAGAACTAGATAGACCCAAGCAGAAGTCATAATCAGAAACAGGAATGCTATTGCCATGACCAGTTTTCTTCCGACTTTGTCAGACATCCAACCAAAAGGATATGCAGACGCTGCATAGACAGTTGTGAATAGTAGATAGAGAAGCGTCTGTTGTGGCACTGTGTATCCATAGTTGCTCGAGTATAGAATTAGGAGCGAGTAGCTGTAAGTGGCAAGAGCAAAGAGGACAGAGGCAAGAAGGAATACCTTTAGGTTTCGATCAAGTCCGCGAAAATTGACGCCCTTGAATATGTCCTTGCCCCGTTTTTCTTTCACTAGTACGCTGACTACAATCACAGAGCCGGCCGTGGGAATAGCAGCCAACAGGATTATGCCGATATACCCAATGAATTGAAACAAGAGAAACGCAAGAATCGTACCAAATACTGCTCCAGCTGTGTCAAGTGCCCTCAGCGTGCCAAATGCACGTCCTCTTTCCTTCTCAGTAACATGTCCTGCAACAATGGCATCTCGAGGTGGTCCTCGGATTTTGCCTAGACGATCCATTGATTTCCAAAGAACTATCTGAAAGAATTGGTATGCATAAGTTGCAAGGATAAAACCAATCCGTGCAACCATTGACATGCTGTATCCTAATGTGATGAAAGCCTTTCTCCTACCCGTACGGTCTGAGGCGTACCCAGCACCTAACTTCGAGAGGGCCGTGATTGTCAACGCGAGACCATCTACTATCTGAACCTGACCCTGAGAAAGTCCTAGCTGTGTGGTAAGAAATGTTGGCCAGATTGGTGCAATCATGTCTGAACCTGTGTCATTCAAGAATGAAGCTGCACCGAATACGAGTGCTGGATTTCTATCTATCTTTTCATCTTCAGAGATAGGTTCTTCAACTGTCAATGGTAAGCACCAAAAAAACAAGTTAGCTAGGTTGCTCTTATCTTGATTGGAAATCGAGCCCTATCCAAACCCATTTTACTGCAAAGGACACGACATCAGATATGGTCGACGTTTTGCGTAAAGAAGTCCCCTATGGGTTCGATGAGGCAGTGAAGAGAGTTGAAGATGCGTGTGTGAGCGAGGGGTTTGGTTTACAGCTCACAAAAGGGATTCATGATGTACTCAAAGAAAAGTTGGGGATTGAAGATTATCCCAAGTACACCGCAGTACTAGTCTGCAATCCACATCTAGCAAAGAGAGCTCTTGAGATCTCAAAGGATATGGGCACAATCTTTCCATGCAGTTTCACAATCTATGAGGATGATGGAAAAGTCAAAGTCGCTCATACGTCTATCATGAAGGTCGGTGTTGAAACTGGTCTTGCATCTCAAGAGGATATGGAGTCCTTGATTGAAGAAACCGGAAAACGGATTCGAAAGGTGTGGGACAAAATCTAGCAAATCCGAAAGCTTGAGAAGAGCTGGACGTCCCTCCATAATCATGGACAAGAAGATACGTGAGCAATGGGAGAGTAATGCTGAGGCTTTTTCAGGCCTCATTGATGGGAAAGGAACCCCACACCATAGAAGAATACTCAATCCATGTGTCGAAAGGCTCCTAGGAGATGTTAAGGACAAGAAGCTACTTGACGCAGGTTGCGGAGAGGGTTACTTGGCAAGATACTATGCCAAGAAAGGAGCAATTGTGACTGCCATTGATTTGTCACAACAGCTTATCGATACCTCAGAACAGCAAACGGATGATGAGGAGGTCATGATTGACTATCGGGTTGACAACGTTTGTTATATTGAAACAGTCCCCAATGCTGAGTTTGACTTGGTTCTATCTAATCTCGTGCTGCTGAATGTTCCGTGTCTGGATGATGCCATGAAGGAGTTCTATAGAGTATTGAAAGTAGGTGGGTTCCTCGTATTTTCGATAGTCCACCCAGCATTCAATTTCTATGGACCTGGATCATGGCAGCTGGGAGAGAAGAATCCAGATACAAATCGACGTGAGGGCATCTACTTCAAAATAGACAGATACTTCGAAGAACAAGAGTATGAACGTTATTGGAAGACTAAAGACGGTGAAAACTTCCCTGAACCAATCAGCTTTTTCCACAGAACTCTTTCAACGTACTTCAATTCACTTGCAGTCGCCGGATTCCGTCTAGGTGAGTTTGCAGAACCACAGCCTGTTGATGAGGACCAGTTTTTTGACCGTGAGCGTCGGATTCCTTTCTTCGCTGTGTTCAAAGCACAGAAGATATAGTGATGTATGTTAAGAAACGGACTAGGTGAACTACGTGAGTGAAGAAGCAGAACCAAAATACTACCCTATTCGGCTCGTTTGGACTGGAGGAAAGAGTGGAGATCTCACTGTGGAAGGAAAAGCTGTTATCAAAACTGGTGTGCCTTCAGGAGGTCCTGATGAGGCGATGTTTCACTCTCCTGAAGACCTCTTTGTTGCGTCTGCTACAATGTGCTATATGAACGGTTTTGTGGAATTCGTAAGAAAAATGCGTATCGATTTCAAATCATTCGAGTGTGATTCGGTAGGCACTCTTGAGAAAGTGGGGAGAAGTTTCGAAGTCACAAAAATCGATATGAAAGCAAAGGTCGGAATAGGCGCGGAGGACATTCGGAAGAGGATTGAACGAGCGCTTGATTTGGCTGCAAGGTACTGTTTTATTGCGAATTCTATGAAAAGTGAAGTTTCACATGAAACAACTGTTGTTGTTGAGTGACATAACCAAACCCTTTTTCGTAGCACACCAACCTGTGAGAATTAGTGATAGAGATGTCTGACGATGTTCATGAGTACAAGGTTACTGTCGATTGGAAGCACGGTCGAGTTGGAGAACTAAGAGTTGAGGGAAAGCCTAAGGTTGAGATTTCTGCCCCACCAGAATTTGATGGACCAGAGGGGATAATCTCTCCAGAGGATCTTTTCGTTGCAGCTGCAACATCATGTTTAATGACCACATTCGTGACCTTCAACAAGAAGATGCGTATCGAATTCAAGTCATTCTCATGTGAGGGTCATGGAACACTTGAAAGGGTTGACAAAGGATTCCAATTCACAAAACTACTTCTCAAGACAAAGGTGGGAGTTGAGTCTGCCGACTTGATACCGAAGACTGAGAGAGCACTTGAACTCGCTGGAAAATACTGTCTTGTTTCAAACTCAATGAAATGTCCCACTGAACATGATAACGAGGTTTTTGTTGAAAAATGAGAGATTGGAATGACAAGAGTCGTCCAATCAGTCTTACTCTTCTTTAGGTGGAAGAATGTAAATTACATCCTCAGACTCAGGGAGGGCTACTTCCACGAATGAATCATCCTTGGGTTTGCCAAATTCGATTTTCTCAACACCATGCATTGCCTGGAGATCCTTCGCCCACGGTTTTAGTTTCTCAGAGATATATGCACTGGGGAGACCTTGTCTCAGAGAGAGTCCGTTTTCACGTTTAAACTTCCAAAATCCCGAGTTGGTCTGCATCAACTGTTCAGTATGTTCTGTGAGTTTGGACTTCCATGTCTTGTCAGGTGCGGGGTATCTTTGTCTATGAATCCCATTGTCATCATAGAGATCCCGATATATCCTGTCAGTGATGAAGGGAATCATTGGAGCCAAGGATTTCGAGATGATCTTCAATACCTCATGCAGAGCGAACCAAGCAGACTTCTGTTCCTCTTCAGAGAATGCACCTTCTGTGTTAAACGAGCGTCCCTTTATCATCTCTAGCACGTGATCTGCAAAGAAGTTCCATGTGAAGCCTCGTATCTCGATGGCAGGTTTGTGAAAGTCAAGCAAGTTGCACTCTGGCACTATGCGCTCAACGAGTTCGTTTGCTTCAGCAAGAATCCACTGATCAACGGGTGTCAACTCCTTGAACGGAATAGGTTCTGGAATTGGGAACATTGAGATGAACCGAGCGATGTTGTAGAGTTTTGTCATGAACTTCGATATACCAGCAAGACGGTCCTCAGAGAATCTGACATCACTACCAAGTCCGGCTTCTAGTGCACCATAGATACGCATCGCATCAGCGCCATATTTCTCCACAAATGGCATCGGTGGGGGAGAGTTGCCTTTCGACTTACTCATTGTTTCACCCTTATCATCCACCACATGTCCTGAAACCCAGACTTCACTGAAAGCGGGCTTGCCAGTCAGTTGGAAAGTACGAAGTAGAGAGTAGTAAAGCCAAGTCCTCACAATGTCCTTACCCTGAGGTCGCATGACATTACTGAACCCCTTTGTGAAGAGCTTGTCATCATACATGTATCCCACGGCTTGCATTCCACTGATAGAGGAATCCATCCAAGTATCAAATGTCCGCTCCTCTCCCTTGAACCCATCCTCCGCGCCACACTTGGGACACTTGGTGAAGGGTGGATCATCTTTCCATGGTTGATAATATACTGGTTCATCAGTTAGCTCTGGGACCACAGGCTCCTCGCAAGAGATACAGTACCAGATTGGGATTTCAGTGCCGTAGTATCGTCGTCTGCTCACAGGCCAGTCCACAGTGACACGGTTCAGCCAATCTATGAGGACCTGTCTATGGAAATTGGGATAGAACGGCGTATCAGCTGCAATCTTATGAAGTTCTTCAATGAAATCTACCTGTTTAACATAGTATTCATCCATTGCTATGAACTCGATAGGAGTACGACTACGCCAACATTGAGGTACTCTCTGTGTAGAGTCCTCCTGCTTGAAGATTAGCCCCTTATCCTTGAGATCAGCCACTATCTTCTTTCGTGCCTCTGTAATTTTCATACCTGCATATTCGCCAGCGGCCTTTGTCATAGTGCCATCAGTTGAAACAGCTGCAATTGGAGCGAGTGCATGGTCACGGAATGCCATCACGTCACCTTGATCACCATAACTGCATACCATCAACGCGCCAGTTCCAAACTCCATCTGTGCTGTAGGACTTGCTATGATGGGTACTTCCATGTCAAAGAGTGGGACTGTTGCAGTCTTCCCCTGATATGATTTGTATCTCTCATCATTCGGATGAACGAACACGGCACCACATGCACAGAGCAACTCAGGTCTAGTAGTAGCAATCTCGAGAGTTTCTAGACCTTCCACATTGAAGTAGAGATAGTGGAGTTGTGTCGGTCGTTCAGTATATTCAACTTCAGCATCTGCAATTGTTGTTCCACAGTCAAAACACCAGTTATTGGGGCGGTAGTCACTATAGACCAAACCTCTGTTCCAAATGTCTATGAATGTGGCTTGTGTCACTGCTCTGTATCTCGGGCTGTCTGTCCGATAGCTGCCTTCATCCTCATAGGTGTTAAAGGCAATACCCAATCGCTTGAAGCCGTCAATAGTTATCTCTTCATCATCATCAAGACGTTCCTTGCAAAATCTGAGAAACTCCTCACGGGGAGTTTCATGCATACTAATTCCGAGATCTTTCTCAACCCGAACCTCTACTGGAAGACCATTTCGGTCAATACCAAGAGGGAAGTTCACCTCAAGACCTTGCATGCGCCTATATCTGGCAATTGTGTCAATCTGGGTGTAGTGAATGAACTGATGAACACCCATTGGTCCAGATAGGTAAGGAGGTGGAGTGTCAACGGTATAGACTGTCTTTCCAGAGTCCACGTTGAACTCATAGGTGTCCTCATTCACCCAGCTTCTTAGTAGCTCAGCCTCGGCTTTAGGCTTCCAGCGTTTAGACTTAATCTTCGGTTCTAGCTTCGACAAAAGGATCAATCTCCTTGATGTCAGCAAGGGTCGGCACTTGCCGCTCAGGCTCGAAGTAGGCAATTGTCCTTTAAGAGTTATGGACAAACGAAACTGACCACGCCAAACTAAAAGAAATACATTACTCAGCGTATGGCAACAGTGACAATTTTCAGATGCATGGCAATCGATTTCGAACTGACTGACGAAGAAATTTACTATGAATGAAGTACTCGATTGAGCGGAAATGGATTATTTTCCACGCTAATGGGTGTTTAGAGCCATTTTCGACCGGTCGAAAATTCGTCAGACTGGTCTATTCAAGAAAGCGTTATTAATACTCCTCAGTAGAGGAACATGTTAGTATGTATTTCAGGGGACATTCGATGAGAGCCGTACTCAAGATTGGAGGATCACTCCTCTATGACGACAAGGGCCAAGTCCGTATTGACCGGTTGAGAGAGTACGCCAAATCAATCAAGTCCCTAGTCAGTGATGGCCATTCATTGGTTGTTGTAGTGGGTGGAGGAAAACCAGCTCGAACCTTCATCTCTGCAGCTCGAGAGCTTGGCGCAAACGAGGCTCAGTGTGATTGGCTTGGAATAAAACTGGCAAGGAATAACGCTGAGTTGCTATGTGCGGCTCTTGGTGACCATGCATATCCCAAGATAATTGATGACTATGATGAGTTGGAAGTTGCAATCAAGCTTGGCAAGGTCGTATTATTGGGAGGTATGGTGCCTGGTCAGTCAACAAATGCAGTGGCTGCTGCATCTGCAGAACTGATTCATGCAGACATACTGTTCAATGCAACCAATGTTGACGGTGTCTATGACCGAAACCCAGAGGAAAAGGGTGCAAAGAAATTAGACACTGTGAACATCGCTCAGCTGAGATCGATTCTGTCTTCTGAGGGTACAAAAGCAGGACAATACAACCTGTTTGATTCAGTCGCGATTGGTATTGTTGAACGATCCAAGATTCCCACCGTGATTTTCAATGGAAACAATCCAGAGAATCTGAAGAGAGCGTTCAACAAGGAGAAGATTGGAACCCAAGTTATGCATACTACAAATGGATGAAATTAACAAGAGGCGAAGAAGAGTTGAAGAGACTGCTTGAAAAGATATTTGCATCGCGTGCACAGACCCGTGTGGTTCAGCACTTCCTAGACCGACCGAAGGAGTTCTTCAATCTGAGTAGATTGGCAAAAGAAACTGGACTTGCACATTCTACAATTCACCGTGTGATGCAACCTCTTGTTGATATGGGTCTCGTGAAGGAAATAAAAGCCGGACAACAGATTCGATTGTTCATTCTTGAAACAGAAGATGATAGGTCTAAGATAATCTCAGACTTCTATGATAAGATTAGACCACATCTAGAATCCAGCTAAAAGACTCATCGAACATTGTTTTTCATCTTTTCAGCCAAAACGGCTATATTGACATGAAATCTTTCTGCAGATTGTGCCGAGGTAGCCAAGTGGCCAACGGCGACGGACTCAAGATCAATCTGAAGTCGCCAGACTCTGATGAGACATCCGTTCTTGTAGGAGTTCGTGGGTTCGAATCCCATCCTCGGCACCACCTCTTACTTTTACTCATTGAAGTAGTGTACTTAGATTATGGAAAAAGAAAGTAGCACTCACGTTGCTTCCAACGCGAGCACTTCAGCCAGAGAGAGTTCGCCGCCATCTCTGGTATTGTTATTCTGAGCCTCATGATCTGAGGTTGTGCTAACGGGTGTATTAGACTGGGTCAACCGAGTCTACCTCCCGAAGTAAGCACGGGTTATTGCGTCTGTTGAAACTCTCTTTCGTGGAGAGCCCTTGAAGAAATTCTTGTCAACCTTAGCGAATGCCATTAGATTACCTCCGATAGAGCATTGCATGGGCTAGAGCATAGGTCGAAACCTTAGCCTTCTCGTTCTTCATTTCAGATGTGTTGCGTGAATTAGTTGTTAGAGCCATGATATTTCACAAGAATTAGTACTCAGATTTAGTATATATAGCGAAGCCACTTCTGAGGGTCACAGATTGAAGTCACATATTGTGACTATTATATAATGGCTCTAGAGGTCGAATTGGTCTAATTCTATTTCTTGATAGTTTTCATCATCTTCTTTAGGGGATAGGTATTGATGACATCTTCTGGAGTTAACCATCCTCGACGGGCTTGATAGACTCCGAATCTCATATTTTCAAGTTCTGAGATTCTGTGTGCGTCAGTATTGATAGCAATCTTCAGACCCATTTTGGTAGCAGCACGTAGATTACCAGCATTGAGGTCGAGTCTTTCGGGATGAGCATTCAGCTCCATGATTACGTTGTGGCTCTTTGCTGCTTCAAACACCCTCTCCAAATCAATCTCGAATTCGGACCGTTTCCCTATCAAGCGACCGGTTGGATGTCCCAGTATGTGTACATACTTGTTCTCCAAAGCATGACAGACTCGCTCTGTCATGGTTTCTTTCTTGTCCTTCATCCTACTGTGAATCGATACTGTTACAACATCCAGCTGTGAAAGAACGTCATCCTCAATATCGAGTCCCCCCTCAGCCAGAATATCTACCTCCGCGCCCTTCAGTATCTTCATCTTCCAGCGACCAGACGCATTGAGCTCATCAATCTCTTCAATTCTCTTCAGAAGACGGCTTTCATCCATACCATTTGCAATGGTTAGACTCTGTGTGTGATCAGATACGCAGTAGTATTTGTATCCAAGTGCTTGAGCCGCATCCAACATCTCTTCAATTGTGTTCTTACCATCGGACTGATCTGTATGACTATGCAGGTCTCCACGAATTTCATTCATTGTGACAAGTTCTGGAAGTGTCCCATTTTGAGCCGCCTCTATCTCTCCTGTGTCCTCTCTCAGCTCTGGTGGCACCCATTGGAGTCCAAGTGTTTTATAGATACCCTCCTCATCCTCACCAGCCACTTTCTTCTTGGCTTTGAACAGACCATACTCATTCAGACGCAACCCCATCTCTTTAGCGATTGACCGTAGCCTGACATTGTGATCCACACTCCCAGTGAAATACTGGAGTCCAGCTCCAAAACTGTCACTCGGTAGAACTCTGAGGTCGACTTGAAGTCCAGACTCTAATCGTATTGACGATTTTGTGGCTCCCTGAGCCGTGACAATTGCAACTCCATCCGAGTTGACGAATGCTTCCATTACAACTTCAGGGTTTGTTGCGTCCACTAGGAGATCTAAATCACCAATAGTTTCTCTTCGACGACGCGTGGAGCCAGCTGTTATGAGCTGCTTCACGACCTTTAACTTGCGAAGATCGCCCTCAATTCTTTCAGCCTCAGAAAGAGCATCGGCAAGAAGTGTTCTTTCAAGTCCTGCACGTACAACCTGAATTCCATCAATGATTTGTGTCTGAGTCTTCTCACCAAGACCTGGTAACCCGGAAAGCTTTCCATCATTGGCAGCTTCCTCCAATGATTCAAGGTCCGTCACACCCAATTTTTCATACACCAATTTGATGGTTTTTGGGCCTACTCCAGGAATCGAATCGAGCTCTAGGGCTTTTACTGGAACACGTGTTCTAAGTTTCGTTAGAAGTTCGACTTCGCCAGTTTCGAGATAGCTTTTGATGACCTCTGAGAGACCCTTTCCAATACCTTGGATTTCTGTAAGAGCATCTCGCTTAGCTATAGACTCGATATCCTCTCCAAGGGAGGTTATGGATCTCATTCCGCGATAGTAAGCACGAGGTTTGAAACGGTCCTTGCCTTCTATCTCAAGAAGTAGACCAATCTCTTTGAGAACCAGAGCCACCTCAGCATTCCTTGTCATCTGTTGTCCTCCTACTCATAGTCATAAGGATCGATTTCTCGTATTGCATCTCTGACAGCTAGTATGTTCTCATGAGGCGTATCAGTGGTTATAACGCATCCAGGGGCAATGACCAAACGCTCTGGACCGGCCTCCTTTATCGCCTCAAGTACTTGTTTCTGGGCCTCCTCTGGACTTTCTGTCCTAAAAACCCCATTATGGTCAATACCACCAAGAACCGATCCCCTGAACTTCTTTTTGCCATCCTTCAGTGATAGTGCAGAACTCTGGTCTTCCCAGTTGATACCGTCAACACCGGGAGTCTTAGCAATCTTCTCAAACCGGATTTCTTCATTTTCCTCACGTGCATGAAGGTGCAAGACAATGAATTTCGCCTTTTTTCTAAGCCGGGAAATCAACTTGAGATCATATGGATAGACAAACTCCTTGTATTGTGAATCGGTGACTGAGGTCTGCGTGGAGTGCTGTGAGGCTAAGAAGATTCCATCTGCTCCAGCATCAATAGTCGCACTAGCAAAATCGATCATGACGTCGGTTATTATATCCAGAGCACCCTTCAATATTTCAGGATTCTCGTCAGCGTATTTGTTGAAGTTCTTGTCAGAAATCTTGTCAGCAACCATAGATGGGTCGAAGACAGTAGCCATTGTAGGTACAACACCATGTGCGTATTTCTGAATCAGTTCAACTGCACGTATCTGATTACCAAGTTCGCCAGCATTCACATCAAGTGGTTCGAGAGTTTCCCAGTCACTCACATCGTTGATTGCAGCACTGGTTAGCGTTGTAGAGCCAGTTGTTGCTCCATCATAGATTGCAGTGCAGCCAAAGTCAATGCATGGAAAATGTCCAAAGAAGGATATCTTCAACAGGTCATGATCAAGGAGTTTATGGAAATCAATCTCGGCTTCGGCAAGACCTTTGGGAGCCCTATCCGTTTCAGGGTGATGCTTCCATAGAGAGATGGGGAGCTGCTCACCTAAATTCCCGAGAAAAGTTTCTTTGAGCAAATCGAATTTAGACATTGTAAGTCTACTTGAGGACTTGAGAATAATGAGGCTTTCGAAGGAACCAAATGGGTTCATCGCCAGCAAACATAAGAGTGGAATAGAACCAGATGTCCAGGTCCGATTCAGAAATTGGAGGTTGTCCTTTGTCAGAATTGACTGCCCTTTTCGATCCAGAGGCAATCCTTAGCTTAGATGGTATCGATGAGTTAGATAGAATGAGGGCAGAACCTAATCCGTATTGGAATCGGGCGAGACTAGAGGTCATTTGGAATCTACCAGTGATGTCTGGATTGATTGATAGTCCACGGATATCAGTTCAACCAATGCGTCGTGCTACGCGTGAAGAGCTCCTTCTATTTCATGACCCATCATATATTGAAACATTGGAACTCTTTGGAAACATGGGTACCGCTTTCTCTGCTCGTTTTGGACTGGATACTGATGAGTGTCCAATCTTCCCTGGAGTTGACCAGTACGCCAGTTACATTGTCGGTGGGACCATAGATGCGGTAATGGGTGTGGCTGAAGGTAAGTTTGAGGATGCTGTTTCTTTCTTTGGTGGTCTCCACCACGCGTTTGAGAGCCAAGCAGCAGGGTTCTGCTACTACAATGATATTGTTGTTGCGCTGAAAAAGTATCAGGAGAAATACCCAGGAAAGAAAGTCCTCTATCTCGACACTGATGCTCATCATGGAGATGGTGTTCAACAGGCATTTTATCACGATCCAAAAGTCCTGACTGTATCACTTCATGAGCTCAGCATGGGATTCTTCCCCGGAACAGGTAGAGTGGAAGAAGTGGGAATTGGAGAGGGAAAGGGATATTCTGTCAACATACCACTCCCACCACTAACAGATGATGTTGAATGGTGGCGCGCCTTTGAGGACGTGGTTGTACCAATCTGGTTGGCCTACAAACCAGATTTCGTGTTTTGGGAGGTGGGTGCAGACGGATACATGAACGATCCTCTCACTGACCTGATGCTGACTTATGACACCTATCAACGTATGTCAAAGACAGTTCGTCAGCTTGTTCATCTGGGAACTAGGAAACTGGTTGTGACTGGGGCCGGAGGATACAACGCAGTTGCTGCTGCAAAAATCTGGACCATTCTGTTAGCAGACATTGCGGATATTGCTCTTCCCCCGACTATTCCTGCAGAATGGATCGAGTTGTGTCACAAGCATGGGTTTCAGGTGAGAAGGGGTGGGTGGACTAGCAAGCCTTTCAGGATGCCTAGTGACCAGTACCCAAAAATCCGCAGAGCCGTGGATGACACTATAGAGAAGGTGAAGAGTCTCATCTTTCCAACCTTCGGGCTGGATGATCAGATTTAGTCGGGTTTTAATTCTGCGATAACACAACGGTGTCTAGTTTCATCAAGGAATATGTCATAGATATCGAACGCTCCAAATTCAATTGGAATCTCATCCATCGTGAAATAATGGTGCGGAATCCCACTCTCCCATCCCTTATTCGGAATGTACGTTCCATCCTCCACCTCCACCAGTTCCCAGTCGTCATCCTCGTCAACAGGACCTGGATGAAATACTGGGAAAGTGACAAAGAGCAATCCATTTGGTCTTAGAACCCGTTCTATTTCCTTGATTGTCTTTCTGATGTCATTCATCATATTGTGGTGGATTACTTGAGTTGATATCACTGCGTCAAAGAAGTTGTCATCATATGGAAATGTGTCTTCCATCCGATGTTTGCGGAGGTCTGCTTTGAGATTCTCTTCATCAAGCCACTTCGTCGTCATTGAGAGTGCTTGTTGAGAAACATCAAACCCATACACATCAAAACCGAGTCTTGAAAGATAGACCACATGTCGACCAGTTCCACACCCAAGATCAAGAACTCTTGACCCGTCCTTGTCTTGGATTAGGTTCACGACTCGATCAATGTGTGAGTGGGGTTCTGTGAACACCCGACCTCTTTCTGTGAATATTTGGTCCCAGTCTGACATAGGTGTCTGTTTCCTTCACTCGCTGTGAGATATGGATTGTGGCTTGATATTCGGTTGAAATAAAAGACGGAATTTTGCACAACAGGGTTTACACACATAAAGGCGGATTCAGATTTGCACATTAAACGAAGATACCTTGTACTTGTTCTTGGTCTTGTTATCATGCTCTCAGGAACCTTGCTAGCAGCAAGTGTGCAGAGTGGATTTGGGTCTGTTGTTGTCACAGAGGTCGATTTTCAGGCAGCAGATGGATCCAATATACATAGCACGCTTCAGAAACCGACCTATGCGACTGATAGTAACCCTTTGCCCGGGGTGGTCGTAATTCATGGAGTACACCAGAATAAGGAGTGGTTGATGGCTTTTGGAATAGAACTTGCACGACGTGGGTTTGTGGTCCTGACAATTGATGCTAATGGTCATGGAAACTCGGAAACAGGATCAGGTAGTGGAACTGCTGCATTGGAATATATCTCCAGTCGCACTTTTGTTGATGATACACAGATTGGTTTGATTGGGCATAGCATGGGAGGAGGAATCTCATGGGCGGCCTTGAATGAGTCGAGTGTCTATGTTCGAGCCTTGGTTCTTGTTGGTTCAGGGTTCAGGTCAAATATGTCCTATATTCCAAACACCCTCTTGGCTACTGGCAACTTCGATTCTCTATCAAGCTATCCCCATAATCCAGCTCTTCTAGATCCATGGTTCAATGTAACTGGAGTGGAACCAGAAACGACATACGGTGATTTTGCTAGTAACACAGCAAGACGTGCTGTGTTCCCATCAACAAATCATCTCTTCGAAACGGTTGACCCAGTCATTGTGAGCGAAAGTGTTGAATGGATGAAAAACAGCTTAAAGGGAGGAGTTGAAGATGAACACTGGATAGCGAGCACATCTATTTTGTATCCATTTTGGTTACTTGGCGGACTTTTTGGATTGATAGGAGCTCTTCTTACAATCTTCCCTTTGATCGTAATTTTGCTTGACACCTCCATATTCTCTAGTCTAAAAGGAAACCCAACTGACGAACCAGCTACCAAGAGGTCTTTCTATCTTAATGGGATTGTATTAGGATTGATTGGTGTTATCACCTTCTTCCCATTCCTTGTTGTTGGTATCTTCTTAGCCTCAGTGATTCCGTTTCCCACATTTTATGGATTAGCAGTAGTAGCATGGATTCTAGGAAGTGGACTCGTTGCTTTATTGGTTCTTTTCATAATCTTACGATCCCAGAAGAAAAGAGGTGGGTCATCCCCAACAGTACGAGAGTTGCTCGGAACTGGCGAACAGCGCTCTATTGGTATCATCTTAGCTCTGATTGTTATCATCTTAGCTTTGGTGATTCCGTTTCCCACAGTTTATGGATTAGCAGGAGTGGCAGTGATTCTAGGAAGTGGACTCAGTGTTTTATTGGTTCTTTTCATAATCTTACGATCCCAGAGAAAAATAGACTGGTCAACAGCATTCTATTTGTTGAAGACCTTTGCATTGACCCTCATTGTATTTGCTTGGCTATATCTGCTGACCTTATTGGTGGATCTTGGACTTGTCTTGGACCTGAGATGCTTCCTTCCTGGACTCCACGACCTGACTTTGGGACAAGCAAGATTGGTGCCGCTTTACTTCGTGGTGTTCCTAGTCTACACCCTGGTTGATGGTGCATGGCTGACAGGTATTATGCTCCCAGAGAGCTCTGGGTCCTGGGCAAGGGTTCAATTCAATTGGACTGTGAAAGCAGTATTCATCAAGACAATCCCCTACCTCATCCTGATTGCATTCGAATTCTTAGGAGGATACCTTGCAGGAGCCCCTCTTGTTCCTCACATGATTGGCTACTCCTGGTTGTTCTTCTATGCATTCGCACCCTGGTTTGCAGCATGCACTGTAATCACTATGTTTGCCTATCGTGTGACTGGAAATCGTTGGCTTGGAGCTATGGTCAACTCAATTCTGTGTGCATGGCTTCTTGCGTCAATATTGGGTTTGAGTTGGTAAAACGAGCGGAAACTGAAGGACCTAGAAATAGTCCTTCAGTTGCCTATTCTTTCGGGTGCGTGAACAGCCACTCAATCAATCCTGTCCCCTGAGCCTCGAGCTCATCACAATGATGGACTGCCATTTCTTCAAAGAGCTCTGTTGTCCCTCCAGGGAATTCACGTGCAAATCTGACAAAACTTGTTGGTGAAATCAGCGAAGACTTCAATGTATAGCAACTATTGTCCTCGCCAAAGACCTTAGTCAGAGCACCAATCGGAAGACCTGGTTTGTCATCATGATAGATGGTTTCAAGGTCGACTTTTGTGATTGGGGTGTGTCTATTAGCAGTACTGATTCCACCTGAGGGGTGAAGCTCACCTTTCACAGTATCAAGTCGTAGACCAATTGATATCTCGTCAAATTGGGCATGCAGTGCATACCAACTCTCAATGTGCCAGTCACGAGATCCCCAGCTCTTGTCCCGTTCTCCGAGTCCTTTGAACTCGATAATCTTGCCATCAGAGAACTCAATCCTCCCTCTCGGGGCGCCAGACTGCTCAAAATGGCCTGCCCAAGAGGTCCCGCTCCCTTGCCCAAAGTCATAAGCTGGAAATCGACTAATCCAGTTGATGTCAGCCTTGAGATTCTTTCCTTTGTAGAGTATTCTCCACTCCTTGAAGGGTTCAACGACCTCATAGGAAAGAACTCCATCCGAGAGTGATTCGTGGAAGTCCTCTGGAACAGGTCCATCAGGCTCCACAAAATACGCCTCGCGCTCTCCATCATAGAACAGAGCAAAGACAAACTCTCTCTTTGATGCATTAGGGAGAAGACCTATTGTTGAGAACCCTGACACACCTGTATCCAAATCAACCCAGTTGAAGTAGTAACTCTCACGCCAGTCTGGTCGTTCAGTAGGTTTGTGAACATACTCGTCTGCATCATTGAGTTCTACCACGATAATCACCTATTCGGGTAGTAGGTAGAGTGTAGGATCCTCCTCCATTTCATCATCAAAGCGACCGAATCTGATGAAGGCTGGGTCAGCATCATTGTCCATGAAGTATGGAACATACTCGTCTATCACGGACTGAGAGATGTCCCAGTCAATCTTGTCTGTGATGCCAACTCTGTCGGTGTATCTGACGAATCCTCTCCAGTAGGCCACCGCACCTGCAAGCATCAATCGCTTCTTGTCCCACTCTGCAAACTTCACGTAGAGCTCTGAGAGGGCAGCCTCTGCTGCTTGTTCATAGGCTAGAAGCTCATCAAGACCTAGTGGAACAACCTTATTGCCTCGCTCTGCGTAGGCTGCGACACTGGTGACAAGATTGGAGTAGTCGCCAGGTTCGATGGTCATTGTACCGATGTCATTGAATGTGGCGGATGCGTCTTTTATTGTCATAGCCACTCCTAGCTTGGCAGAGGGCAGTTTTGATTCAGTGTCAGACCAAGGAAGCCAGAGGTTTCCTTGGCCATCGTGTAGTCTTGTGAATTCTGTGGCAACAAGAATCTCATCATCTG
>JASFEF010000028.1:0-22237 GCA_050124975.1 Candidatus Thorarchaeota archaeon | reverse complement strand
CCTCCATTCCTGACAATGATCTTCACACTTGTTTCTGCTTTGTTCTTTGCTGGAATCATGCTTGTCGTCATTCCGGATGGAATGAACATCCTTCTTGGGAATGTCGACATAACCTTGGAGAATGGATGGCCTTTTGCAATTGGTATTGTTGTCTATCTATTCGTCACCATCTTCTTCTACAACTTCTCGTATGCAACAACCTCAGCAATAACCTACATCTACATGCGAGGTAAGGACCCAGGTCTTGGCGATGGTGTGAAGGCGTCCCTCGGTGTTGTCGGAGGGCTAATTGTCCTGAGCATAATGAGTGTGATTGTGACTATCATCAGAATGATAATTCAAGCCGTCGCACGAAGATCACAGAGTGCAATAGGTCGTGGTGTTGGATACGCTGCTGAAGGCGTCATCGGATGGATTTGGGCACTCATAAACTACTTCACAATACCAGCCATGGTTGCGGAGGAACTTAGTGCAACGAAGGGTATCAAGAGGAGCGCAGGTCTCGTCAGGAAGAACTTCGTTGATGTCATGATCAAAGAAACTGCTGTAAGATGGGGTTTTGGAGTATTGGCATTCATGTTCTTCATCGGTTTTGCTATTGGTGGAGCCCTCTTTGGTTGGTTCTACTCGGGAGGCGATTTGATTATGACGATACTGATCACGGTAGTCTTCATCGTATTTGCAGCCATCCCGAGCACGATTGTCCTGCGTACGTTTGACATCGTCTACGTGACCCTTCTCTATGTCTTCATTAGACGCAAAGAGGGCGACTTCCAGAGAACAGCCATTCCAAGCCCAATGGGTAGGGAATTGGAGAGCGCTTATGATAGAGCCCAAAATCGAAGATAGTTCACTCATTTAATGTGTGATGGTTGCGAGCCATCACACTTCTTCTCTTTTTCTCACTTCAGAGGCGATTAAGGGATCTGATCTAAGGATATCTTCCTCTTGGGAGAGCATCCATTGCCTTATCAGCTGCACTCGGATTGATTGCATAAAGTACAATGATTACTAGAGCTGTGATTGCGAAATAGATAATGATTAGTTCTGTTGCTTGAGCTTGAAGGAAGGTTCTAAGAACATATAGCAAAATCAACAGCCCTATTTGAGTGATGCAAAGAATTGTTTCAAACTGTTTACTCATCCCAGTCCCAGGGCGTTTCTTCTTTGTCTTTGGCACAATCTATCTGTCACATCCACTCGAATGCCTTATCCCATGTTACACTTGAACCTGAATAAGGGTTCATATAGATGGTTTTGTAAAAGTCTGGAAGAACATCTTTCTCAACAGCTTTAAGATACATTGGTAGTACAAAGTCTGTCCTTCCAATGAAATATGTGTAGATATAGGGAGCAAAGAAGTTTGGAGAACCATCCTTTTTCGTAGGAGATATGAAATTGATTGATTGTTGAGCTGATTCTCGCGTTCTAAAACCTCGATCGACCATATAATCTACTGCTTCATCAGCAGTTTTTCCTTCCTCATTCATCATGAAAGCAGCATTGATTCCGGTCATTCGTCTCAGAGTATAGAGTGTATTGACAACAGCCATTCTCGGACTGTCATCTGTGACACCCAAGAATTCCTTTGCTGTATCTGCTGTTCCCTCAGAGATAACACAACGACCTGTATGAAGTGGCACTACGGACAATTCCAGATTCTGACTGTTTAGATATGCTTTCTCACGCCAGAGGTTGGATACATGATGTTCATACTCGTGGTAGATCACGTTTTGCAGGGTATCCTTGTTGAATTTAGAATCGATGTTGAATTGGTTGAGAGATGTGAAACCCCCTTTGTACCAGTTATAGCCTGCCCATGGTTCATTTTTAACAGATTCATATTGAACTCCTTTGTCTGGGACTGAAGCGCCCATCAAAGAGAATACTTTGTCTCTGAACATCTGACCAACCTCCACAGATTTCTCCTGGAGTTCATTCTCTATTAGACTCTGCAGGGCCTCACCAGTTATTTCACCCTCTGTGGTGAATCGGGTGATCTTATCACGCAGATTGTCGCCAGGAAATTCAGAAATCAGTTCCTCAACGAGCTGAATGGTTTTATCAATCTCAGCCTGTGGAAACTTCTTCAGTTTGATGTGAAAGAGACCCTCAACAAGCTCTGCATAAGTCATCTTTTTTCCACCGAGCCAGTCTACAACCACATTCAATGAATGAAGCTCTCCCATCATATATTCCAGACGAAGAGGGTCATCAATATCATCTCTCAACGCATCAAATGCCCGATGGATATCATGAACAAGGTCAGTCGGAGCTTTTTCCTTACTCTGTTTCTTCGGATGAAACTCCTTAGGTCCAAAGTAAGCATCTACAACACTGACTCCAGTCATTTTCTCAGTATAGTTGCCAACCTCTCCACAGAGCCTTACAAAACTCTCTGCTGCATCCATTGTAATCATTTCTTGAACAAGTAACCCGACCTAAAGTGTTTCCCCTTCAAGCCGTCAGACTAAAAACCCGGGATGTGTTCCAAATAGATGGTGGAGTAGCATGCCAAGGAAGAAACGAAGACCAGTTACAAAGATCATTCTAGTGGTTGTAATGTTGACCATTGTCACCATTGGTGTGGTGGCATGGCATGATGGTTTGATTGGTCTAACTAGTATTAACGATATCAATGATGGACTCGTGTCAAATGGCACACATGTGACAGTCAAAGGTGAAGTCACTGCAAGGCTTGGAAACTTCCTCACAATAATGGATGGACCAAACGGATTGGGATTTGTGTGGGAAGGAGCCTCAACTCTAAATTCGATTGTAGTGGTTCGTGGTGTCGTGACATCTTTTCTCACACTGGGGAATGTCACATCTGTTGATGTAGTCTGGATTTTCACAGATTATTGATCAGGTTATCTAAATCCTCCAGATACGCAAGCACTATGGCAGGCACTGTGACAAGCACTGTGACAAACACAAGCACTATGGCAGGCACTATGACAAGCGCTGTGACATGCATCATGTGAAACACAGGCACTGTGGCAGGCGTCATGTGAAACACATCTGCTTGTACTCTCAATCAGTGGTTTGAGTGGTTCTGTGATAATACTACCCACACCTTCGAGAACGCTACCGATTGTGTTGGCAACATTGTTCATGATCTGACCAGTGGTTGCAGCCACATCGCCTACAACTCTGCCAACACCACTTACGGCATGCCCTGTGGCTTCAGAGAGTTGTGAAAACCAGTCTGGTACTTGCGGGGGTGAAATTGAAGGACCTGGTCTGTCGAAGACATCACCAATGTGATCGTGTCTGGGATGCATGTATATCCAATACCAAGCCCAACCACCGCCATGATACTGACGGTTGAAGTAGTAATCCATTCTACCATCAAGTGTTGGATACGATTCTAGTTCCTCCCAAGCTCCATCGACCATCTCATCATGTTGTGTCTTTGTGGCTTCAAAGTCTGCACTCCAGGCTTTCTCCTGTACTTTGTCAGCCAACTCTTCAAGCATGTCATCGACCTTGTCAGAATCAAGCTCATCGTCAACGATGGCTGCTACGAAGAGTTCCTCATAGTAGGTCAAGTCTTGGAACTGAAGTCCCGTAACCGACACTTTCAGTGGGTCAGTGGACAGTACTCGAACTGCACCTTTCCTAACACAGGACATGAGAATCATAGACACGAGCTTTTGTCGCGTTGTGTTCATGAAGAAGGCAGATTCTATTGGATCCAGCTCAGCCACCGTTCCTGGTTCACCGAATGTCTGAATTGCTATCTCAGGACTCTCATAGACATAGGTTGTATCATCAGCCTCCCATTTTGCACCATAGGTACGGGTTACTCTGCGGTACCCATAGAAGATGAATCCAAGTGCAACAAAGATGGCGGCTCCCCCAAAAAGAAGGTTTGGAGGAATCAGGGGAGGAATATACTCTTGGACATAAACATCAACAGAGAATGTGAGCCACTCTGTTGAGTTCAGATTCGAGGCACTCACTTGGAAGGATATTGTTAAGATGGCTGGTACATTTGCAGGTACGAACGAGTAGGACTCATACCATGTTTCTCCTCCCGAAAGGTCGCCAACGTGCGTCGTCACAGATCCGGAAGTTAGTGTGATGTTTTCAGGAAGTGACATCGTTATTTCGACCGCTTCCAAGTCGGCATCACCATAATTGAACACTGCAAGCTGAAGATCAAAGAGAGTATCTGCTTGGGCATTGATGATTGGAACATAATCGATTCCAAGAGCACCGGCTTCAAGAAATGGTTCATAGAAGCTCCAGTTGGTGTAGTGAAAAACTCGGAAATGGTCGTAATCTCCAACTGAGTTGTGTCCCAGACTAACTGTGAAGAACCGGGGATCTGCTGCAGCGTTGTATGGGTATGCAAGAAGGTTTTCTTCTTCGAAGTTTGTGAAGCTACCTCCATCCCATAGACCTTGATCTTCATCCACAACATAGCCTGCGAACTCAGCACCTTCTGCAGTGACTCCGTGATTTGTTTCAATCCATGATGCGTTCATTTCGATGGGATAAATGACTTGGACAGATTCGTAATCGATTCCTTGAGACCATTGAACAGGTGCCCAATTTAGAACTCCAAGGTCACCATATGTTCCGGATGTTGTTTTCTCGATAACTCGATTTGTACTGAAATAACCAAAGACAACGGTGACTTTTTCACCCTCCTGAGTACGAGGAGTCCAATCGAGACCATATCCACCTGACTTTGTTGTAACAATCAGATTGTACTTGTTTTCTCCAACCTCAGCATATGCTCTACTTGAATCATGAATTGTGGTTTCCTGAATCCCGAGAAGATCAAACCCTCCTAGAGATTCACTCACCACAGTGATTGTGATCCAGTATGTGACATTTATTCTTCCGTTCGGTAAAACTACTACATCTACAATGACACTATCAAGATTCACAACTGGCGTTTGGCTTGGAACACCATCTGTATAACAGATTGGTACAACTGATACTACAATCAGACCAATTATGAAAGCGTTTGCCAGGCCTCTCTTCACATCATTACCCTCTTGTCAAATGCTCTCCAAACACTAAACTCATTGATAATATCAGTCGCCTCGCTGGGCTCGAAGAACGTCAGCTTGTGCGATGGTCAGATTTGATAGGTCTGCTTTCGCAGCTGCCCACTCTTCAAGATCAGGGAATTCCACTATCATGCCGCCCCAAACAAGATGATAGACTCTCTTCAGGATGACTGTTGCATCAGATTCTTTCCCGATGTATTCAAAGAAGCATTTGATGACTGCAGGTGTTTGTTCAGTCATTTGCTCAGGCACTTCAGTTCCAAAACCTGCGAATGAAACATCAAGCTCTCGCAAAACATCCATTCGCTCACGAATACCAGCAGCAATCACTGGTAAATCGATGTCATATGCACTGAAATGCATGATTAGTTTCTTCTTTGTTATCGTTCCATATGGTAACTTTGTTTCACTTGTGCTCATTGAACACACTCCACGACGATGTTATTCATATCTCAAGATTGGGGACTGATAAGCCTTTCATCTCTTCCCGAAGCCTTAAGATGTTGAGATAAAACATCGTTATCAATGACCTCACCTCGTTCAAAACCTCATTATGACTATACAATGGAGGACCTGAAGTGGGTCCCAGCATTCATTGAAGAGGTTAGAGACTTTTTCTTCGTGAGACCTCAAGACAACCTGCTCATCCTTAGACCCAACAAGACGATGCATCTCAATGAAACAGGGATGCGGATGCTCAAGAAACTCCTTGATGGTGAAACACTAGATGACATCATCAACCACTTTGTAGAAGCTGGAGGAGACAGGCAGGTCGTGGTGAATGACCTAGCAGCTTTCGTTGATGACCTCAGAAACATGACGATTGGAAACCAAAACATCTACAGTTACAAGACAGCAAAGATTGTTCCGTTTGGAGAGGGTGAGATCAAGTATCCAGTTCTAAGTGAGATAGCACTCACCTATAGATGCAACAACAAGTGTAGATTCTGTTATGCATATTCACCCTATCGAGACTCTGGAGAGATGACTACAGAAGAGGTGAAGCGGGTCATCGATATAATCGTCGATGATGCCCATGTCCCCAGCTTGTCTTTCACTGGAGGAGAACCTACACTTCGTGACGATTTGTTTGAGCTCATCACCCATGCTCGAAAGAAAGGACTCCGAGTCAATCTCATCACAAATGGAATTCGTTGTCATGACAAAGAGTATGTACAGAAGCTTGTAGATGCTGGGCTGAACAGTGCCCAGGTTTCCATTGAGGGTCCGGATGCAGAAACTCACGACTACATTGTGGGAATTCCAGGAGCATTTGACAAGACTGTTCAGGGCATAAAGAACCTTCAAGAGACCGACATCTACACTCACTGCAATACTACCATCTGTAGACCGAATCTGGACAAGTTGGAGGAACTTGTTGACTTTCATTCTGATGAGTTGAACCTTACATACTTCAGCATGAATATGGTCATCTACACAGGAACAGCAGCCAAGCTCAGGGAAGAACTTCAGATTAAGTATGAAGAGATCAAAGACATTGTTAAACGGGTCAAGAAACGTGCAAACAAGAAAGGCATTCAGTTTGTCTGGTATGCACCAACACCCGTGTGTCTGTTCAACCCTATAGCACATGGACTCGGTGCAAAAAGCTGTGCCTGTTGTGATGGCTTACTCTCAGTTGATGCAGAGGGGGGTCTCTTACCTTGTTCAAGTTTCAGTGAACCTGTGGGCAATCTACTCACAGAGGGTTTTGAGAAAGTGTGGTACAATAGAGCATCACAGTTTTGGAGAGCAAAAGACTTTGCTCCTGAAGGATGTAAAGTCTGTGAGCACTTTGACTACTGCTATGGAGCTTGCCCCCTCTACTGGGATGTCCATGGGTTTGATGAGATCAAGGAGTTCTGGCCAAAAAAGAGCAGAATCAGCGAGAAGATTGACGAAGCTCGATTGAACCTAAGAAGAAGAGTTCGTGGAGACCAGCATGGCATTACCTAGTGCAGGAGGATTACAGACTTGTCTAACCAAGAACTTCTAGACCTGACAACACCAGCGGCTTTAGTGGACCTCGATAGGCTGGAGAGAAACATCTCAGAAATGGCGACCCGAGCACGGGAAGGAGGAGTGAGTCTTCGACCTCACATCAAGACACACAAATGCATTGAGATTGGAGAGAAGCAGGTTCGAGCTGGGGCTCAAGGAATCACAGTCTCTACATTGGCGGAGGCCAGTGCTTTCGCAAAAGCAGGGTTCACTGATATCACGTATGCAGTACCACTTGCAAGTGACAAATTCGAAGGTGTTCGAAAACTCTCAGAGATAACTCATCTCAATGTGTTAGTGGACCATCCAACCGTAGCGAGGAATCTTGGATTATTCTGCAAAGAAAACCAGCTTGAACTAGATGTGTTGGTCAAGATTGACTGTGGCTTGCCTAGATGTGGAATAGATCCATCCTCTCCTGCGGCCATTGATCTTGTCAGGGAGATTGCTGTTCATCCACTTCTTAACTTCAAGGGGATACTGACCCACGCAGGTCATTCCTATGAAGCAAAAACTGTTGCTGAAATCAAGACCATCGCCAAGCATGAACAAGACGTCATGGTTCGATTTTCACAAACCTTGAAAGAAGAGGATGCAAGAATGACGCCCGAGGTGGTGAGCATAGGTTCAACACCTACAGCACGTCTTGCAGACACATTCCATGAAAGTATAACAGAAATCCGCCCTGGCAACTATGTGTTCTTTGACTACACACAGGTTGCTCTAGGTTCTTGTGATGTGACTGATTGTGCACTCACAGTTCTCTCAAGTGTCATCAGTATGAATGAGAATAGGGTAATCATCGATGCTGGTGCAACAGCATTATCAAAAGATTTGGGACCAAGACATATCGACCCGAATGCAGGATATGGAAAAATCATCCAAGATTATAACGCAGGTCATTTGGACAATGTAAGTATCATCGAATCTCTCTCGCAGGAGCATGGGAAAATCCGCACTACTGGAAAGAGAGATCTTGGGTTCAGTCATGGCTCTAAGGTTCGTATTCTCCCCAATCACTCCTGTCTCACAGCAAATCTCTTCGACCACTATTATGTAGTCAGAGGGGGTTCAGTAGTTCAGCGATGGGAAGTTCATCGAGGTAGATTCGATTAGTATTCTGTGTGGTTTTTATAGAATCAAAAGACCTACAAATGGTGAGGGTGGCATCATGAGTAGTGGGGCTGCAAGTCAAGTATTGAAGCTCATCGAGCAATCAGAAATGACCACACCACAGATTCAGGGAAACTTAGCTGTGACTGGGTTGATCGATGCTAGTGCCGAGCTTTACAATGGAATTGTGTCGACTCAGATTGCTCTTGAAATGGGCAACATGAAGGTTGAAGAAACAGGCGATGTCCCAAGACTCCGCTTCTTCGCTGAAGAACCTACACTGATCAGGTGCGGAGAAGGAGTTCTTGGTGGCGGAAAACAGGATCGTATTGTTACTGAGAGTTCGATAGTTGAAGGCCATAGGGACCTGAATGTCTTCTGTATCGAAGCAGGAAGGTGGGAGCACTCTCATGGCGAGTGGTTACACACAAACACACCGATTTCTATGCGGAAAGCAATCCTGCAGGGGAACAATCAACAACACGTGTGGAACATGGTGCAACAGATCCTTTCAGCTTGGGGAGTGCGTTCCGGCACAAATGCACTAGGTGAACTCTATGTACATCATGGACATGAGTTTGAGAGGTATGTGAGCCGCTTCAAATGGTCAGATGATGAGATAGGGATGATAGTGACAGTCAATGGAGAGGTCCAGGGCGTTGAGATCTTCGGAGATAAGATGGGTTTGCGAAGAGACTATTCAGCGATCCTGAAGGAGAGCTATGCCCCAGTGGCATTGAGAAGAAATGGTGCAGAGATGACATATCAAGATGTCAATGAGGGGATTGGCTCATTCTTGTCGGACTTGAACTCAGGGCGACGAAGTGCCCAAATTGTCAAACATGAAGGCAATCTAGCTTACGCTTGTGCTGTTTGAACATTAGTCCAGACGGTTTGTGATGATATGTCCACAATATGGACAGTATTCTTCCTCTCCAGGAAGGATTGGAGCATCAAGCTTACCATCACAGTTGGGACAGACAGTAACAGCCTTTGGAAGTTGTGAAACCGCTTCCTGTGTGTAAACTACTCTAGAGTTTTCGTCAATGACTCCTCTAAATCTATCCTGCTTCGACAGTTCCTTCAGCGCATCGACAATCTGCTCATCTGTAGACTCTGTTACTTTCTGAATCTGATCAAAGGTCATTCGTCGCTGTGCATAGAGAAGATGCAAAAGACTCTCCTTCAATGACACTGCCTTTGGACTTACAATCTCATGAGCTCGTTGATCAAGATAGACTAGAGGTAGTCGCCGTTTTGCTAGTTTCTCAGCGGCATCAGCCACAACCTGTGGTTCAACATCAAGTTCTCTTGCAGCATCGTCAACACTTATTCTACCCTCTTTCTGTACTAGAGGAATGAGATCCCCTGATACATCTCCAATACGGGATTCTCGGGTTCCTTTTGTTAATAGCCAGAGTCCAATAACAAGCTCTGGCAGGGCAACTATAGCCCAGGCAACCATTCCAGATGTAATCATTATGAACAGGTCTGGTTCCCCGGTAATTATTGTACTCTGATATACGATATATGTCATTGCTACTGAAACTATCACAAGTATCAGACCAACAAGTTGCAAGATACGCGGATGCACGATTCTCTCTCCTCAGCCAAGTCGAGAACACGATTCCAATTATAGATTCCGACTCAAGAATACACTTCAGCGAAGTAATACAAACCTATTTTCGCATATGAACGAGTAAAATTCCTTGAAAGTTGTCTATTCTATATGCAAGACTCCAATCTATATCCAACACGGATAAGTTATATATAGACAGACAGAACGTAAATGAAGTACAAGACCCTGAAGGACGTGTACCAATCTAATGGTTATTGATAAAGAGGGTGCGACCTCAGCAATAATTCTTCACCTAACACCCGGAGAACCAGTTGTGTTCCCGGCTGAATTTGTGGCGGACATCGGGGAGAAGGCAGGGTTAGTGGTGATGCACCACAAAGACCGCGTCGTGAAGATCTTCCCCGTCGCTAATGAGGACATTTATCTGCTCAGGATAGAGATCTCTGATCTCTCACGAAACTTCCTGAAGCAGCTAAACTTTGCATTCAATGATGCAAAGCTGAGCGACATCATCTTCACAACAGGTGTATGCTTGCGCGGTGAACGCTGTTACTATGAGTGTTACTTCATACCAGATCAGCTGGTAGTCACACTCAACGAACTCGAAGACAGCCTAAAGAAGATCCCTGGAGTATCCAGAGTGGTCCTCAGAAAGGTTTCCTAGATAACTATCTAGAGCCCGTTATGGGCGTCAGGAGAGTAGGTCTAGCCCGACGAACCCGTCCAAAACGATGTCGTATGTGGAGCCTCGGCCGCAAGCTTGAGGCTCATTATCTTTTCTTTCAATTCATGTAGGACAGCGTCGATTAGGAAACTCCTATAGAGAGAGTCTACAGGAGTTCCAATCCTTCATTCCTCAGCTCTCTATAATTTCGGAGATTGGTAGGAATGTACGCGTCAAGAAAGACATTGAGAATATACTCTGGATCTCGTTCAATCCCGTAGCTCTTGAAATACTTGAGAATGTTCATGATGTCACGGCGAAGGAATAGTTCCACCTTGTTCATGTCAGACCACTTGTTCACAGGCTCACTCTGCGGAACGTCGATAATCCAAGGATTATTGTTCCACCACAGGATGTTGTACGCACTGAGGTCTCCATGCGTATAATGAGCATCTCGATACATCTTCAAGTACTGGTCAAAAATCTCATTCATCACAACCTCAGGATCTTCAAGCTCAACCTCTCTTAGTTGAGGTGCGGGGGTTTCCCCATCTCCAATGAAGCGCATTGTCAAGTAGTTAGCTACTCGTGAGATGGGAGTAGGAATCCTCACACCGGCATTGAAGCAGTTTTGAAGAACATCAAACTCTGTGACTGCAATGTCCTCAATCAAACCGAGAATCCATCGTGTCTTCTTTCCACTGGACTCTCTGATGTGTCCCTTTGTCATAGAGAGCTTATGAGGCGTTGACCATAGTCTGTAGGCTTTCAGAACGATTGGATGATCCTTCCAGAGGGCAAGATAAATCGAGGCTTCCTTTCCAGCACTGATAGGGTAGAGTACATCAGTTGCTAGTCCGTACATGATTGCCTCTGCTCGAATCTCCTGAAATCTCGGTTCTCCTATCGCTGCTTTACCACATGTGCCACCCCTCAATGCATCTCGTTTCTGATCGATTGCGCTGCCCTTTGCTAGGGGATTGAATTTGTCTACTCGACTCATTCAAGCACCCCCAACAAGGATCTCATCATAGTTCCTCAGATTATGAGGAACGTACTCTGAGAGGAAGACCTTGACTATTTCATCAGGGTCTCTTCGTATTCCGTATTTCTTGAAGTATCGGAGTAGATTAACGATATCTCGACGTAGTAGTGTTGCAGCTTGCTTCATGTCAGCCCAAGGACCGACCTGATACGCCTGAGGTAAATCAATAATCCACGCTCGACCTTCCCACCATAAGATGTTGTAGGCACTGAGGTCCCCATGGACATAATTGACATCTCTGTACATTGTGAGATAGTCATCTAGAATCTCATCTAGTACGATGTCAGGTTCCTCGAGCTGGACAGTCCTCAGTTGAGGCGCAGGTCCATTCTCATCGCCAATCAATCTCATGGTGAGATAATTGCCAACTCGGCCAATGGGAGTAGGGACATTCATTCCTGCTTTGAAACAAGCAAGGAGTAAGTCGTATTCCCTTGCGGCTATAGCCTGCATCCGTCCAGGAGCAAAGAATCCCTTGCTCTTCTTCGCTTGTGCAGACTGCCAGAATCTGTAAGCCTTCAGGATGAGTGGGAAATCTTTCCAATTCGCCAGGTAGATTGATGCTTCCTTTCCAGCATTCATCTGATACTTGACCTCAGTAGCAAGCCCGAAGTTTACAGCATCATCCCTAACTTCATCTAGAGTAATCTCATTGATCGCGACAGTCCATCCTCTCTTGTTTCCTCGCTGACCATCTCTCTTGACAGAGAGCGCACTTGGTTTTCTAGGATTCAGCTTCTCCACTACAGGGGACATATCTTAAGCCACCTCGTTAGGTGAGAGCCTTATTCCATGGTATATCCCAGGAATGTGTTCCAAGAGGGGCGCCTTGCGCTTCTTTGGACTTTGCCTATCCAAACATCTGCTTTCTAGGTTCACGCTACCTTCTTTAGGTGAACCATTCTCTTTGTGATTGTTAGTATACACTTTTTGTTTCACTCTCATCGGCTGAGCGACACGCATCTTACATTAGTAGCACATCAAACCGCAAGAAGTCGAAACCCACAACAAACGTTGTACTTCAATGACCATTCATACATGATGCGTAGAATGAATGAAAAAGCACACAGAAGCAGCGAAAACCAGTTAGGCTTTCTCAATGTCGGTGCAGGAAACTACTACAGTATCTACTTTGATTACAATCATGTGTTCATTGCACCTCCGTTAACCAATTACTTCGAGCTCGAAATCAGAAGTATATAGGCGTTACGGTCACAGCGAGAATAAAACAGGCCGATAGGGAAGGATTTATTTCTCAGAAGTTCGGCCGTCCCACGCTTTCCGCGTGCGGATAGGACAATGGAATATGTAACGATTCATATCTGGATGATGAAAAGAATGGCGAACCCTAGCAATCCCCTCATAGTGCAGTCTGACAAATCAGTTCTCTTAGAGGTAGACAACCCGCTATACGAGGATGCACGTGATTCATTGGCACGATTTGCTGAGCTTGTAAAAAGCCCAGAGTATGTTCACACATATCGGGTCACACCACTGAGTCTCTGGAATGCCGCAGCGATGGGGATGACACCGAGTGAAGTAATTGCCGCTCTGGAGGAGTTTGCTAAGTACCCAATTCCTGGCAATATTGCAAGAGAGATTGTTGACTATATGTCAAGATATGGTCAGCTCTCATTGTATAAGGAGGGGCCAGATCTCCTTCTCTTGTGTGAGGAGGAGGATCTCGCTGAGGAAATCTGGGCAAACAAGAAGGTCAGGGAATACCTCATAGAGCGGATGGATGAGGTCACTATACGTGTTGATCCAGACCAACGTGGGTTCCTAAAACACGCTTTGATTGAGATTGGCCATCCAGTCGAAGACATCGCGGGATATGTTGAGGGCGAACACTTACCCTTTCAAATCCGTGATACTACGCTCGAGGGCAAAGAGTGGGGTCTAAGGGCATATCAAGAGGATGCGGTTGCTATCTTTCATGCGGGAGGAGGTGTGAAAGGAGGCTCAGGTGTTGTTGTTCTTCCATGTGGAGCTGGAAAGACAATGGTAGGGATTGGAGCAATGCACAAACTCCAGACCTCTACAATCATCCTGTGTCCCAACGTGGTAGCTGTAAGGCAATGGATTGCAGAATTACTTGACAAGACCACCCTAAAACCTGAGGACATTGGAGAGTACACTGGGGATAACAAAGAGATTCGCCCTGTAACAGTTGCAACATATCAGATTCTCACATGGCGAAAGTCAAGGGAGGACAAATTCCCGCACTTCCAGATATTTGAAGCCAGGAACTGGGGACTCATAATCTACGATGAGGTTCATCTACTTCCGGCGCCGGTGTTTCGAGTCACTGCAACAATACAAGCTACAAGAAGACTGGGTCTCACAGCAACGCTTGTTCGTGAGGATGAGAAAGAGGAAGATGTCTTCAGTCTAATTGGTCCTAAGAGGTTCGACATGCCGTGGAAGCAATTGGAGGACCAAGGGTGGATTGCAACAGCAATATGCTATGAAATCAGACTTGACCTTCCGGATGATCTGCGACGGCCCTATGCTCTGGCTGAAGACAGGAAGAAATACAGAATCGCAGCTGAGAATCCATTGAAGATTGACATGATTAAGGAACTGATTGAGCATCACGAGAATGACAACATTCTGGTAATCGGTATGTACTTAGATCAACTGAAACTGATTGCAGACGAAGTCAAAGCACCTTTGATCACAGGCAAGACTCACAATGATGAGAGACAACGCCTCTATGGAGCATTCAGAGAGGGAGAGGAGAAGATCCTAATAGTTTCCAAAGTTGCTAACTTTGCCCTTGATCTCCCTGATGCAAATGTCGCGATTCAGGTTTCAGGCACTTTTGGGTCACGTCAAGAAGAGGCACAACGATTGGGGAGGATTCTTAGACCCAAAACTGATGGGAGTTTTGCTCGTTTCTATTCCCTAATCACAAAAGACACTCGAGATATGGACTTTGCAGCGAAACGACAGCTCTTCCTTACTGAGCAGGGATACCAGTATGTAATTGCTTCTGCAGATGAGAGAATTTGGGAAACTCCTCCTGAGGATTTCTTCAAATAGGAAGATGCATCTTCAATCGTGTTATGTTACTTTCAACATAACTAAGCAATAGCTTTCGAAGTCTCAATGTATTCAGGTTAGGTTCTACTATTCCGGACTCCATAGAGAGGAGTCTCTCTATCGACCAATCAATCATGTAAGAGAGAGCGAGGGGACGAAGTTTGTTGACGAGGATTAGATCCTCGTCAGGAATCAATGTAGGAATGTTTCCGATTCTTTTTCCTTCGATTAGATAGGACAGGTCATATCGAGAGTCACCAATAGCACAAACGTCAAAATCAAGTAACAGGGCTTCTTGAGATGGACGAAAAACTATGTTTGGAATCCATAGGTCTCCATGCATGACATCACCTGACCAATACCCAAGGATGTCCATCATGGACTCAACCTTTGGGAATAGTTTAGTGAGTTCCTCAATCAATCGGCGAGTCTGAGTCGTGGCTTTTTGTAACCAAGGATGTTCCATTACTTTTCTGTGAATAAATGCAAGATAATCTGCAGGTGTTTCATATTTTGGAATTCCCTTTGGCACCTCAGATCTCACGATGCTAAGAGATTCCTTGAGTGAGAGTAATTCTAGTGGACTTGCATCTAGAATAGTGGAGTGAATGGTTCCCTCGATATACTCTGTGAGGAAGAAGGGTGTTTCAGAGGAATCCGACAATCGACCAAACTCAATCGGATGGGAAGCAACATTCAATCGAGCATAGTGGATTCCAGTTTTATACAGCTGTGTGTACGGGTTAACTTGATGCTTCTTAGTTGACCAGGGCATTTTGAGAACGAAGTCAATATCAGAACAGGAACCGAGGATATTGATGTTGGACCAACCACCTATGGACTTGGGATTGAGTACTACAATATCATCGAATGAATCAGAAGAGTCCTCTAGAAGATCTTCTAGCTCAGAAATTGTATGGCCATGAACTTGTTTGATATTGAATTCCATCATGTGTATGCGCAAATCCATGACAACTTCTAAAAGGCTGTCGGAGCCCACAGCGACTATGAACGGGAGAGATCTCCTTCTCATTCTCACACATCTTTTCAGAAAGAGAGGCAATCCTGTTCAAGTTGAGGATGCTGTTGAATTCATCTCTTTCAGATGTCGCTATGGCAGACCAAGCCAAGTAAGACGAATGCTAACAATGGCAATCAGCAATGAGATGATCTCAAGAAAGGAGAATTCACTTAGAGCTGAATTTCTGTATGACCTTCAAGATCTTACTCCCAATCTAATGTCCGCGTTGGGTGATAAGATTAGAATAGAGAATAACATCGAACCCATATCTTAGGTTTCCTCGGCTGAAATTGCACGAATTGATGCCAACATAGCGGCCAAGTGAACAAAGGCATTCTTACCCTGAAGAAGACGATAGTCAATCTCTGCAACCCTGTCAAGGATTTTGCTTAGAACTTCTGGAGTGAAGGGTCGTTTCACAAGGTCCCGTTCAATCTCAAGACAGACCTCTTGGGGAGAATACCCACTAATAGCAACTAAGTTCCTGATTTCTTTTCTTGCTGGTTCATACTGACCATCGAGTGCAAGTGTCACAATGTTCCGGGCTCTGGCAGTCAGTTGGGTTTCAGAATGCTCGTAGACAACATCTTCTGTCACATTGTTGCTTGCAGTAGATGCGATCTGGAGTAAATTGATGGCACGTCTTAGGTCTCCCGCAGATTCTCTTGCTATCGCTGCCACTGCGGAATCCTCTATGGCCACCTTCTCTTTTGCAGCAATGTCGGCAATCAATTTCTTCACAACATCATCTGAGGAGGCGGGAAAGTTCAAGGCAAGGGATCGCGAGATGATCGCAGGGCTCCATCCTGAGAGTGTTGGAGTAACAAGGATGAATCGGCATGAATCACTGTATAGCTCCATCATCCTTCTTAGTGCCTGCTGCATACTCCAGGTCAACGCATCAGCTTCGTCTAGAACCAAAATCTTGACTTTTTCATCTGTGACCGTAGCAGTGGACGCATAGAACCTGATAGCCTCAGAAAGTAATTCACCTCTAGTTGGATTTCCTGAACGGCCTCGGGCTTTTCGTGCAGCCTTAGCTTCACGGAACACGACAGAGATATACTCATCTAATTCAGATCTCTGTTCACGGCTAAGTTTCGCAAGATCTTGAACAGATCGTTTTGCCTTGGTCACGGGAATGTCCCATACATCACGAATATTCAGAATCTTGTAGTTAGCGCCAAAACTATCACCCAAGATCTCTTTGGAGAACAGTTCAGCTGCAGCTGTCTTTCCAGTTCCAGCAGGCCCATAGAAAATCATGTTCGTAAAAACACTGGATTCAGCCAAGGATTTCAATTGACTAATTGTATTTTCTTTGCCAACGAAATCAGTCCAATCTTTGGGCCTGTATTTTACACTCCAAAGGGCTGGTTCCAATTTTTCACCCAGAATCGAGTCATATCTTGTGAAGATAAGCTTGTTTCTTTTTCAAATCGAGCTAAAAACCCTGTTCTGTAGCTCAAATGACAAAACCAAAAGCTCCTTAAATGCTCAAAAGCTGGGCGCTTGTTTGCAACTGACAATTTTGCGGTCGGTAATGATAATGGCAAAAGAAACTCTTGAGAAAGAAATCGAACACATCCTACGAGAAGACCTGCTCGTTGCATGTCAGTATTGGTCCATTGATGTTACAGGAAAAGACAGTGGATCTTCTCTCATCAAAATGCTGGCTGAGAAGATGAGGATGCCAGAGGAAAGAGATAGAGTCTTTGCCACTTTTTCTCAACTTGAGAGGGATCTGTTAGGAATCCTAACTCTCAGTGGAGGAGCAATGAGTTACGACCGCCTCAAACCCTTCAGGAAGATTTACAGCTATGGTCAGCTGAACCAGACTGAGAGAGACCTTAGGAAAAAAGGGATTATAATCAGAAGAATGATGTCAAGGTTGACAGAATTTGGACGAGAAGTTGCTGAGTTCAAGATCCTGAATTTCTTCATGCCTCATTTAAGAGACTTCTTTGAAGCGAAGCCGGAACCACAACCTGAGAAGCCAAAGAAGGTAAAGAATATCGTAAATGAGCGAGATACTCTGCTCATTGACATACTCCTTCTCGTTTCGTATTTAGCAAAGAAAGAGGTGCATCTTACAAGTTCATGGGAGTTCCCAAGAAGAGAGATTGACCATATCAAGGAACCAATGTCAAAGCCGACAGACGAACGATTTGAACTGGTCCAAAAGATGGCTCGGAAAATGGGAGCCTATACTGTGGCAGAAGGAGACCGAGTGCTACCTTCGAAGATTAATCTCTTATTCGCAGGCGAACATCGTCATGTGGCGCGAAGATTACTTCTGTCCCAGCTAGGGAGAACGAGAGCAATCTGGGCCACACCAGACCAACCCACTGAATACACACTCAACCTAGCCATCTGTAGGCTTAGAGAGAGTACTTCTGAAGAGTGGGTCAGTGTGGAGGAACTGAGAGACTGGATCAGGAGCGAACTCTTCATTGAGAATCAGCAGTTGAAGTGGATTCAGGTTGATGATGATAGAGTTCAATTATCACTTGAAACCCCAATACTTCTAGGGCTAATTGAAGCTGCATATCGTGGGAAGAAACTTCTTGCAGTTAGACTGACCGATGTGGGTGAGAATGTCCTCAAGGGAACACCGTATGAAGCACCTGGGAATCGAGAATCCTTCTTTGTACTTCCAAACTTCGAGCTTACAGTGTTTACTAGCGAGATGGAATATCAGAACCTGTACCGTCTGATGCTAATAACAGAACCAGTTCAGACTGACGTGGTTAGCACATTCAAGATATCTGACAAATCAGTCTTCGAAGCAATTGAGATTGGACTCAGAGAAGACGACATCCTTGGTTTTCTGAAAAAGAAGAGTAACAAACCTGTTCCGAGAAATGTTGTGAGGTCTATTACAGATTGGACATCTCAGACCACATTTACAACAATATCGGATGTAACGCTCTTTGAAACCGAGAATGAACAAGATCTTGAGGATCTGATGTTGATACCCGATTTCACAAAACAGATTGTCAGGAAGGTAGGTCCCACAGCTGTCATAGTATCGGGTGACGTGGAAGAGCTCAGTGAAAAACTTCGCAACCATAAATGCATGGTTCGAAGAAAACTAGGAGAAGAAGAGGTGTCCACAACAGCTGACTCCTCAGTTGCTGAGCAATTCCTGCTCTATGGTGAGGAACAGGGGCTTGAGGATATCCCAGACCTCTGTGATGGTTGTCCCGCTGTACAGTCTTGCAACAAGGTGGTACGTCGACGGAGTCAGGTTAAAAGAGGTGGATAGATCAGGTGACTGGTATTCCCAAGGATCTGGCTGGCCATTTCTTTGGAGTAGGTAGTCTAGGTGAGCCCAATCCTTCAGTACCCGTGGACTATGTGAAGAAACTCAAACTACCTTACATATACAGCATTACTGCTTTGCGGGAAGAGGATATGATAAGACAGTTCGCTGTTCTTGCTGATGGGTTTGAAGAAGAGGGCGACTTCATTCTCGATGTGGACATTCACACATACAGAGAGATTGTCAGTGATGATGAACCCTTGATGCTCGACGAGGAACATGGACACAGTTACTATCTCTTGAGGGATGGGACACATTATCCATTCATCAAGACACAACAGACAGCCCCTGCCACTATGTGCTTTAGTACAAGGGACCGTAGTGGGAAACAACACATTACACAAAACATGTTCCATTTCTTTCTAAGGCTCATGACTCGAATTGCAGTAGGTCAGGTTCAATACCTGCAACAATTCTGCGACTCCATCATTCTGTGCCAAGATGATCCAGGCTTGGGGTTTGTATCAGAGATGATCAAGCAGGGACAAGTTCCTGGACTTACTCTCAGAGACATATTCCAGAAGACTGACAGCATCTACCCAGACTCTGTAATTCCAGCGTTCCATTACTGTGACGACTGGAGACAGCTCGAATTCGATGGATGGTATCCCATGTGGGAGAGCAAGCCAAAGTTGATACACGTTGATGTTGTTAGGTATCCTGCTGAAGTGAGTCAAGAACAAGCGGAGAAGATCAATTCGTTCATAAAAGATGGAGGCGGCCTTGCCCTGGGTGTCTTGCCTAATGTTGATGATTCGTATTCCATGTCAATAATTGAAACCCTACAGAGAAACCTAACTCATAACATTCAGCTACTGAAAGACAGTGGAGTTGACCTGGACTTGGTAGGGAGAAATTCAATGATCTCAACGCAATGTGGTCTTTCTGGTGCGAGTCCAGAGCTTTCAAGGAAGATACACGATGAGAGCTCGCGATTCAAAGATATATTCTACCAAGTTCTAGAAACTTTGAGTTAGTTACTTAATTTCTCTTCAATGAAATCAGAACGGCCACGGTATCACTCTTGGAGGTATATGTGGCTGAATGAATCCTGGGAACCAGATGTTCATCAACGGCAGCATTGGAGCCAAGAGAACTGCTGAGATAAGAAGTACTGCGAATGTAAATGTGTGAACCGCGGTCACGTATGTATAGTATGGTCGAATGTATGAGTAGAATGCAAACGCAGGTATTGATAGTGCAACCATTGCCATGATTTCAACGGAATCGAAGAAGAACGGCATTGACATGGGCCAGAGGAAGTAGAAGATCCAAGTAATTTTCTCGCTGGATGTCTCATGGTGTGCGATCTTGTGAATCCCATCAACGCCTTGTGATAGGAAGAAGACAGGAATTAAAAGCCACCATTGCAAACCAACAAAGAACATAGGACCAGCATAAAATAGAAGGTCTCCAACACTTTCGACTCGTTCCCAGAGTGGGTTCCTGCTGATGAACTCGGTCATCTCAGTCATATAGTAACCAACCATCTGGAAAAATACAAGCACTGGCAACAGAATGAATGAGATTGCAATCATGATGACTGCAGCCTTAGGTAGTTCAGGGATCTTGCCCTCATGGTAGTTATCGAGGGGGTAGATTCCATGTAGTGTGAATGCTGTGAGAAAGACTAGCAACCCACTCGGTAAGAAGAACAGTGGCTGGAACAAGTATTGGAAGATTCCGAATCCGGTGTATACATTTCCATATAGTGGATTGAATGAAGAATCTAGAATTGGAAGGAAATACCAAACCCCGAACACAACAAGGAGTTCTGGAATCAGCATCTTCATTCGATAGTCCTGGATGAACTTCATAACTGGGCCTGGTTCTTTGGTTTGCTCTTCCATTATCACACAACTCCAATACTAGTCAAAGGTTGGTTTTCGTGTGGCCACATCCTCGTCCTCCTCTCGGAGTTTATGCTGGAAGGGCCGACCTTGACCATAGACTGCTGGATCCATGCCTTTGGTCTTGTTCATAATAGTGAAAAATCCACCAATTTGAATGACTAATGAAACTAGGGAGATTACAAACACATCCGGAAAGTATTCGTGAGTGAAGAGCTGAAGAATCCAAACTGTCGGGTAAATGATTACCTGGATCAGTATACCCAAAATGAGAATCAAGACCCATTTGTTTGTCCAATTGCTTGCCATTCATAAACAACTTCCTGGAGTGTATTAGACACGCCCTCAGCCATGATGACCATTAATTAAACATGTCTATGGTTACTATTCAGGGCTAATGTTATCCTGCAGCTCTACAGCAAGCAACGCAGCTAACTCTCGAAAATCACCCATTGAAATATTGGGAACACTGCTTGTACGTTCAGGAATGTCAAATCGAGCCACAATAACCATGACATCTTCATCCATTGAATATTCCAGCAGAGCAGGATATCGAGTTGCTATTCGGAATCTATCTTCGTGAGGTGAGACTTGACCTCCCTTGTACGCGCTACCTACAAGGTATGGATATGCAAAACCAGAATGAGAGACCTGCACTTGAATCTGGACAGTTTCAGGAAGATTTTGGACATACGCCTTGACTTCAGCATTGATAATTGTCTGGACTCCTGATCGAACACCTAGTTCTACATTCATACCTGCTCTAATTCCAGGCACTCCAGCAAGCTCACGAGCAAAGCGATAGACATCTCCGGTCATTGGACGTGTGAAGAATTCCTGTGCATCAATTGAAGGGATTCTAAAACCTATGACGAATCCAGCCACAGCAACGATACTGAATTCTAGGACTATGAAGAGGATTGGGTCAAAAGTTGGATTGATCAAAACAATTCCAGTTGTCTGTGAAATAAGAATCAGGACCCCGAAAACAACAATGAAAATGAGTGAACAGCAGCAGCTCAGGAAATCTCCAGGGTGTGAATACAACTCACCATAGGCGTCTTCATACTGATCCGCCATGTCCTCATATTCTACGAAGCTCACCCATGTTTTCTTCTTCTCCCATGTACCTGGGATATAATCGATAGCCTTCTTGGATCCAGCTCCCATCCCAAGGGATATGAAGAACAGGACAACGGGCATTCCCACAAATACGACTAGTTTGGTATAGTCTATTAGGTTCAAGTAGTTCAACACAATTCCTGCTGCAGTGGTGACAACTGCGACAACTGCAAAGGCACGGTTCACTTTTCCCTGACGACTATAGTCAATGATAATGTCTTCGTTCAATCCATACCTTCCCTCAACACTCTCAGGACATGGAGAGTGATAAGGTCTACGATGAATCGGAATCATCGAACTGGTTCAAGAAGCCCCCAACTTCTTCGAGAACTTCGTCGAGGATTTCATCTTCACCTCTAGCATCAATGTAGGCTTGGAGTGTCTTGAGCACGATGTCCGCTAGTTGTCTGTGTGAAATCTCGCCAGTATGTTCCCAAATCACCTT
>JASFEF010000027.1:0-23337 GCA_050124975.1 Candidatus Thorarchaeota archaeon | reverse complement strand
ATACGAATAGTATCTGCTGGTCATTCCACAGATGATTCTGATGTCAAGGCTGTTTTCATGTCCCCGAAACATGCTGCATTAGATATTCTTCTGTCTATGACCTATAAGGGTGCAAGTGCAGTCATCATTGTGTTGAGAGACCCCGATCCAGAGCTGGAAACAGTGTACAGAAATGAAATCCGTGAGAATCTTGGTGTCAAAGTTCCTACACGGGTTGTTACAATTGGATCCTCCTTTGATGAGTTCAAACGCAATGAGGTTCATCATACATTCGATGAGTTGATCGAAGAAATTCTTGCTCAGAGAGAAAAGGAGCAGAAGGCGAAGGACAAGAAGAAGAAGGAAAAGACCAAGAAGAAAAAAGGAAAGGACACAAAGAAGGCAAAGAAAAAGAAATAGCACGTAACACGAAGCTTTTTTTCGATTCTAGATTCTTCAGAACTCGGTGTCAGTAGTGGACTCAGATAAGAAACGGTCAGATGAATATTGGATGGGTGTCCGTGACTCACTAAGGATGGTTGATAGCTTTATCAAATGGGCACGACGACATGAAGATCGTGCAAAAGCACTAGACGATTTCATTCATGATGGATTAGTTGCAGCGGCAAAACGTTGCGAGTCCTGTTTGAAAGATGACCTCGGCTTGACTTTTGCAGAGAGTGACGCCCCAGCTAAAGAATCACCTGAGAGGGAACATGTTCCATCTGGCTATGAAATGGGACACACCATGGAAGTGCCATCTGAAACCTCTGAGGTTCCAATTGAGCCTGAAAGTGACCCAGTCAGTATTGACACTGTGGGCCGGCTTGAAGAGGAGGAGATTGAAGAACTCTCAATAGATGGACCTCCCCGAGAGTTCTCATCAGATTTTGAACTTGTAGAACCAACTGATCTTGTTGTGGAACCACCAAAAGAAGAAGATGAAACTCCTGCACCTATGCCAGAAACAAAAGATGAAGTCACTGAGGATACTGACCATAAACCGTCATTTACTTGGGCTGATTATGAGAAAGCTGTAGCTCCTACAAAGGATGATTCAGAGCTCGTTGAGGAAGAGGTCGAATTCCCACCTCCTGCCGAAATAGAATCTCCTGAAGATGAGGCTGAATCAACGAGTATCCCTGAACCTCCCGTGCTTCCGGATGATGATTTCGAAAGTAGCACGATTGAAGAAGATGCGACTGACACTTCTGAACCAATAACCGAACCTCCAGCTCCTCCTCCCCCTCCAGAAAGCGACGAGGATGAGGAGGAGAGAAGGCGTCGAGCGCGTAGACTCTTCTTTGGTGACTAATCCTCGTCACCAATCATATCATGGAATATCTTTGTGGCTGCCTCAGCAGTAGTGACTCCCTTCACAATGAGGTTTCCAGCTGGCATTATTGTCACTTTGATATCCGAATCAACTTTCACAATAAGGAACCGCTTTCTTCGATCGATTGTATACTCCGATTCTAACTTACTGGCTAGAGTGTCAAGATTTAGGGTCATGATTCTTCCAGGTGAAACGTTGTAGCTCTGAGAACAGAGTTGAGTTGCTGTGAGCTCCCTCCTTTTCTGTTTAGGTTCCTTTGGAGGGTGTGAGCACACATCGCAGTCCGCTGCTTTCCCAATGTCAAAGAAATCGAAACTTAATGTACCTGTGTCAATTGTCATCAAACGGTTTGCCAGATCTGGCTCCCTCCCCAGAGTAATCTTCAGAGTTTCGTTTACTTCTACTGCAGCCGCAAAAGAGAGCAATGTTGGCGAAACTCCCACCTGAGCACATGTGTTTTCTGGATTATCTTGTGCATCTCCCATAACACAATGAAGACAACCGGTCTTGCCAGGGATGAAAGTAGTGAGATTTGCGTAGTGCTCAATAGCTCCAGCGAAAACATAGGGGATTTTCAGAGCTAGACTTGCTTTATTCACAGCTCTCCGTGCTTTGAAGGAGTCCAGGCCATCAACAATGATATCAACTCCCTTTAGCACATCAATTGCATTGTCGTCATCAACAGATACACACATTGGATCAAATTGTACCTCTGGGTTCATCAGTTCCAAATTGCTAGCCGCAGCTTCTGCCTTTGGTTTTCCAATGTCTTTTGTATTGAAGACAGTCTGTCTCTGTATATTGGAGAGCTCAACAATATCCCTGTCTACTATCCTGATTCTACCAAAACCGATAGCTGCGAGAAGACGAAGAGATGGACTTCCAAGTCCTCCAGCTCCTAGCATAGCAACTGACGTATTCATTACAGTCTCCATGTCGTCGTCTGAAAAGTCACGTAATGCTAACATTCGTGAATATCTGTTTCTCTGATCATCTGTGAGCTTCATCTCTCAGATAATGAACACAGGGGCTCACTTAAAGCCTTGGACATCAGTTAAGGTCGGACATGGAGTCCAAGTCAGAGGTTGCTATTGGACTGAAAAGAAGTCCTGGGGAAGCATTGAAAGCTGCCCTTTCAAAGCTGAATCAACCTATAGCTCCTCCTAGGAACATAAAACGGGTTATCATCAAACCATCAATATATAATCCAAGCCTTCCAGGAAACACGGATGTGGGCATGGTTCGAGCTGTCATTCGGATGTTCAGCTCTCTTGGTCCTGTAAGTATAGTTGAAAGTGATAACCCACTCCGAACCACTGCAGACGCATTCTTAAAATGTGGTTACAAAGACCTCGAAGATCGACAAATAGAGCTTGTGAACTTAACGGAAACTGACATGGTTTCAGTCACATTTCCAGGTCGCTACTTTGAAGACAGGAAGATGCCCAGAATTCTTCATGAAGATAATTTCTTCATCAATGTAGCCACTTTGAAAGCAGAGCCAGAAATCTGCAAAGTCGGGGCAGGGATCAAGAATCTCTTTGGACTTCTTCCTGAACTGGACAAAAGCGTCTACCACTCATCAATCGATGACGTGCTGATGGATCTGTTAGATGTATATAGACCGAATCTCTCTGTTATTGATCTTACTCGTGTAGTTGTTGGCAACAGAGCAGATGGAGTTTCCAAGCATGTTGGAGGAGCAGTAGTAGGATTTGATCCTGTAGCTGTGGATTCTTTTTGCTCAAGTCTTCTTGGAATTGATTCAATGAAAATAGACCATTTGAGATCTGCCCATGAACTTGGAATGGGTGAAGCTTTATCCGATAGAATCACTGTGAGAGGAACAAAACATCAGATTGAGGAATTGAATCGTCTTTTCAAGAAATAGTCCACTAGGAAAGAGTTTATCATTATGTTAAAGCCTGCGAATAGACCTCTAAGGTACTTTGAATAATGCCTTCAACTGTCAACTGGTGGTGTTTCAAATGGATTGGACATCTCACACCATGGAGCGGATTCCCGCTTCCGGTACGCTCAAGATGTTTGAGTTAGCATCACGTCTTGAAGCTGAAGGGAAGCGTATCTACCATTTTGAGGTAGGTCAACCTGATTTCCCAACTCCGCCTCATATAGTTGCTGCAGGGATTGAAGCTCTGGAGCATGGGTTTACTCGGTACACACCTTCAAGGGGTATTCCTCCTCTACTCGATGGCATCGAAAAACATTATGCCGACCGTGGTATCACGGTAGACGGGTCCAAGAATGTTATTGTGACTCCGGGTGCAAAGATGGCACTCTTTCAAGGATTTCTTAGCACACTTGATGCGGGAGATGATGTACTACTCCTCTCACCAGCTTGGCCAACATATAGAACTTTGATTAGAACCGTTGGAGCCAAACCAGCGGACATCAGAACAAATCCTGGATATGTACTCGACGAAGAAGCACTAAAGAACGCTTGTTCGAAAACTGTCACAGCACTTGTCCTCAACACTCCAAACAATCCGAGTGGTGGTGTTCTCAGTAAGGAAGATCTGAAAATTATCCATGACCTAGCTGTAGATCATGATTTCGTTGTCTTCTCTGATGAAATATATGAGATGCTAGTCTATGATGGTTTCAAACAAACATCGATGTTAGAGATTGACCCTAGTATGCACAACACCATGATAATTAATGGATTCTCAAAAACCTATGCGATGACTGGATGGCGACTTGGTTTTGCTGTAGGTAATCAGGAATCGATCAACAATATGGTTCGTATCCAACAGAACACAACCTCCTGTGCGACATCTTTCGTTCAATACGCAGGGGCAAAGGCGTTGAATGGAGATCAGAGATCAATCAAGATGATGACTGCAGAATACCAGAAGCGGCGCGATACAATAACTAGCATCTTCTGTAATATGCCCGGTGTCCAGTGTGTCAGTCCGAAGGGTGCATTCTATGTATTTCCAGACTTCTCGACATACAATCTTAGCAGTAATACTCTTGCAGAATTGATACTCAAGAAAGTGGGAGTCACTTCAACACCTGGAATCATATTTGGGAAGAATTATGATAACCACCTTCGCTTCTCTTATGCTACTGAATTATCTGAGATCAAGGAAGGTCTTGGCACACTCGCTGATTTCCTTCTGACACTACTCTGAATCTATCGATGTGCTTAATCACGATTGGAGGATTTCCATGTGAATCCCAGAGATGATCGAATCGCGTTTGAATGCACAAAATGCGGTGCCTGCTGTCGAGAGGACTCTCTATTGGTTACTGTAACTGGGCGTGACATATCTCGTATTTCGATGGGTCTAAATCTCGATTCAAGTGGGGTCATTCGAGCACTTGACTTCTATCTGAGTGCAGGCATTGAAACTCCAGATGGACTTCGAGATTATCCAGCCGTGAATACAGAGAAAGGTCCTGCATACGTTGCTCTAAAGAAATTGGAGAATGGCGATTGTGTCTTTCTTAAGGACAATCTTTGCATGATTCATGCGATTCGTCCAGCAGCATGTATGTCTTTTCCATTTGTGTTCTCGAATAGTGAAGATAGCACATTTTGGGGTCTGAGTGCATTGAAACAAATCTGTCCAGGACTAGGGAGTGGACCTCAAGTCAGGGGTTCAGAGTTGAAGGAATTAGCTATTACTATCTTAGAACATCTAGACATCTACAATGAATTTGCTAAGGAATGGAATCACGAGGAAGAAAATCCAACAGCTGCGGGATTGGTCGAGAAAATCCTTAGTGATCCACGATTCATAGTCTAGCAATATTACAACTTGGTCAGTATTTGCAGGATATTCCCAAAGTTGTGTTCAATTGTCCGACTCTTTTCTGCATAGCCCTCAAGAGCTTCCAATCGGTCGTCCTTCTTGACAAGCTCGTGAAACCTCTTAGATCTAATCTCTGAATGAATTGAGTCATTTAGACTAAGGATCTCATCAGATGATTTGAGAACATATTGAAGCATCTTGATGAGCATATTGAACTCATTGATGTCTCTTAGCTGTAGAGTTTGGCTATAGAACTGGAATTCCAATCTTGTCAATTTTACTCGCATGTCGACTAGTTTCTGTACCCAGTCCTCAGCTTGCTCTTCATCGAGCATTTGTCCAAGATTTGTCCAATAGCTTTGTTGGTCAAGAAGCTGGACCAAGTAGTTGCGGAGGAATTCAAAGTGGTCAATTCCTTCTTCAATATCATCTTCAGTCCCAATTGGTTCCATCATTTGGTCAGTTTGACTGTGTTTCACTGCAATCATTAGTGAGAACTTATCCACGTACTTCTTGACTTCCTCAGTCTTTTCTTTCTCAGTCATCAAATCAGTGAAAGTATCACCAAGGGTGAGTATGAATTTGTACAAACAATCAGAACATATCTCCGCACTACTTGTGATTTCCTTGGTCGACAGGAACTGCATTGCATCTTCTAAGTCGTTTCCTGGTACATCTTGTCCATGGATCCTCAAAACCCATCCTTGTGAGATACAGTAAACCTTGTTGTCTGGATAATTAATGAAGATTGACGCATAACACACATTGTCTTCGGAAGCACGCTCTTCCTTCATGCTGTCTTTGTTGTAGTGAAAGGAGAATATGGAGGGGTCGATCTCAATAGCTTCGATCTCCAGAACGCTATCATTGTTGACACACAGCTTCTCATCTCCGAACACTTTGTAGCAAGGGCATCCTCTAACGAGTTTGATGCTTGACTTTTGTTCCTGTTCGCTAGTGCCAAACACGTTCCTTCTCTCCAACTCAGGCAAGCGTTTCCTCAAAACGCTCTACAGGATGGTCTTTGATACAACCAGTGACCATTTAGCACTTATCATTAGGTATTTGAATCGATGTTATGAAGAGCCGAAACAAGGTTACTGAATCTATACTCAGTCGTCTTCCTAGCTTCAGAATGGTGTGAAAGCATCTCCCGAATGTTGTCAGGGAGAGCATCACGTTCCATAAGATTGATTGTTCTCTCACGTATTGAGTTGTTCACAGTGATGACTTTTTCTGAAACCCTTACCATGAACTGAAGGATACTGAGTGGGTCTGTTTCCTCATCTTCATCATCAATAGACAGGACCTGAAACAGAAAGACTGATTCCAGACGTGCAAGAGTCCTATACGAGTCCATTAGATCAATCAGGTCATTATCTGCCTTCGCCTTCTTAAGATTGAGAATCATCGATGCCCAATGAGAGCGACTCCTATTGATCTCTCTAAGATATTTCCACAAGTGGTCATTGAACCCTGATGGCTCCCCACTTCCTTCATAGCCACTTAGTTGCATGGCCATATTTGAGGCGAGCTCACGTACATATCGTGCAATAATCTCCTGCCTTTCATCATCTGTCAGAAAGCCCTCTGAACTCTCACCTAAGGTTCTAAGGTATCTGTACAGGCAATCTGAACAAAACACACCATCTCTGCTCTTTTCAGAGGATGTCACAAACTGCAAAGCACGGTCAATCTCAGATACCTTTACAGTCTTCTCATTAATACGAATCTGTTGGTTCTGACTCACGCAATAGCAGAAACCCTCCTCTCTATCGAGGAACATAAGGAGATAGCACATGGTCTTGTTATCGCTCTTGAATTCCTCAAGTAATGACCTAGAGTTGAGTTGACTGAAGAAACTCGGATCTACAGAAATCGCATTGATTGGAAAAACACTGTCGTCGTTCAAACAGACCTTCTCATCACCAAACTCTTTGTAGCAGGGGCATCCTCTTACGAGATGATCTGGACCATCTTCAGAGTCCGACAGAATACTCTGGTCTGCGTTCGCTCGGGAAGCTTCTGGACGGATTTTGGTGACACTCCTAGATGTGTTATTGTGGTAACCTCTTATTGCATCTCTATCAATAAGAGATAGTCTTCTACAGCTTGCTCCCCTCAATGGGGGCGTGCTAAAAGCTGCGACTCAAAGTTCACATTTGAATGAATCTCGGATGTTTGGAAAAAGAATGGAGCTTGTGGGGCTCCATTATGAAATCAACCCCACAGCTCTCTCTTGAGCAGGTCACGAATGGCAATTCGGATGGCTTCTGATCTGTTTGGATAGAGGTTACTCTCAACGAGTTTCTCTAGTCCATCGACATAAGTCTCCGGAATGTGTAATGTCACGAGCTTCATCTCGATAATCACCTGAGTATGCCCACCGTCATACGTGAATATGATTGCGAGTAATACTCGGTCGATATTCAAATCAGATTCATTGTTGTCATAAGCTTGTCCACAAGCGATATCTTATAACCAGCTGACTTTGACGACCCATTTGGACCAATCCTGGGTCGTGCAGAAAAGTGGATCGTCAGAAAGGCATCGATGTATTGTTCAACCCACGTTCAATTGCTGTTATAGGAGCGTCTGCAACGAAGGGAAAGCTTGGAAATGATGTTCTTCGAAATCTGATTGATAGTGGTTTTGATGGTCGTATCTACCCTGTTAATCCCCGTAATGGTGAGATATTAGGCCTGAAAGCGTATCGTTCCATTTCTGAGATTCCCAGTGATGTAGATGTAGCAATCATCGTCATCCCTGTAAAGTACGTTCTGGCTACTGTTGAACAATGTGGCCAAAAGGGTGTGAATGCACTTGTCATCATAACTGCTGGATTCAAGGAAATTGGTCATGAGGGTCAAGAAGCAGAGAAGAAACTTGTAGAACTAGCAGAGAAGTATGAAATGGTTGTACAAGGACCCAACTGTCTGGGTATCATTAACACAAGCGCCCCGTACAATGGATCATTCTCTGCCGGAACTCCGGGAAAGGGTACGATTGCTTTTGCTTCCCAATCAGGTGCCCTAATGACCGGAATTCTGGACTGGAGTTTGATGGAAAAAATAGGTTTCTCCAAGTTTGTTTCCTTGGGTAACAAGGCACACTTGGACGAAGCTGATTTCGTCGAGGCCTTCGGAAGAGACCCCGATTCTACATTTATCCTACTTTATATTGAATCCGTTGTTGATGGTCGCAAGTTCATGGACGCATGTAGAAAAGTCGTTCCAACTAAACCAATCTTTGTGGTGAAGTCTGGTGTGAGTACTGCTGGTGCACGAGCAGCTTCTTCCCATACAGGATCATTGGCCGGAAGTGATACAGCCTATGATGTCGCATTCAAGCAATGTGGGGTTCGTCGAGCAGACAATATGGCCTCACTCTTCGATGTAGCCTCAGTGTACGATGATATGCATCTCCCATCAGGGAATCGTGTGGCAATAGTAACAAATGCCGGAGGTCCAGGAATTCTCACAACTGACGCGTGTGAGGCAAGTGGATTGGAGATTGCTCAATTGTCTTCAGATACCATTGCATACCTCAAAGAAAATCTACCTCCAGCTGCTTCAGTTTATAATCCAATTGACGCCCTTGGAACTGCGCAGCCAGAAGACTACGCGCTTTGTGTTGAGGCATCATTACGTGATGAGAATGTGGACTCTGTTCTTGTTCTTCTAACGCCCCAAGCAATGACAAAGGTAACTGAAACTGCGCAGGTTTTGGTTGAGTCCCACAAGAAGTATCCGAATAAACCACTGATTGCAGTTTTCATGGGGGGTAACTCCATGGTATACCCACGAATTGTTCTGACTGACGGCCGAATTCCAGTCTTTGATTTTCCAGAGCGGGCAGTACATGCAATTGCTGAGCTCTATCATTACACCGTTAATAGAAACAGCCTGAGGGAGGAATCCGTTCCCACTTTCAAAGTTGACAAGAAGAAGACAGCAGAAGTCATAGAGAGGGTCCGCAATGACAATCGTCGTGTGTTGCTAGGAAGTGAAGCTCATACCATTGCTGAAGCGTATGGGATTCCAGTTGCGCGAATCCGACTGGCAACAAGCTCAAAAGAAGCAAAACTCCTTGCAGATGAACTTGGATACCCCGTTGTTCTGAAGATAGCTAGTCCTGACATTGTTCACAAGAGCGACATTGGAGGAATCCATATTGGATTGGAAACACCGGAGGAGGTAGAAGCGGCATTCCTCAAAATCCTTGACAATGCGAAGACTCACATGCCTAATGCAATGATTTACGGCGTGGATGTCCAAGAGATGGCTACGAAGGGGAAGGAATTGATCATCGGCTGTTCCAGAGATGTACAGTTCGGACCACTTGTGATGTTTGGAGCCGGAGGTATTTTCGTCAACTATCTAAAAGACATCTCATTCCGGCTTGCACCTATGACTCGAAGTGATGCTAGAGCATTGATCATGGAAACTAAAATGGGGACTCTCCTTCGTGGTGTGAGGGGTGAATCACCAAGTGATATCACTGCGATTGAGGACACCATTCTCAGGATAAGTCAACTAGTGACTGACTTTGAGGATATTGTGGAGCTTGACATCAATCCCGCATTTGCATATGAGAAGGGTTTGGGTGTTTCAGCTGTTGATGTAAAAATAACCATTGGAGGAAAATAGAATGACGGCGAATATCATAATCAGTGGGGATACACTCACTGGGAAGACGATGGTTGCCATAGCTTTAGCTGCCAAACTAAAGGAGAAGGGCAAATCAGTTGCATATTTCAAACCAGCTGGAACGAAGAGTTTCGAGTACAATACTGGTTCTGAAGATGTGGATGAAGACGCAGCAATTATGAAAGAGCTTTTAGAAATGAAGCACAGCCTCTCCTGTATATGCCCCATCGTACGTACAAAATCCAGCTATGATGAACTTCTACGAATTGGACATGACGAATTGATGAAGCGCATTAAGGAGTGCTACGCAGAGGTTTCTGAGGGTCATGATTATGTTATTGTAGAAGGGACTAAGGCATCATGGCACCTCATGCATGTTGATCTTTCAACCCCACAATTAGCAAAGGAACTCGGTGGATCAGTTGTCTGTCTTGTGAACTTCCCTGATATCACAGCTATTGATGACATACTCCTGCATGTAGAACTCTTCAAACAACACGGAATCGAAAATGTTAGTATTGTCCTGAATATGGTGCCTCCAATACTCAAGAAGACAGTGACAGAAGAAATAGGACCGTTCCTTGAGAAGAGGAGTATTGATCTTGCTGGAATCATCTACTTGAATCGTGAATTATTTAGTCCCACTGTTCGAGAAATTCAGAGGGCACTGAATGGAGAGATTGTCACTGGTACTGACAAGATGGATCTCCTCATCGACCAATTCATGGTTGGAAGTATGGCTCCCGAGAACGCACTCAAATGGTTCCGACGTGTACGTGATAAGGCGGTCATAACAAGCGGAGATAGAACTGACATCTGTTTGACAGCCCTAGAAACTGACACCAATCTGTTAATCCTTACAGGTGGAATGGGTCCGGAAATTGGCACAATTTCTCGTGCGCGTGAACTTAATGTTCCAATCATGATGACTGCTCATGATACATACACGACCGGACATATTGTGGATGGTCTGATTGGTACTGTCACGGCTGACAACAAAGAGAAGCTGACAATTGTTGAGAATATTGTGGGAGCTGCTCTTGACCTGGATTCTATCCTCAAGTAGACTAGGCAGAAGAAGGGGGGAGCATCACAGCTCCCGGTTCATAAAGAGATGAACGCACATACGCCGGGAGGAGCAATGTGCGTTCAGATTGCCTAACTGTGTTTTCATCATATGTCAGCTTGTATATTGCAGCCAATACTACGTCACTACTCTGAGTATGATGTAGAACTGTTTAGGGTATCCTATGGGTCTACATTGTGCATAATTACAAAAATCGGCAACTACTGCGTTTTCTTCGGTGAATCCCGACTTCTCGGAATACATTTATGCTGGCTGATGATTACCGAGGCCGTTCAACAATATTGTTGAGGTGTATAAATGGCTTCAGATGCAGAGAGTAAAGCAGCTGGTAAGGCTAAGGATGAAGTGAAAGTCGCTAAAGAACTTGAATCACTCAAATGGATTCGAGAGAGACGCTCCATCCGAGAGTTTACTGGCGAAAAAATAAGCGATGAGGACATCGAGCTGATATTGGAAGCGGCTCGGCATGCTCCAAGTCCAGAGAACATGTTGATGATGCGTTTTGTTGTCATACGAGATGACCAAGAAACAAAGGAATTTCTAGCTGACATCGCACAGGAAATGGCTCAGACAGCCTTCGGAGGAGCCCCATTTGAACTTACGAGTGGAAGAAACTGGTTTATCAGTGATCCATATAGAGCTGCTGTCTACGCCCGACTTAGAGATGGTGAACTATTCAGATATCCGGAGAAGAGTGACACTGTGATTATTGTGTGCGCAAGTGAAGCTTGGCATGATGCAGGATATCTTTACCCCAACTCACTGTTCGGATCCGTAGTCTGTGGAATGGCAATCCAAAATATGTGGTTGACAGCTACTGAACTTGGCTATGGCTGTGGATACGAAGCTCTTGTCTGTTCAGATCCCCGACATGCAGAACTAATCAGAGACAAACTTGGAATCCCACCAATTTGGGAGCCACTAACAGCGTTTTGCATTGGCAAACGTATTTCCCCAAGAGCACTAGGTCCTAGCAGAGCTCCACTTGAAGGACTCATGTATGAGGAACGTTGGGGCAAACCGTATACGAGGTTAGCATTCAGGAAGGAGGATAAGTGATATGGAAGTTAATTTTGAAGGTAAAACTCTAGATAACATGAAAGAATTGGCAGAAGAGGCTGGTCTTACTCCTGAAGGGTTCATTGAAGTTGTTATGGAGCAGTTCTGTGACAACAAAGGTGGACGTGTCTATTCCGGTCGCTGGTCTGGCGGGGTTGTTGATGGTGAGAAAGGATTCCGTTATGTTCCCCAATGGCCTTTCCGTCCTGGTTTCAAGGAAGCTGAAGGGGATAAGGTGAAGAAGTGGAAATCTGGTGGGAAATCCTATAGACCCCATCCAACAGGCGCATGGCCTTTCTATCCGCGGCTCAAGGATGGTGATATCCAGCATGAGTATTGGAATACCAAGAAGATGATTCACCAAGCCTTCATCAATGATAGAAAGGGTAGAGTTGTTGTCTTGATGGACGGAGACAAGTATGATGCATTTCTGGACAAGGTGAAAGAGAAGAAAGGCAACTTCTGGGCAACTACAGTAGATGCTGTAATGCAAGAAGCTGTGGATGACTGGATGGTAAAGGAGGAATAGAAGGATGTCACAACTACAAGAATTTTTCAAATTCCTACAAACACAGTGCAATACCAAGGATGACCTCAAAAAGCAACTAGCGGATTGGGTTGGTCCTTACCATGGCAAGATCCTGCAGGTTCACACCGAGGAAGGATCGCAATACATGGTTGTCACAAAGGACAAAATCGACTTGTTTGAGGGTGTATATCCAAGTCCAGATGTCATCTACAAGTCAAACGCAGAAACATTGCTTGGTATCTTCACTGGTGAGGTTCCATTCAAGGACACAATGAAGGATGGAAGTCTTGAAGTGATTGGAAATGCACACGAGAGCGATCCTCTTGCAAATCTAATCCTAGCTGTAATGATGGGTGCAATGTAGGAGGTCATGCAAATGGTCAAAAAGATTGCAGTCATCGGTGCCGGACTCATGGGTGCAGGTATTGCCTATGTTTCCGCATGGAATGGATTTGATGTTACAGTCGTAGACATCAAGCAGGAGTTCGTTGACGCGGGTATGGAGCGTATTCGTACAGACGTCATGACAGGTATTGACAAAGGCAAAATCTCGATGGGTGATGCTGAAGGTCTAATGGGTAGACTAAGTGCTACTACCAATACCGAAGAAGCTGTTAAAGACGCTGATTTGGTCATTGAGGCTATCTTTGAGAACATGGATGTCAAGAAGGAGGTCTTTGCCAAGATAGATGCTGCTGCACCAGCACACGCTATTCTTGCTACAAACACCTCATCACTGAGCATCGATGAACTAGCGGGATCTACAAAAAGACCTGACAAATTCATCGGTATGCACTACTTCTCACCTGTCCCAGCTATGAAGCTTCTGGAGATAGTAGTTGGAGATAAGACAAGTCAGGACACAATCGCAGCTTGTGAGGAAGTTGGTAAGACTCAGGGCAAGCAGACAGTGATAGCCAAGAACAGTCCTGGTTTCATTGTTAATCGCCTTCTCATGCCTGCAATGCGTGAAGCACTTCTGATGCTGGAACGCGGTGAGGCAACGAAAGAGGAGATTGATACAGCAATGGTCAGCATTGGCAAGGCTCCAGCGGGACCCTTTACACTTGGAGACTTCGTTGGTCTGGATATCACATTCAATGCCATGTCGACTCTCTATCGAGAAATCGGAGATTGCTTCAAGCCTCCTGAAACCCTCAAGAAACTCGTCGATGCTGGTGAAATTGGTATGAAGTCCAAGAAGGGCTTCTATTCCTACGGCGCTGAGGAAGTTGAGCCCGAACCTCCAAAAGGTGCAGATGGCAATTGGATTGTAGAACGTATCAACATTCCTGCCATTCGAGAGGCAATGCTTCTTGTCGATGATGATATTGCGTCTGTTGAAGACATCAACATGGCTATGAAGCTTGGTGCTAGCTGGCCAATGGGTCCATTTGAGATGCTTGATCAGATTGGTGTTGACAAAGTTCGTGATTTCATCAAGAAACTCCATGAGGAATTTGGGGACTGCTATTCCGTACCCAAATATCTAGGTTAGAAAATACTGGCAGGGTTTCAATCCCTGCCTAATTCTTATTTTTCTCATTACTTGTTAAAAGCTGTAGCCGTCACCTATGATAAATGAGGTTTATAAGTCGGTCACTCTCTTCGAAATCGGTATAGTCCCTCAAAAAAGGTGGATAAAATGCCAGAATATGAAACAATACTTTATTCAAAAGAAGGTTCGTTTCTTTCTCCTGCAAAGAATGTGGCCGTTATTAAGATGAATCGCGTTGATGCGATGAACGCATTTAATGCAACAATCCTCGAAGAACTTGTCGCAGCCTTACAAGAAGCTGAAAAGGATCCAGAGGTCAGATCAATCATAATCGCGTCGACACATGAAAAGGTGTTTGGTGTTGGTGCAGACCTGAAGGAGGCGCAGGCTCTCCTGGGCAAACCAGATGATGTCAAACCGCTCTTGAAGCAGGGTATAGAAGCAATCGACACGGTTGCGAAACTAAGCAAACCTGTTATAGCAGCCATAAATGGACTCTGTCTTGGAGGTGGAACTGAACTTGCTCTCGCCTGTGATATCCGTGTGTGTGATACTGAGGCAAAGATTGGAACACCTGAGGTTAGTCTTGGGTTAATCCCATCATGGGGAGGATGCGCCAGACTTCCTAGAATTGTAGGACTTGGGAAAGCAATGGAGATAATCCTAACTGGAGGTCAAGTCACTGCTCAAGAGGCTCTTGATATGGGACTTGTAAGCAAGGTTGTCAGTAAGGACGAGTTGCTGAGCCAAGCCATGTGGTATGGTGCAAAACTAGGCGGCAATGCACCAGTAGCTTTGAAGCTCGCAAAGAAAGCGACGCATATGGCTTTCGAGGAAGACTACAATGATAATTTTGAGTTTCAAATTGAAGCTGGTGTTGAGTGTTTCAAGACTAAGGATCTCGGCGAGGGAATCGCTTCAGTCTTTGAGAAGCGACGCGGTAAGTTCACTGGAGAATAGTTACTATCTTTCGACCCCGGTTCTCCGGGGTCTTTCTTCTCTTTTTCATGGTTAAACACTAACCTTAAGACCCCGTAAATGGTGTGAAGTTACATACTGAAAACAATTGAGCCACACTCTGGAATTACCAGATTGGCTCTTCCCACGGAGGATAAGAAAAGTTGGCAAGAAAAGTTGCTGTTGTCGCAGCAGGCCACAGCAAGTTTGGAAAAAGATACGATGCCACAATGAGAGAGCTCTGTGCTGAAGCCTACAAACCGATCTACGATGAAGGAATCACACAGGATAAAATTGAAGCGAGTGTCCTCTCATATGCTGCATCGCAATTCACTGGTCAGGGCGCAGGATCTGCCTTGATTGCAGACTATATTGGGCTACATGACAAACCACACTTGAGAGTTGAATCTGCGTGCACTACTGGAACTGCAAGCCTTAGGGCTGCTTGGGGTATGGTGTCGGCAGGTCTCTATGATGTGATGTTGGTTTTGGGCGTTGAACAGATGAATCGTGTTTCATCAGCCACTGCAACAGAATATATGTCGCAGGCTGGAGATATGCGTTGGGAATATCCATTTGGTATCAGTTTCCCTGCATTCTATGCATTGATGGCATCTCGATACATGAGTGAGTACAATATGCCTCATGATATTCTCGCAAAGATTTCTGTGAAATCACACCATTATGGTGCACAGAATCCAAAAGCACATCTGCCAAGAGAGGTCTCTTTTGAAGAGGCTAACAATGCCGTACCGATTTGCAGACCTTTGAACCTATACGACTGTAGTCTCATCACTGATGGTGCAGCTGCAGTGGTCATTGCTGCAGAAGAGAAAGTGAAAGAGTTTACTGACCGACCAATGTGGATTAAAGGTATTGGAGCCGGTGCATCTGAGATGATGATCCAAGACAGACCAAGCTTAACCTCAATCCCTGGCGCAAAGCGTGCCGCACAGGCTGCTTACAAAATGGCTGGAGTTGGACCCAAGGACATCGACATGGCTCAGGTTCATGACTGTTTCACCATCGCAGAACTCATTGCGTATGAGGATTGTGGATTTGCCGAACCTGGAAAAGGTCCAGAGATGGTCGAGAACAAGGAAATGTACCATGATGGTAGAATTCCTGTGAATGTCGACGGTGGTCTAAAGAGTAAGGGTCATCCACTTGGAGCAACTGGTATTTCCATGACCTATGAGATTATGAAGCAGATGAGAGGCGAAGCTGAGAATCAATCTAGGCAGATTGATGATGTTAAGATTGGCTTAGCACACAATGTTGGACAATCAGGCCAATTCGTCAATGTGTTCATCTTTGAGAGGGGTTGGTAAAGAATGGCAGAACAGAAAGAAGTCTATCTTGGTTACTCCACAGACAAAGCTATCACACCCTTCTTCCAGAAGTTTCTGGAAGCACTTGATGAGGGGAAACTCATGAAGAGCAAGTGTACAAAGTGTGGAGCTGAATATCTGCCTCCAAGACAGCACTGCCAGAAAGACATGAGTGAATGTGAACTTGAAGAATTCACCGAACGTGAAGCAAAACTCTACTCGTATGTCATTGTGGACTTTGCTCCAGCTAGTCTTTCAGCAAAACAGCCCTATATCGTCGCAATAGGAGAGTTTCCATCTGGTCTAAGGTTGACAGCACACATAACCAATCCAATGGGTCCACCCACCGTTGGAATGACTCTCAAACTTGCTTTTGAAACACAAGACAAAATGGCCACGTACAAGTGGCTAGTGTAGTAATAGGTAGAGCCTTCGGGCTCTCCTTTTCATTTTTCTTCGATTCAACTTCTCTGAGTGCTATCACGAAAAGATATGCACCCATTAGGGCACTCTTCAATGCAGTTCCCACAATCCTTACAATACATGACGTGAGCCACTTGGGGTTTTTCGTCTAGTTTCTCATAGACGCCATACCTACAGGTCTTAACACAAGTCCCGCATCCATCACAGCAGTTTTCGTCTAGTATTGTTGGTATAACTAATCACCTGCTCGATTCAGTACTATCAAAGAATGTTGTCATATGAATGATAGTTTTGTGACATAGATTTGTCATCAATGCAAGACACGATCATACTTGGATAGTTTCTCCAAAATCGTAGCCCAATGGGTCTGCATTGTTACCACCTTTAGTGTTTCCAAGTAGATGCGGGATGCTTCCTCCGATTCACAACAATCAAGTTTCTCAAGTGCTGTATCAATCACGCTCTTGACGTCATCTAGTCTACGTCTGCCAGCATTCCGTCTATACCCAGAGAAAGCAACATAATCCTTATTGATATTCGTGAGTCCATCAATGAGTTCCGTTTCTTCCTGGACAACTGTCTTGAATTCGTAGGAGCTCATAAGAGATGCTTTCATCGCACTGAGGCTCTGACGCCATACATCTCGCTTATCCGAGCCAACCATCACTGCACTCTCCGGGTGGTACATTTTGCATAATAGCAAACAGGCAATTAAACATTGAGTGCTTCTACAGTCATACGCGCGAAGGCTTATTACTCACCCATGAATCAAAGCGACAAATAGCTTAGGTGGAACTGCTATGTCTGAAGAGGAAGTTCTCTACGAAGTAGCTGATGGTGTTGCAACCATCACTATTAATCGACCTGCAAAGTACAATGCTCTGAATCAAACCGTGAGAGCGGCTCTGAATGATTTCTTCAAGAAAGCTGAAGAAGATGATGCCGTGAGGGTCATTGTTTTGACCGGTGCTGGAGAGAAGGCTTTTGCTGCAGGTGCTGATATTACTGGATTCCCGGGTATAGACTCCAAAGGAGTACGTCCAGCAGCTAAGCAAGGACAAGATCTCAGTGTGTATATTGAGTCAATTGGCAAACCAGTGATCGCAGCAGTAAATGGTTTTGCACTGGGAGGGGGCTGTGAGCTTGCTATGGCCTGTGACATCAGGTATGCATCTGCAAATGCAAGATTTGGTCAACCCGAAATTCTTCTGGGAATCATCCCGGGATATGGTGGGACAGTTAGACTCCCACGTCTTGTAGGTCTCGGGCATGCCAAAGAGCTCGTATTTACAGGAGATCAGATTAAGGCTGACGAAGCATTAAGAATGGGTCTAGTAAACAAAGTGTTTGATTCTATTGAAGCTCTCCATGAAGGTGTCAAGGAACTAACAGCGAAACTTGTTACAAAACCTGGCGTAGCGATTAAATTGGCAAAGCAATCCCTGAACAATTCTTGGCAACTATCTCTCCGTGATAATCTAACATTTGAGCTGGATGTGTTTTGTCAGACCTTTGATACTGAGGATAAGGAAGAAGGTGTAGCAGCTTTCCTTGAGAAGCGAAAGGCTGAATTCAAACACAAGTGATTGTGCAAAATCTATTGAATTAGAGTCAGCTCCTGAGGTGAGGAAATGACTACGAACGCAAAGGAAAAACCTGACATCAGAAGTGAAAAGATTGAAGATGCCAAGGTCGCCTCTGGTTTGGAGGTTCTAAAACATGTCTGGGCTAGACGTTCAATTCGTGAATTCACTGGGGGGAAAATTCCTGATGAACACATCGAGTTAATTCTAGAAGCAGCCAGACATGCTCCAAGTCCTGAGAATATGCTGATGATTCGGTTTATCGTGATACGGGATGATCAAGGAACAAAAGAGTTTCTTGCTGACATCGCTCAGGAAAATGCTCAAACTGTTTTTGGTAATTCTCCATTCGAGCTTACAAGTGGTAGGAATTGGTACATAGGCGATGAGTTCAGAGCGGCAGTATTTTCTCGACTTCGAGAAGGAGAACTATTCAGGTATCCGGAGGAGAGTGACACTGTCATAATTGTGTGCGCAAGTCATGCGTGGCATGATGCAACAAAGTTGTATCCCAATGAACTCTTTGGTTCTGTGGTTGCAGGGATGGCTATACAAAATATGTGGATGGTTGCTACTGCAATGGGTTATGGCTGTGGTTATGAGGCACTGATCTGTTCTGACTCACGATACACTGAACTTATTCGTGAAAGAATTGGAGTTCCACCAATTTGGACCCCTTTGACAGCATTTTGTATTGGTGTCCCAGTTTCAGCAAGACATCTTGGACCCAGCAGACCACCTCTTGAAGGAATATTGTACGATGAACGATGGGGCAACCCCTACACAAGAATTGCATTCAGAAAGAAGGAGTGAAAGAAATGAAAGTCAAAAAAATTGCAGTTATTGGTGCCGGACTTATGGGTGCAGGAATATCATATGTTTCTAGGGCATCAGGATACGATGTGATAATGACTGATCTAGATGATGACGCTTTAGGTCGAGGTATGTCTAGACTCAATGGTTACGTGGAATCCGGAATCAAACGAGGTAAATTATCACCTGAGGAGGGCGAGAAGATTCTCAGTGAACTCGTTACTACGACAGACCTGAAAGAAGCCGTCAGTGATGTAGATCTGGTCATTGAGGCTGTATTTGAAAACATGGATGTCAAGAAGAAACTGTTCAAAGAAATGGACAGTGCTGCGAAGCCGCATACAATCTTCGCATCCAATACATCCTCCCTTAGTATCACAGAGCTAGGTAACGTCACGAACCGAGCTGACAAGGTGGTGGGGATGCATTATTTCTCTCCTGTTCCTGCAATGAAGCTTCTAGAGGTCATCGTAGGTAAAGAAACGAACGAGGACACTATTCAAACTGCTTTGGAAGTAGGCGAAAAGCAGAGAAAGATTACAGTGAAGGCAATCGATAGCCCAGGATTTATTGTCAATAGACTCCGAGCGCAGATTGGGAGGGCAATATACAAAATCTATGAACAAGGCTTAGCAAGTGCTGAAGAGATTGACACAGCCATGAAAGAGAAGTTCGGTGTACCGATGGGATCATTGGAACTGGCTGACTTTGTTGGCCTAGATGTATCACTTGGTACAGGGAGCACACTTGAGAGAGAATTGGGAGAATGCTACAAGGTTCCTGAAGTACTCAAGAAATTTGTAAAAGAAGGAAGACTCGGAAGAAAGACTGGCAAGGGTTTCTATGCATATGAAGATGGACAGAAACGGTCACTTGACGAACCAAAGGGTGCAGATCCAGACTGGTTGGTCACTAGGATCATCATGCCATATCTTAGAGAGGCTATGATTGAACTAGAGACTGGAATTGCCTCAAAAGAGGACATTGACAAAGCCATGAAACTAGGTTCTAACTACAAAGAAGGACCCTTTGAAACAATTGAGCGACTCGGCCTCGATACGGTTCGAGAGGAGCTAAAGAAACTCCAAGAAGAATTTGGAGATTGCTATAGTCTTCCCAAGAAGCTTCAGTGACTGTGGAAGTGAGACGACCATGGCTGAAGGTCTGGTACTTTATGATGTGGAGGACGCGATAGCCACAATCACAATCAATCGACAAGAGCGATACAATGCACTCAACCTTGGTGTGAAGCAGAAAATACTAGAGCTGTTGAAACAAGCTGATGAAGATCCCTCTGTCAGGGTAGTGATTCTCACTGGTAGTGGAGAGAAAGCATTCATCTCTGGAGCAGATGTGACCGATTTTATCGGTCGAAATTCTGAAACCATCCGAGAAGTTGTTGACCCTAGCAGAGAGATAGCTCAGTGCATCGTTTCCATGAAGAAGCCAGTAATTTGTGCCATCAATGGATATGCACTCGGTGGAGGTTGCGAGCTTGCACTTGCATGCGATATCCGTTATGCATCCAATAATGCAAAATTGGGTCTTCCAGAAATCAATCTTGGAACCATGCCTGGTAACGGTGGAACTGTCAGAATGGCTAGGCTTGTTGGTCTTGGAATTGCGAAAGAACTCATCTTCACTGGCGATTTGATAACTGCTGAGGAAGCTTTGAGAATTGGTCTGGTGAACAGAGTCTTCAACTCTGTAGATGAACTCAGGGTAGGTGTAGTAGAACTTGCAAAGAAGCTAGCGCTAAGACCGGGAGTTGCTCTTGATTTAGCAAAGCAGTCCATGCAGAATGCTTGGCAACTACCACTTGAGGAACATCTCGCCTTTGAGCTTGATGCGTTTTGTCAGACCTTTGATACTGAGGATAAGGAGGAAGGTGTAGCAGCTTTCCTTGAGAAGCGTAATCCAGACTTCAAACACAAGTAGTGTATATGTCAAGACTTGACCTAGCTTCTAAGGACCTGAAGGTGTCCATCCTCGAGAAGAACACGGTCATTCTTGGACAGGAATTCAATGTGCTTGTCAAGCATGATTTCTTCGAAAAGAAAGTAGACCGAATAGGGAATTCGAGGATACACTATGGGAACTTGAGCAAGCTTCTTCACAGTATCCTCTCCCTCAGCGATATGATGGAGAATGTCTTCATCGCGTTTGTCGAAGAACGCTAAATAGCTCCTTAGCTGTTCATCAAGCCCCTCAGTTACTGGATCTAACAGATGACTGCTGATTCCCATTTTTGGCTGCATATCAATTATTCTCTCAATAGACCTCTTGAAATCCTCAAGGTCACTAACGACATTTCCATACCATGGTCCGAAATCTGTGAGGTCTATATCAACAAGAAGTATCTTCTCAAGTCCATTGATACCAAAACAAGTATGGTCATGAGTGTGACCTGGCGAATGTATAGGGATAAGTTGCACTTCACCGCAATCTATTGGTTTATCATCCTGAAATATGCCATCAACTATGTAGTCATCCTGTACGTGTGGTAGTCTTGATTTTAACAAGCTCAACCATTGCTCTTTTGTATCTGGACTAACAATCCCTATGGTTTTCATCATGGTTTCAAAACTTTCAACTGCATCCCTGGCTAATGGGTGACATATCACTTCACAGTTAGATAAATGTCGAAAATGCATAGTGTGACCCTTGTGATCAGCATGATAATGCGTTAGCACTATACGATCGAGATTTTCAGGTTTATGACCTAAATCTCTCAGAGTCGATAAGACTTGCTCAGGGTGTGAACCTGCATCTACTAGAGTGAGTATCTCGTCATCGATTAGCAAGGTGTTTGCTTCTGGAAAACGACCTTCATATTTTCCTCTAACAAGATGAACATGTGGTTCAATCTCAATATGAGCGGGATAATCGACCATTGCGATTCGGATACTTCTATGACAAATAACTCTCATGGTAGGACAATCTATATGCTACCCTGTACTAGCAAGGATTGTTGGTGACACCCATGAGTGACCGCCTCTTTGCAATTTTTGATATTGGTACAACAGGTACGCGTTCAGTTATTGCTGATGAAGAAGGCCGTGAAATCAGCAAGGCGTATGAGGAATACCCTCCAAAACCCAAAGACGTTGGAATCCATGAACAGGTCGCAGATACCTACTGGCGAGCCTCAGCTAATACAATGCAGAGAGCCCTTTCAGGATGCAAACATGGGGCTGATGCGATAGTCGGTGTTATTGTTACAACAGCTAGGGACTCGATCACTCCAATTGACAAGAATGGCAAAGCTCTGGCTCCTACTGTGACTTGGGTTGACTCACGAAAGACAGAGAAAAGTAAGGAGATGGCTGAAGAAATCGGTCAACGAAATGCAGTCAGGAAGCTGATGTGGTTCAGTGAGAAACGTCCTGATCTTTTTGAGAAGACCTACAAGTGGCCACATATTGATGCATTCATTAACAACCGTCTTTGTGGTGCTGTCATAAGTTCTCCGGGAGAGGCTAGGTTTGGTCCATTTGACTTTGAAACTCTCAAGTGGTCTGAGGAGCTATGTGAAGCAACAGGAATCCCAATTGACAAACTTGCAGAAATCAAGGATTCTGGAAGTACTATTGGTGAAATTAGTTCAGAAGCTGCAAAAGCAACATCCCTGAGAAAGGGAACTCCTGTGATATTAGGTAGTGGAGATCAACAGTGTGCTGCTTTGGGAATGGGAGTTATTGAACCTGGAACAGTCAAAGCTACGACAGGGACCGGAACATTCGTCATTACTCATCTCGATGAATACATGGACGAAACATTTGTCATGTACTGCCACCCCTCAGCAATACCTGGTAAATGGATTCTGGAAGGTGTGACTCCTGGAACTGGCTTAACATACAAGTGGTACCGAGACAACTACTGCGAACCTGAGATGGCTTTGGCTGCGCAAACTGAGGAGGATGTCTACCAAATCATAGAATCCTCTGCTGCATCAATTCCAGCAGGCAGTGAGGGTTTAGTTATGTTTCCGTTCATGGCCTATAATCTAGGAATGCTCTATAATCTTGGCTTTAACCACACAAAAGCACATGTTGCTCGAGCAATACTTGAAGCAAATGGATACACTATCTCCTTCTACCTTCAAATGATGGAAGGAATGACTGACACTGAGTTCAGTGAACTGCGTATAGGTGGTGGCGGGGCTAACTCTCCATTGTGGCGTCAGATAATGGCTGATTGCACGAACAAGACTGCTGTACTTCCTAGAGTAACAGACTCGACTGTGATTGGAGCAGCTATTCTAGGTACTATTGGAACAGGAATTTACGGCAGCTATAAGGAAGCTATCGATAA
>JASFEF010000026.1:0-23856 GCA_050124975.1 Candidatus Thorarchaeota archaeon | reverse complement strand
ACTGGTTGAGCCTCAGTATCAGTCTGTAACAGATTGAAACTAGCTCGTGATTCGCTACTAGCGAAGTCCCATTGGCGTTCGCTGAATTCTCTCATTGTTGGCTCAACAATCGCTACCACGGTGGTTTCTGATTCCTGTGCAATTGCACGTGTATACACTGCAGGAATGGATGTCATTAGCGTGGCCCAAAATAGGAATAGAAATGCCACTACTAACAATCCATGCCTGGAGCTAAGTTCTCCATTTCGCATGGGCTTCAATCTCCTAAACCTACTCCACATTGTGCATTTGTCAATTATAGTTTTGTGAAATTCAAATCAAATGAGTTATGAGAGAATTATGTCAAACTTGTTTTGGTGTTAAGAATGGGAGTAACAATTCGATGGTTAGGTCATGCCAGTTTCCAGATAAAATCAGGTGAGAAGGTAGTCTACCTCGACTTGTACAGATCAAAGAACCTGAGAGAGAGGGTTCCAGACGATTTAGAACCTGCAACGGTTGTACTTGTGACTCATTCTCACAACGATCACTGTTTCCCTGAAGCAATCAATGAAGTGAGAACTGATGATACAATAGTTATAGCGCCGAAAGATTGTGCTGAGAAACTCGATTACGAATTCAAGTCGTTAGAGCCGGGTGATACATCATCTTTCCATGATATCGAGGTAAAAGCAGTGCATGCATATAATGTGAAGCGATTTCGTTCTCCTGGAAACCCATATCATCCCAAGGGATACGGTGTCGGGTATCTTGTCAAGGTTGAGGGGAAGACCATCTACTTCGCAGGAGACACTGATGTGATTCCTGAGATGAACGAGTTGGGACCAATAGATGTGGCTCTTCTGCCTTGTGGTGACACATATACTATGGATAACATAGATGCTGCTGAAGCCACTAGAACGATCAAACCTAAAGCAGTAATTCCAATGCATACTTGGGACAAAAGTGTTGAAGATTTCAAAAATGGAATCTCTGATACAGACACAGAGTTCGTTCATCTAAAGGAAGGTGAAGAATTCACAATCACCGACTAGTTTCAGGGACTGACTTCGACCCATATTGGACCAATGTAGGCAAAGCGACCGTTGGTTCCAACAACACGGATCAGGTAGAAGTCAGCACCATCAGTATTCAGAGTACTGGGGTCAATTGGATTATCACTGTACTCGTTTATGTAGTATTCACCATTGACGAGAATGCAGCTTTCTGGACCATAGGATGCTCCCGTAACTGGTTCTGAGTCAATGTAGGTTATGTTGACTAGTGGTTGGTCAATTGCAATACTTGTAAGCAGGTCGCCGTTCTTGATTATCTCAATCTGAGCATTCCAATTTGGACTCCAGTTGTCTGTCACTGATGCAGCTGTGTGCAACGAAGCTGCAGGGGCGCCATCCTGTGCCAAAATAATCTGAATCTCACGGGATGTTAACGTATCACTGACGACAACTGTAGAAGTATTTCCAACTCCTACTCCATTGATTGTGAAGTTGAGGAGGGGTCTCCCATAGTCAGAACTAGCAAAGATCACTTGTCGTTCCAGAGCGGAAAAGATAGATTCCCGGGTCAACTCAGAAGCATACACTGCAGTCAATCCTCCAGGGTATGGGTGTTCGTTTCGAGTGTGCCAGAGACTATACGGTCGTTGGTGACCCACAAAAGCGGGAGTATGACTTATTGAATGACCAGGTCTACCATCATGGTTATCACTTGATGCATAGAGAATCATTCGGTAGCCCATTCTGAAGGCATCAACTATTGATGTACCATTTTGATACTGCGGGGGAGGAGCAATCAGTCCCACATAGTTCAATGGGTGTCGTTGTTCAAAGAGACACTCTCCATGAACAGATGTCACCTCTGCAATCTTGACATATTTGGGATTCAGAAAGGTCCAATCCTGAATATACTGCTTCTGTGTAGTGTGATGAGGGAGAGCGAGTGCTCTGCAGCCTGTGGAATCTGTGAAGTCATCAAGTGCATTCCAGAGGTCATCAGTTGTTGGGAGTGTAAGGTAGGACAGGACAGGGTCTTTCAGCAGTGTATCTCCACTAAAGATACAGGTATAGTGACCTGTTTGGGTGTTTGTCCATTCAAGACCATGAAATGCTACAAAATTGTGGGGATCATGAGCAGCGTTTGTCGCTTGCTCCAAGACATTGAAGGGTCTGGAGCCTCCAAAAAGCATGATTTCACCATGGTCAGTAACTGCTGTGAAATCTATGCAAGCGATGTAACGAGCATAGTAGAACGAGTGAGCAGGAGTACCGGTTCCATCTGAGAGTTCTGAGTGATTGTGAATGTCCCCCCAGTAGATCGTTGTGTTAAGTTCGCTGGCATCTTTTACAATGACCGGATTACTGTAGTATGTGTTCCCAGTGATGGAGTCCTCCACCAGAATGTAGTGGATTCCTGGAGTGTCAATGGTAATTGAGAATACATGACGTCCATTATCTTTGCCATCCTGAATCTCGTACGCAATACCAGACCCAAAATTTTGACCAGTGTAGGTGTAGTTAGATGGTAGATCAACTGAAGGGTTAGAGAGCAGCTCAAAAGTTGACAGATTATAGGATTCTATTGAGAATTGCACTATGCCCTTGTAGGTCGCACTCAATCGTTCATACGAGTCCCAGGCTTCCACAGTGATGTCGAAGCTCTCAGATGCAGGAGCAGTTGAAGGAGCATGCACCCAAAGCAGTCTAGTTTTATTGTCAAACATCACTCCTAAGTCTATGCTCACAGAAGTCCACATCACAATGGGTGAAAGAATGACTAGAAGAACAAGAAGACGTTGTAAGTTCCGCGGAATGGTCTTCATTGAGGTCTGAATTCTCGAGAGAACTGAGGGGATTGCTCTTCCAGCTTTGGTCCAGATCCAAAAACCAGTGAAAACAATTCCATACACGGCCAAAATCGCGATGGAACTCATTATTGCCATAGTAAGAGGTGCCACTGTCTTTACAACATGAGCAAGAAGAGTCGCTGTACCTGCTGCGAAAGCTAATACAATGCCATGTCTTGACCAAGAGGTTTCTTTGAAAGCGAAGAAGTATACAATTCCAACTAACAATCCAATGAAGCTGAAGAATAGCCAGAATGTTGTGAAAATACCAAATGCAAACAAGAGAACTCTACCAATTCGAAAAAGAAGATTGAACAGTGGGTATGTTTTTGCTCCTGTATCATTTGATGCCATTTCTGCACATCCAATACCTTCGCGAAGACCAAAATCTGACAAGTCAAATCCAGCATTTAACATCACTCATTGGCTTGATAGATGTAGGTAATAGTTTCAGTTGCATATCAACAGGAATAACTAATACACTGGATGTGTTGCTTTCCTCGGCCTTGCAGGTGAACCAAGTTATGAATGAAGAAGAACATCTTTCAAGACCTTCAGGGTATAGATGGATAATACTTGTACTTGCATGGCTTGTTTACTTTGAATTTGGATTGATTCTTTCATCAATACCCCCTCTTGTGAACATAATAGCTGTAGACCTTTCTCTATCTTACTCCGAAATGGGAATCATCTTGGGTAGTGTCATTTTGATGTATATCCCCCTTGCTGTTCCTATAGGCGTGGGAATCGATCGAATTGGTCTGAAGAGATTGATAGCACTTGGACTAGTTTTCATCTCTACATCAGCTGTTCTACGTTCATTCGTCTCGAGTTTCGAAACTCTCTTTCTTACAGTATTCCTATTTGGATTCGGGGGTCCCACAATATCTGTTGGTCTTGCTAAAGTAGCTGCATCATTCTTTGAAGGGAGAGAGCGTGGTCTTGCTTCAGGAATCTACATGACAGGAGCTGCTGTCGGATCTGCATCAGCATTAGCTTTGACCAATTCTGTAGTATTGCCTTTTGTTGGTACATGGAGGAATGTGTTCTCACTCTATGGATTAATTGGATTCCTTGTAGCCATAGGCTGGATCTTGCTTGCACGAGAGTCATCTATGGGATATAACGAGTTGATTAACCGGGACTCAGTTGGAATGATTTTACGCTCACTTCTCGGTAACAAGTATGTGTGGATGGTTGCTATCATTGGATCCACATCCTTCCTTGTCTTCTACGGATTTGGAAATTGGCTTCCAACGATATTAGAGGGAAGGGGGATGAGTCCAGTGGACGCTGGTTACCTCGCTTCAATCCCGACATGGGTTGGTCTGTTTGGAAGTGCAATCATCCCAGGTGTTGCGGTGGCGGGGTCAAGACGACCTATAATCGTGGCATCACTACTAATTGAAGGAATTGCCATGTACATTGTTGGGATTGCTACAGGATCAAGCCTTCTGATTTCGTTAGTTGTATATGGTATCTTTAGTGGTGGTGTGATGCCTTTGATGCTAGTTGTCATGATGGATCTCCCAGATGTTGGTGCAGACTACACAGGGATAGCGAGTGGTCTTTTCTTCACCATTGGTCCGTTGATGGGATTCATTGGACCGATTCTAGTGGGATATATAGCAGATCAAACTAGCACCTTCATACCCGCATTAATCCTACTAGCAGTTGTTGTAGAGGCTATGATTCTACTCACACTGTTTCTAAAAGAAAGATAATCTGCTGTCTGTGCTTCAGACCGCTGTCACCCTATATGCAATACATCTCCTTGAGCTCAAGTCTGGGAATTCTTTCCTTCATACCAAGAGAGAGCCCGGTCCAGTATCTCTCTAACAAGCTGGTTTTTTCCTGCAATGTACGATTCTCGATCGCCCTTATATTTGTCAACAAGACTCTGTTTCAGTTTAGAGTATTCCCTTGCATCTGCAGGATGATTACACAAGTAATCCCGGAATGCAATATGACGATGTAGTTCTTTACTATGAAAATAGCAGACGTACAGGTGGTGAGGAGGCAGCAGACCCTTCAAGTCGATATCTTCCAGAGAAAATGCTTCCCTCTCTGGAATTCCTAGGTCGCCTTGATGAACGTAGCCAATCGATTCTAATCGGGATCGGATTTCATCAAAATCAGCAATTTGAATAACAATGTCGAAGTCAATGATGGATTTTGCTATCATTTTTGGGATAGCTGTACTCCCAACATGCTCGAATTTTATGACATGGGGAGCAAGCCTAGGCTCGAAAAAGGAACATAATTGCTCAAACCATGAAACCCATTCTGGATTGTATCTCTCAACGGTGACCGGTTCAGAGGGTTTGTGCATAGCAATCAACACTCGATTCGAAAAACAAGAGTAATGCTGCAGAGGAAAAAACCTCCACAGCAAAACGTCAACTAAAGTAACTCATCAAGAAGCTCTAGAAGTTCAACAACTACAAGCTTTGAACCCTGATCAGACAAGTCCTTGCCTGTTTCCTTCTCTTCCTCCTTCAACGCATTAATGCCATCGTTGAAGTTGGTCACACAGAAGGGACAAGAAGTCATCAGGATGTCAGCACCCGTTGAGGCTGCTTCCTTTAGACGTTCCTTTGAAGCGAACATAGCCAAATCTGGGAATTGCGCTTTCACACCACCGCCAGCTCCACAACAGAAGCTGTCGCCCTTGATGCGGTACATCTCTCGCAGCTCGAGACCGGGAATGCCATTGAGAACTACACGTGGTAGTTCATAATGCGCCTGCTTGGCTTTCTCAGCTGCTCTGCTGTCAAGAAGCCAGTTCTTGGAGTTCTTGAGAATCTCCTTCTCTATAGCAATACCAACGTGTCTGACACTGTGACAAGGATCGTGCCAGGTGACCTTCTTGTTGTAGGGCTTGTCAATTTTGATCTTACCCTCGTCAAGTAGGTCGTAGACAAACTCGACAGCATGACGTACCTTGAATGGTAGTGGTTCACCACTGTGCTCAGGATAGTCATTCCGGAAGGTCTTGTAGCATCCAGCACAGCTGAATAGAACAAGGTCGAAGTTCTTGAACATTTCAAGGTTCTCCTTCATAACCTGTCTGAAGATGTCCCTCTGTCCAGTCCTTAGAATTGGAGACCCACAACAGACCTCATCGCTGAGAACTGTGAAGTCCATATCCAGTTTCTTCAGGATGCTTGCAGTGTGATCCGCAATGTGTTGCTGTCGATATGCAGCAGTGCATCCCACGTAGTAAGCAACCTTTGTGTCGGGCTTATCGATTACATCTTTGTACTCTTCGAGCCACTTGATACGCTCCTCTCGGGCACCTTTGTAGGGATTCCGAAGGCTTTCTTCATCCACACGTTCACCGAAGATTTTGTGTTTGTCCAGGGGCTCAACACCAGCCTCGATAATGGCTGCACGGAGTGCCTCTGTGACGTGGACAGTGTCAATGTAGTTTGGACACTGGGTCTCACACATTCCACATGTTGTACACGCTTCAGTGATTTCCAAAAGCTCCTTGCTTGCGGGGAGTTCTCCATTCAGGAAAGCTCGTGCCATCCACTGCTTGCCTGAGTTGAAGTAACCTTCCCACCCGTAATAGAGTCCAGCAGGACATCCCTGCAACATTCCAGTGTACTCTTCGGTTTCACCCTCCTTGTCGGGTTCCCCAGAGTAAGCGTACTGACATGCTCGACAGTGAATGCAACGTGCATTAATCCTGCGAAGATCTTCTAGACTTGTCATCTCAATCCTTCCTCCTTGTATCATTTGCATATTTAGTGGTTATGTTCTGTAACATATTCCGCATCTTAGTTTCACTCCGTCACTCCTTTAGTGGATTGGGAAGGTCTGTGACACTTTCCCAAGGAATTGCCAGCCGGCCAGGATGCATTATCAAGTTCGGGTCCAAGACCTTTCGGAATTTGACCAGCATCTTGTAGTATTGCTTTGCCTTGCTGAAAGTCTGAGGTGCATGAACGAAGGGGTCTGGTCTATAGTTGAGCCATCCCTTCTTCAGGAAGCTCTTAGTGGTTTCAAGGTTGAACTCGCGAATTCTTTCCTCGATGCCAGGTTCAGTGCTGTCGTAACAGAGAATTGGCATGACGATTGCCTGCCTTGCGTGGTCGATCGATGCAACCCAGATTGTCGGAGGTGCACCAAAATCTTCCATTGCGGCGCAAAACTCCTCCATCATCTTGCCGCTCTCAAGCCAGGGACAATACCATGTGATGAACAGGAATCCTGCCTGCCAGAGGGAGTAAGGAATTGCAATCTTGTTTGGTTTCTTGAGTCGAGATGCCACCTGTTTCGGATGCAGGTCCTGTTTCGGAGTGACTCGCTTCTCCCTGACCTCGTAGTCCTTGTAGATTTTGTCAATACCTTTGAGGGTGAAGTCAAGCTCCTCCTGTGACCATGCCCAGACCTCGTAGTTCATCCATTTCCTGTCCACACCAATCTTCTTGTAAAACTCATAATCGGTCGGGACGTTCTCTTTGGGCCAGCGGGTCATGACGAGTTCGTAGTTTCCTCCTTGGACCATGACAGTACGCTCACTAATACCCATCTCATGCTTGGATATTTCCCATGCCGGCTTGATGATATCGTCCCAAGTTTCGCCACCATATGCGACTACCGTCTTGTAATGGGGATGAGGGACCATCTTGATTGCACACTTAGTGATGATACCCATTGAGCCCTGAGAGCCCAGAAATAGGCCATCGGGGTTTGGACCGACGCCCCAACGATAGAAAGGCTTTGCACCCGGCAATGCCCATGAACCAGTGTGGAAAATCTCACCTGTTGGCAAGACTATTTCCATGCCCATTATCATATCTGCCTGAGGACCATAAACACCAGTCACTAGCGAGAATCCTCGCTCAATGGCATCACCCAACACTGTGGCTGCTGGGGGTGCACCATCAGGGATTGGTGGTGCCCAGTCGGGATATTTAGTTTTGAAAATTCTCCATGCATCACCGGACCTAACACCTGGCTCAACCACCATGACTCGGTTCTCAGTGTCTACTGTCATTTTATCCATTCGAGTCATGTCCATGTAGATTCCGCCGGGCTGAATTGCCGGGAGCGCAAAGCCTCCACTGAGGCCTCCAGCTGCAGGGGTTACAGGACTGAGGTTCTCATTCGCCACAATAAGAATCTTGGAGACCTCATCGGCATTTTCCGGTCTCACAATCACCTCGGGCAATTCAGCCTCGATACCCATAATTCCTCGAGCCATATAGCTATGACGAAGTGGTTCGCTTGTGGTTACATATTGCTCACCACATATCGCGGTGAGTTTCTTGACCACTTCGTCAGTGACCTTGTTGTACTCTACCAAATGACTAATCCTCCATCGTCAGCCCGTGGGGCTGATTCGGTAATTGTCGAAAGCAAGGACTCGCTGGAAAGTTCCATCATAAATAGGATTCGGCTAACTATAGATTTGCAATATGACGATTGGAAGCAAGATAGATTAGGCTTCGAGAGCAATCACTAGTAGGAGTTCGTAAGTGGTAGAAATGAAAATTGACAAACTGCAAGTGTGTCTATTACTTGCGGTTTTCATTCCGTTGGGTTTAGTTTGGTGGCTAATCACTGAGATGATTACAACTGTGTTGTCTATTAGAATTGTTCTGACAATGGCACTCCTTTTTGGGGTACCAGCACTGCAGCTTTCTAAATCCCGAGTTTCGAATGAACCATCAAAATTAATGCTACCGAAAGAGCTCGTTTTAGATCCAAATCAAACGGTCATAGAAGCAGTACATCATCGACTCACAGAAATCCACTTGAATGAAATCCAAAACCTTCACGAACTCACTAGAATCAATCTGGGTCTGAATCAACTCAAGACAATCGACCTATCGCCATTGACAGGTAGTACTAGTCTGAAGGAGTTGATTCTTTATATGAATCAACTGGAATCCATCGACCTCACCCCATTGGCATCCTGTCCCAATTTTGAATATCTCGATCTGACAGATAACAACCTTGAATCTATAGACCTCACTCCCCTCTCATCGTGTCTTAAGCTAGCTGGTCTGAATATTGGATTAAACAGAACCTCTCAGCTCGATCTGAGTCCAATATCGGAATGTAGAGATTTGGAAGTTCTAAATATAGACAGTATGAATCTCAGGGAAATCGATCTCACACCTCTAAGAGGCTTCACAAAGCTATGGTTCCTGAAGCTAGATGATAATGAGTTCACCTCTCTCGATATCACACCTTTGTTTGAATGTGAGCAATTGACCGAATTTAATATTGATAGAATAGAGCTCACCACGACCCTTATGCGAGATGTTGATGAGTGGCCAAAGGGTATTAGAAAGCACAAGAAGAAATTCCGAAACTAATCATACATAGAATTCGGCACCTATTGTTACGCAGAAATAACAAGTTATTACCTATAGGAAACCATAGCCACCATCAGCGTGGCGGTTAGTATGAAGATTGGTATCCAAATTGAGCCTCAGATGGGGTATACCTACGAAGAGATAGTAACACTTGCCAAGGCTGCTGCTGATGCTAACTTTTACAGCTTTACAGTTTCTGATCACTTCTTTGGGAATCCTGAGAGTGTAGAGAAGCAGGCTCATGATGCATGGACAATCCTTGCATTACTGACTCCACAGACAGAACGGATTCGCTTGGGAACAATCGTTAGCTGCCAATCCTATAGAAATCCAGCACAATTAGCCAAGATTGTAGCGACCTTGGATAACGCATCGAATGGGAGGATAGATTTTGGGATTGGAGCAGGTTGGAAGAAATCAGAGTATGAAGCCTACGGCTACCCGTTTCCTTCCTCGAAGACTAGAGTTCGCCAGCTTGATGAAGCCATTCAGATTATTAATCTCCTCTGGACAGAAGAGAAACCAAGCTTTGAAGGAGAGTACTACAGCATCAAAGAAACCATGTTCCTACCTAAACCTGTACAGAAACCCCGTATTCCTATATGGGTAGGAACTCAAAAATTGAAAGCCCCAATGATGGAGGAGATTATTGCACGTTATGCAGATGGACTGAATTATGATACTGAAACACCAAAGGACCTCATAGAGAAGAAGAATCGAATGAGGGAAATGTGTGATAAGGTTGGACGTGACTTTGATGAACTGAGATGGTCGCTTTATCTTTGTACATCGGTAATCGGAGAGGATACCGAGGGTTTCGAAGAGAAGAAGAAGGATCTTTTGAATCAAAAATGGTTATTCGAAGAGATAAGTGACGAGATGAAACCAAAGGTCCTAGATGTAATGCTTGACAAGTATGTTTCAGGTACTGTAGATACAGCTATTGAGGAGCTCTCCAAATTCAAGAATGAACTAGACATCCTTATTCTGGGTCTTCCTATGGTTGGCGATCTTCGGAAGAACGGGTTAGACACCATCAAGCTACTGAAAGACCATATCGCCCCCAAACTTTGAATTCTAACTATTGTGAACTGTGATAAAGCGTATTTGCGAATTTAGAGGGTTATGAGAGCCAATAGAAATCCCAGAAATCAAGCATGCTTCATGGTCATTATATAATGAACTAGCGTGAGCTCTAGTCAGGTGTTATAATTGAACGCACGCATAGTACATACCCCAACCGGAGAACAGATTGTGCTCAGCACAGTGCCACCTCAGATCGAGGACGCAATACTACTCTCTTTTGGTCATTCGTTGATTGATTTTGAAGCCACCCTCTACGAGAAGTTTCTGCAAGTCACCAATGGTCTTGTTGTTACTTGTCAGGAGTTCAAAGACCATCTGGTAAACATGGAAGAGAGAGAGTTGATCGTTTCAGCAGAATTCTTGGGAAAACGCTGTTGGGCTAGAAACCCAGAATTGATACCAGACACGGACATGTGAAACGAAAACTAATATGAAACCTACAATTCCGATAGCATTGTATTCGGGATTGGTTGAGATGAAGGCAGAGAAGCTGTATGAGAGTCTGGACAAGCAGTTTGAACTCGATAAACTCCATGAGGATGAATGGAGTTCCTTGGATTTGGGAGAATACATCACTGATAACTTCAAACAAACCTGGATGGGACTCGTGCTTGATAACGCAAAAGAGGTTGAAAAGGTCTACACCGCTGTGTTTCCTAGTGAGCGCGTGCTTGACAAGATCTTGTCATCAGGCGAGCGGAATGTTCTCCTCTTCACCCATCATCCCATGATTTGGGACCATAGTACGGGTGGTTATCCATTCAGAAATATATCAAGTGAGTATCTGGAAAAGCTCAAAGAACAAGCTATTTCACACTACTCGATACACGTACCACTGGATAGGAATGGGCCTTATAGTACAACAGCATCTCTAGCCAGAGCTCTGGAAATTGAAACTGAGAGAGAGTTCTTTGACTATCATGGCGTGATGGTTGGAATAATTGGGAGTACAGAGTGCAAAACTGTTCTCGAGATGGCTGAAAAGGTCAAGGAGCTTGTCGGTCACAATCTGAAGATTTGGAACTACGGCACACCTCAGATTTCAAACCAGAAAGTCGCTCTCGTTGCAGGCGGGGGTAACTTTCCGGAGATTGTTGAAGAGCTAGCAGAAACGGATGTCAGGATCTACATCACTGGAGTCACAAGGAAGAATCCGAATTGGGAACCCGGTCTAAGGTTTCATGAGATCTGCAAAGAGAACAAAATCAACGTGATTGGAGCCACCCATTACTCAACAGAGAAATTCGCATGTATTGCAGTGCTGAAGTTCTTCGAAACTCTCGGATTGTCAAGCGCGTTTATAGAGGGTGAGCCATCATTCGACGATTATGAGTGAATTTTCTTTTGTTCAAAAGAGTAATGAGCGTATGCATCCAAAATGTATACGTGGTCGATGTTGAGGGAAAAAAGAAGATTTGTTAGTGTTCTGTTTGTCATAATAAGCCTTCTTGCCTTCACGACGAGTGCAGTTGCACTACAGAACACATTAGCAAGCGATTACATCAAGCTTCGTCCGTATATTGACAGAATCGTTTACAGATATTGGCCAAATGCAGAATATGAGATTAGAGCATTATTGGATAATGAGTTTGATTTAGTTTTAGATGATGAAACGTTCCTACGTTACATGTTGGACAATCCAGATGAAATGATACTACTTGACCAAGACCCGGATATCGATCTGCATAAGACCACAGGAAATGGTTACTGGTGTATTGATTTTGATTATGGTGATAATTATCCTATGAACATCAGTGGGTTCCGTAGAGCATTTGCATATGCGTTTGATAAGACCAGAGTGATAACAGAGTATCCAGCAGGTCTCTTCAGTGTGCATGATTCAGTTGTTCCGAATACAAGCAGTTTCTGCATTGAAACCGAATTGGATTGGAACTACTATTCAGACCAATCGGAAATTGGTAACCAGATTCTTGATGACCTAGGGTTTGCAATAAATTCTACAACAGGTTGGAGAGATGCCCCAAATGGTGACCCCTTTAGGATTGACATTGGTCCTCTAGATACTTCAACTTACATACCAAACAATATGGATTACCCACCTATATTCTTCTCCATCGCGTATGCGGCTAAAGATGCTCTAAATGAGCTTCATGTCAATGCTGAATGCGAATTCATGTGGTTTGTACCAGAGTGTTGTGAGATGGTTATTCATGATACATACTTCTGTGACAACAACATTGATTGGCTGGGAGATGATCAAACATTCACATCCTTCAGTAATTCAACCTTCGAGTTGTATCTAGACGACCTGCTATATGGGACAAGCTACGATGCAGTCTACGATGCGGGAGCAGAGATACAAAGGATACTTCACTACAATGTGCCCAGACTGGTTGTATGTACAGGTTTACGAATACAGCCATATAGGACTGACAGGTTTGAAGGACATGTAGACGATGTCATTCGTGGTATTTCTGGAATCTGGTCATTGTGCAATATACACAACAAGACGGGAAGCACTGCTGGTGGCGTCAGGATAGGATTTCAACAAGATGTGGATGATCTCAACATCTATACCACTGATTTTTCAGATGCTAGACCATTTTTGGAGAATCTTTGGCCAACATTGTTCACCGTCGGACCAAATTTGGAGTTAATTCCTAATCTTGCCACGAGTATAACCAGTGAAACGCATGCAGACAACGCAGCTGTTCCAGATGGACACACGCGAATAACAGTGGATCTTCTCCAAAATGCAACTTGGTCAGATGGAGTTCCCTTGACTGCTGAGGATGTGGTGTTCACAGTTACCTATGAATACGAGAGCGGACGTTATGGAAACCCGGCAGTTTTCGAGATGGAAAACCTCGTAGCAGCATATGCACCGACATCAACTAAAGCCGTATTTGAATACAACACTGAATCGTACTGGCATCAATTCAACCGCGCAACTAGATACATTATTCCGAAACATATCTTCAATGATATAGATGGAGTTGGTTTCGAGAATTGGAACGCTTGGGACCCTGTGTTCCCAAGCAATCTAGATGAAGTGGATGTGACCTGTGGTCCTTTCGTTATCGACGACTACTCTACCACGTGGGAATGGCGTCAGATCCTTTTTAAACTAGATATGAAAACGAATCCAGACTACTACTATGCTGCGAGATCTCTTCCAGAGAATGATACATCAACTCAGTCACCAACAACACCAGGGACTCCATATCAGTGGAATCGATTCCTCTTTGGTTTTTATGCATCGACCTTGGTATGGGTTTCTGTTATGCTGATTTTCATAATTTGGAAAGAGAGGATTCCTCGCAACTTGTAACCCATATGCGGGTTTGATAGGGTCATGAAAGGGAGAAGTTATTCCCGAGTGAAACCTCAATATCTGTTTAAAGTTTCAGAAAACCTAGTCTGCATAGAATATTGCGAGAATACTTTGAAACAATTGTAAAGAGTCTTTAAATAGGAATCAAACCGGTCGGAGGTCCAACGAGAGAGCGACTTAGAGGAGTTTCTATAACAAAACCTCTCTGTAGGTGATGGGTTTGAAGCGAAGAAATGTAACGATTGGCGTCCTGGGGATTACATTACTACTAGTGATTAGTGCAGCAGCAATGATAGTTACAGCATACGATGATGAAACCATTCCTTGTTACTATTGTCACAATGTCACGGACGTGTTAACTCTAACATCAAATGCAACAGGTACTGTCGATATGTTCCTTGGTGAGGAGTTTACACTCGTCGTGGACGCCGAGGGGTACACAAGAGGTGATCGTAACTTTGTCATTGCCATCTACAAGAGCTGGTCGGATAATTCTGAGTTCAACTTCACTGAGGGTTATGTCACTGATGATTCAGCAGATGACCTCAATCCACAGATGAGAGCCATAAGAGCATCCATCACTTTTACAGCTCTCACTCTTGGTGATCACACAATCCGAATCTGGACGGCATCTAAACTAAACTATTCAAGAAGTTTGGATGTCGATGTTACAGTTTCAGTAGATGACACAGACCCTCCGACAATAGACAATCCGTCAGATATGACAATCGAGGAGGGAGAATCCGCATGTGTCACGTGGACACCGAGTGACACATACCCGGCGACATATGAAATCCATGATAATGGAAGTCTGATTGATAGCGGAGATTGGGATGGTACCCCAATTGAGTGTCAGCTTGGTGCATTTCAGTCTGGAACCCATATCCTCGTCATTACAGTCTATGATTTGGGAGGTAACAGCATCACTGACGAGGTCAAAGTCATCGTAAATGAGTTGGAAGGAGAAACAAGTCCTTCACCAGGAAACCAAGACACTCCGCTTTCACCAGAGGCGGCGGCATTTCAGTGGATGGTAGTTTTGGCAAGCTGGATTGGAGGGTTTGCAGTTTTCTTCATCGTGTACGAGTACGTCACAAAGAGGTAGACTGTGCATCACTCATTCGGAGTATATCTCCTCTAGCTCATGCAAATCACTGTCTGTACGACTAAGGAAACTCCAGACTCCCCGAAAGATTCGTGACAGTTCAGCGCTCTTAATGAGGTAGAAAACAACCCACGCACCTAGAAGCCAGAAGTACACAAACCGATAACAGAGAAAGACAGACCAAGACATCACCATCATGAAAATGTGGTGTTTCTGAAAATGATAGTCCTGGTTCAAGTCTAACTCCAAATTCCTGTAATCAAAAAGCAGAGCTGCAAAAGGAGCGAGTGCGAGTAGATAGAACTTGTATGCACCTCGAGGGTAGAAGAGTTGAACACTCATTACTGCCACAAAACTCCAGAGAATTGCGTTCATGAAGATTGACCGAAGCCTGTCTTGGTTATCACCATCTTCAATCATAGGTCTGAAGAAGACAAATCCTCCATAGACGAGTACTCCACAGAGTATCAGGAAAATGTAGTTGACGAGCAAGAAGGCGACAGTATTTGTAAACCATGGAGGGAAACCGAGCCACAGGAAGAATGTGTTAGCATGGACGGTCATCCATGAGTCAGGTATGAATGTGATGAGTCGATCATAGTTACCTGTATTCCACAGAATCATCTGATTGAGATATTCTTCAGTACTCATAATGAGAAATGGAAGTGACACTAATCCAATAATACCCGCATAGATTCCAGTATGTTTCAAGAACAACAAGAGCTTGTTCTTGAGTTGATAGTTTGATTTTCGCTTAATGATTAGTGCGGCCAATATAGGGAAGAATACTACAGCAAGCTGCTTGTATAGCGTTGCTATTGCAAGCGTGGCGATTGAGAGCTCATCTTTCTCCTCCAAGACTAAATAGAAGGATAGCATTGTGAAGAAAACGTACGGTGTGGGATTCAACCACATGAAGGCTCCATAGAAGAGGGTAAGTGGATTCAACATATAAAGCATCATAGCAATTCTCGAACGTGAGTTTCCTGTCAGTTTGTTGGCAATCTTATATGCAAGTGCTCCTGTTGCTGCGTTGAAGGAGAATAGGACTAGTCCGGGAAGCCACGATGGTGTAGACCCAAATAACCCGATAGTGTAAATCCAGAGTGGAGGGTACAGATAGCCAGCCAAGTCAGCCGAGTATGCCCATGCACCTTCCCAAAGTCTTGGTATCCAGGAGAGATAGAAAAACTGGTAGTCATTGTAGAGTTCGGTGTGTATCAAATCCCAGAATATGTCAGGTAGATTGAGGCTGTACGTTGACAGGGTGAAGACTCTAACTAGGAAGAATAGAGATTGAATACCCAGGGCTGCTAGGAACCAACGTTTCCACCCATTATAGAACCAAGCGAATCCAATGATTGTGATGAATGTTCCAGCAAAGGCTAATGTGAACGTGGGATAGAAAGATGTTGGAAGGATGTAGTAGTAATATTGCCAAGGAATGGTTTCATTGCCATCATTTGTGAACACAAGATAGAGATTGAGATCTTCAGCAAGAACCATCTCAATAGAGTTTCTACCCCCATTGAGTAGACTAATGAGAGTACCAGTTTCATTTAGTGGAGTCCCAGAAATGTAATCGTTGTACTGTTCAATAGTTAGTAAATGTGCAGTCGTGTCACCAAAATCAATCTGCTCAGGCCCCATCAAATCGATTCCGAATCCATAACCACTTGTGTTTGGGATGTGGATATTCTCAACTGTTGTGCCCAAAGGTTCAACATTCACTGGAAATCCACTACGGGTTGTTCCAGGCACGGACAAGTGTAGGACCAAGCCTATGACAATGATGAGAATACCACTCAGTATGACACCCTTCTTGATGATGGTCCTATCGATTTCTCTCATCTTCCTCTTCACAGACGGAGTCAGACGGTATTATTATCATTGGGGTACGATTCTTGAACGATTGCGTAATTGGGTAGCTTATATCGAAGTAGATTTGAATCTTGAACGAAATATCACTACTACAACAGGCACTACTAATACTGCAACAATCGCCACAGATAGAACCGTTTCATATGGGAATCCTTGTTCTCCTTCTGTGACAGCATCAATAATGTAGTTGCTAAACATAGAAGGATTCTCATCAACATCACCGGATCCATATCCTGATGTAAAGACAGCAACGAGGTCATTCTCAGGAGATACGAAGATGTACTGACCATATAGTCCAGCTGCATAATAGGCTCCAATATCAGGCATTGTCCACCATTGATAGGCATATCCTCTCTGACTACTTAATGTGGTGACCGTCGTGGTCGACTCATTCACCCAGCTGGCTGAAATAACTTGTTCACCATCCCAAGTGCCATTGTTCAGAAAGAGATAACCAAACTTGGCCATGTCAAGTGGTCTTAGTTGTAGATCATAACCTCCAAAGTTTACTCCAAGTCTATCAGTGTTCCAATAGTATGTGTCAATACCTAGGGGGCTGAAGAGATGTTCTCCTGCAAAATCTAGAGTGGACACACCCGTGGTTTCTTGAACTATGCCTGAAAGAAGATGAGATGCTCCCGTGTTGTAGTGAAATACCGTATCAGGTTCGTGTTCCATTGGGAAGTCCAACACATACTGAACACCACCACTCATATTGTAGTTCAGTTGATAGACATCATTCTCAGGCGAGCTGAACGGGGCACTTGTTTCATCCCAAGGAAGACCCGACCGCATGGTGAGTAAGTCTCTTAATGTTACTATTTCCTTTTGCTCATCAATGTGTGCAATTGTATGATTAGGGAAGAAGGAAAGCATTGTCTGACTTGCGTTATCAATGAACCCCTTGTCAATAGTAATCCCGATTAAACTTGAAGAGAAACTCTTGGTAACAGAATAGAGATAGTGAGTTCCATCAGCTGAATGTGTTCGACTCACACCCTGACCTGGAGCAGGATACTCCTCTAGAACCACATACCCATGACGAATCACAATAACAGAATGTACATCAAGATCTTCATCTGCGATATGGTCAATCATCTGCTGCAGTCTTGCTGAACTCATGCCTTGTTCTTGAGGGGTTGTATTCCTCCAGCCTTCAGTAGGCCAGTAGTCACGATCTGCAGAACTATAGACCTGATACGAAGATATGCTGGTTGCCTGTGCGGGACTTATTGCTAGTGTGACTAGAAGAAACAGAACAGGAATCAATGTCAATGATCTTGACCTATGATTGGACTCATTCATCGTTCAATCAAGCGACCTTTTCGTTTTGCAATATAATTTGTCGCAACTAAGCAAAACTTGCGCCAAACACTACTCCTATTCTATATTATTGTAAATCATTTCATACTTAGAATTCACAGGATGGATGGAAGTGCGAGTGAAAAAACCTGTAATGATAGCTGTTCTATTGATTCTGCTGACTCTCTGGTCCATATCAGCTGTGTCTTCATGCTGTCAGATTCAAGTAACCACATCTGATTGTGCAGTATCACACACTGATACAGACCTATCAGGGATCAGTGTGGGAGTTTACAACGGCTATGAAGGATATGTGCCTTCGAGAGTGAACGAGAGTAGAACTGCTATCGTCAACATGCTTGAGTGGATGAATGCTACAGTGAGGATTTTCAATACAACAGAAATAATCAACGGCGCTTTGTGGGCATGTGAGGTTCTAGTAATTCCTGAGGGGCTCGGACCTAATCTTGAAGACCGCCTTACTGAAGAAGGTCTTCAGACAATACGTGAATGGGTTGCAGCAGGAGGTTCATACATCGGTGTGAGAGGGAGTGCGGCAATGACCGTACAGTATTCATACTTTGAGGGTTCATGGACAGAGTTCAACCTCGCATTGATTAATGGGACATCATATGAGGTTGAAGACCTGGGTTTTGCAACTATAACCAATGTCACGATAAATAGAGAGTGCACAGGTCCAGATCTCTCAGATATGCCAGAAGAGATGTCAGTCCTCTTTGAAACAGGACGGTACATTCTCCCAAATGAAGGGCAGGAACTCATCTACATAGCTAACTATACTCACAGTAACCTCCCAGCAATGGTTGCATCATACTATGGTGAGGGAACGGTGTTCATATCTAGTCCTCATTTCGAATACGAGGAGAATGGAGATAGGGATGGAACAGAATACAGGGATATGTTTGATGACCCTGATTCTGAGTGGCCCTTCATGCTTACTATAACGCAATGGCTGATTGATTCAACACCGACAGTTTGCAACGTGACTGATTGGTTAAACACTCCAACTCCATCAAGCTCTAGTCCACCTCCAACCAGCCCAAGTTTCCCGATGGAGCTAGTCCTTGTTGGCGGGGGAGTGGGACTTGCAGTCATAGTAATAATTGCAGTTTACATGAGAAGAAGGTAAAGGCATTTGTAAGAAAGACCCATCTGAATCTAAGCATCAGCCATGAGTGACTTTGCCATGACTGTGAATGTATCATCTACACCTTTGTTCAGTTTCACTGACGTTTCCATGTAACTAGCGAGGAATTTCTTTGCAAACTCCTCACCCTCTTCGCGAGAAACCCTCCTGTCCTTATCGAAATCGGTCTTATTCGCGACAACAAGCGCTTTAACGTCCCTGAGTTGTGAGTCTACCTCTTTCTTCCATGCCCATAACTCTTCAAGACTCTCAGGTCGAGTAACATCAAACATGTAGATGACTCCACGTGCCCCTTGATAGTACCCAGCACGAACATGTCCGAGGAAGTCCTGTGATCCCAAGTCCCATATTTGGAGTTTGACCTTGTTGTCCCCGATGTCCATACCCTTCACAGAGAAGTCGGCACCAAGTGTCGGAGCATAATACTCTCTGAACTTACCAGTGGTGTATCGAATAATGATTGAAGTCTTCCCTACGGCTGAGGACCCTACTGTCACAACTTTGAACAGATATGAAGGACTCATTCCACACGACCATGTCTGCGGTGAGCTGGAGAGTAGTTCAATCTTTCTAAAGGCTTCAGAGCAGCTATGGAGTCCATGGGAGGAAATCCTGTAATGATTCAAGACGGTCTTTGAGACCTTTCTTTTTCCCAAGAAGACCCTCAGGAAGGGAAACATCATACTGCTTAGAGAGAATGAGGATTGTAAGCTTAGCGGCAGGACTGAGCTTGGAGTATTGCACAATGAATTTCTGAAGCGATTCATCAGAATCAGGGTCACCAATATCCATGACGTTCAGTAGCGAAACCCCAGTTTTAGAACACAAATCTACGATAGTCTTTCGTCCATAGATTGTCTGACCTCTTCGGCTCAAGGTTTCAGCCAGTTTGCGGATTGGTCTTTCAGACTCGGTCATCTCATAGTCACTTCCCAACACAATTGATTTCGAGCCAATATGATATCTCCTCAAATCCTCTAAGATCATCAGCAGTGTAACGTTTCAGGAGGTATGAAGAATATGCATCTGTTAGTTCTTCTGCGTATGCTCGAATCTTAGACTTGTCAAGTGCTCCCAGAAATTGAGCTAATAGTTTGACCCAGTCGGCATATAACTCCATTAACCGCCGAGGATCAATGCCCTCGTGAAGCCTTGAGGCATATGTGACTTCCCACTTTCCATCTGTTAGATGTACTTCACCAACTACCTCAGGGATTGCAACCTTGGTCAGAGTTACCTCAAGGTACTTGTATGCTTTCTCTTCAGAATAGACACTTTCAGCAATCTTGATGGCAATCTCCATCGCCTCTTTGGTCAACAGGATTCTTCTTTTCTCAGGTGATAGTACATGGATTGCTTTGTTCTCCATGAGAAAATCAAAAGCCTGCATCAGCGCACGTTCTGAGTATTGTTCAGATAGGAATCTCGTGATTGCACCCACTGTTCGTCGCCCGTCAAAGAGTGTGGACATGCGAGGAACAACTGCAAGAACATCTGGATTAGTCCGAGCCAACTCCGCTCTTTCTGGAGAGGAGGATTGAAGAAATCTGTCAAGTTTTGATGTGGAAAAAACGACATCATTTGATGCGAGAATGCTTCTGAACTGAAGCATTCCTAGAGCCCATAAGCGAGTAATTTCTATTGTGACATCTTCTCTACTCAAGCCACTCTCAGAGATTATGTCATCAATATTACGGCTTCCATCAATGAATGGAACAACAATGCTGTCTCTAGATTTGGATGACGAAATGGATGACCCCATGAAAAAGGGAATCCAGCTTCCTAGCACTTGTTTGAATGACAGATTTTGTAGTATACCCTCTCTGAAATCAACAAACTCTTTGTTTATGTCAAGAGTGTCCATCTCCTCACGGGTCAGGTCTTTGATCCACAGTGATTCGAACTCATCAAGAAGAGATTTCAATGTGAGTACGACTTCCTCTTCGCATTCACCCATACTCACAGCCACAAGGTCGGTTGATTCACCTGAGAGGACTGTGAACAATCGAGCACCATAGTCAACCTGAAACCTGGAGCTTTTTCGATCCACTACCTCTTTCGAGAATGTCTGAATTGCTGTGAAAAACCCTGAAACTAACATTGGGTCCAGGTCTTGTGCACGTGGGTCAATCTTCATGAAGAATAGAGGGATACCTCCACGTTCCATGATTAGAATGGCCTGTATGTTATGACCTTGCAATCCTGACCTGCCTCACTATGGGGAAGGAGTATTTTCGTATTAAGGTTCGCCTGATAGTGAACGTCGATACTAGAGAAGTCGAATCAAATCAGATTTGACTAGGACCACATAACCATCTTTCCCAACCTTAACCTTTGGCTCTAACTTGAAAAGCTCGCAGAATCGCAGTGCATGCTCAACATCCTTGCTATTTTTTGTAGAATTCAGAAGAACCGACCACTCATTTTTGTAGTGTCCGATTGCACGGTCAACGGCTTGGATTCTCAGCTTACAGAGTCCATCAGGGCAGTCCGGGTTCATGTCTAGGTTGCACTCCGCAATGTGCTCGAAGACAGTCAAAGCTTCTTGGCATCGCCATAATAATGGTATATTATGGTTTTGGTTAGAAATTCTAGGCATATGCTCAAAAAAGTCGCGTATCTTAACTTCATCAGATTTAAAATGATTTGATAAGATGTGTATTATATTCTCATCTAGGCGGGGAGAACTGATTTGAGAAGAATCGCGTGCATTGGTCTAACTATACTGATATCTCTGGCAATGTGTTGGGCAGTTGTGAATTTAAATACAGAAATTCCCTGTACAAGAGATTCTCTTCAGATTACTAAGAGTAACACAAAATTACAGATTTCTTATTCGATTAGAGAACCAATAGCTATTCTTAGTGATAGCGATTTCAGTAGTTACGGATTCCCTGGAACAGGAGATGAAAATGCACCCTACAGAATTGAGGGCTACAACATAACTAACGGTAACTTTGAATTGATAGTTATTGAAAATACTGAAGCGTTCTTTGTTATCCAGAATAACTATCTTGATAGTATAACTTCATCATTTGATGCAATCTATATTCGAAATGCGAAGAATGGACAGGTGTTCAACAACTCCATAGTCAATAACAGACATGGGATATTCTTAGACAAAGGCTGCGAAAGTATAGATATTATAGAGAACAAAGTCTGGGACTCATCAGAAAGTGGAATCAGGGTGAATAGTTCAGAGGATTTGAGAATCCACAATAATGAAGTCTATCAGAACACATACAACGGTATCTGGACCAATTCCTCGACCAATCTCGAGATCTGGAATAACACAGTCTATGATGATGAACTTGGCATCTGGTTGAGAAATTCAAGCAACAGTCGGGTTTTCGAGAACTTGCTATTTGGGAACGATAATGCCATTTGGATATCCAATCATTCTACTGCAAATGATATCGCTTTCAATCGAATCTTTGATCCAGCTGACATGAGTCCTAATACATGTGGCATTCATCTTTCACATAACGCGCATGAGAATAACATTCTCATTAACACAGTGAACAGTTCAACAGAACATGCATTCTATGCAGAAGCCTCTTCAGGGAATAACACGATAAAATGGAACACATTCAGTGGTAACAATGTTGGCGGGACATCTCAAGCGTTTGATGCAGCTTCTGTGAATGTTCAATATAACTACTGGAGTGATTGGACAACTCCTGACGCAAATTTTGATCAAATCGTGGATTTACCATATGCACTCGAAGGAGCTGCAATGAATGAGGACCCATTTCCATTAACCCAACCTGCAAACGCCTCTGTTTTTCATTTTCTCACACCAATAAGAGTACTATATCCGAATGGTGGTGAGTCGATTACTGATTCTGTCACAATTAAGTGGATTCCAAGTCATGATTCAGAAAATCATGCGGTCAATTATTCAGTTTATGTTTCGTATGACTCAGGAACTGATTGGAAAATGATAGTCGGAAATCTGACCGCTACTCAATATGAGTGGAACACAACATCTGAATTGAAGACGACTCATTATCTTATTCGAGTAGTTGCTAATTGCTCAGAGGGTTTGTCAGTGTTAGATGAATCTGATGGGGAATTTTCATTAATTCCACATACTTTGTCAGAAATCTCTATCACCTCACCCTCCAATGCGGGTCCATTTGATACGATTCTCATAATTGGATGGGATGCTGTTGTAGATTCTTGGGGATGGATAGTGACTTATTCTATACAATATTCATCGACCGGGGGTTATAGTTGGGATGATTTAACCTCAGGATTAACCGGTAATAGCTATCAGTGGGATATCTCTCAATTAGAAGAAGATGACACATATGTTGTGAAAATCATTGCTACAGCAGATGGCGGATTGTCAACTGAGGCGATCTCAGTATTATTTACAATTCAACATCAGATAACAACACCTACAACACCCACAACACCAACCGGAGGGGATTACATGGCTCTGGTCCTAGCTGGAGCAGGGATTGCAGGTGTTGCAGTAGTAATCATTGTGGTGATTCTTCTAAAGAAGAAAAGAGCTAGTAAGACCTGAATACAAACCGAGTGACGAAGCAAGGAGACCTTGAAAAAGATGCGAAGGAGAACAGCGATTCTATTTTGTTTAACTCTAGTTATTTTGTGTCCATTAAATGTGACCAAGTGTTATATAGACAGCCCAAACAGTGGGCATAATCACATAATAGAGAGAAGTTCCATTCTTGGCTATGATGAGGCCCCTCCCATTCAAATTTCGAACAACAGTGACTTTGCTAATCAAGCATCTGCAAACTCCTGGGATGGAAATGGTTCAGTGAGTGACCCCTATATTATCGAGGGATTGAATATCACGGTTTTAGGAAA
>JASFEF010000025.1:0-24288 GCA_050124975.1 Candidatus Thorarchaeota archaeon | reverse complement strand
TACTTTGCCATCAATCTTGATGCATGCTGATCTTCCTTCAATATAGTCTAAGTTTGTCGTTGACTCGAAGGTGAAACGTTCGTCTAGACCAAGATTTCTCAATAGAAAACCAATCTCTGACATGAGTTTGGTGATGTTCACTTTCACATCAGTTTCTAGACCAGATACAGATGGAACTTGGTCAACACGTGTTTCCTTGAACTCATCTGGAATTGCAACATCACCGACCTCGAAAATCTTCTGTGGATAGTCCGCATGTTGATTCTGCGAAGCGAAATCCAGAAGAATAGGGAGAAGTGAATTCCTCAGGACAGAGTAATTTCTACTCTTAGGATTCTCTGTGGTCATCATCGGTCGATCCCGAAGCATTTTGTCATTGAGTAATTCTGGGGCTGTCATGATGTAGTTCATGACCTCATGATACCCTATACCCACCATAAGGTCTCTAACCTTGTTTTTGACCTTGGTAACTGGGTTCATCTTGCCCGTTGTCATTGTCTGTGGCATTTCAGGCTCCAGATTGTCGAATCCGTAGCCAATCGCGATATCCTCTATGATGTCCACAGGATGGAGTATGTCCATTCGGTACTTGGGAATGAGGACTTGTAGTTCCTTTGTTTTCACAACCTTTGCTCCATAACCCATTCTCCCCAAAGCTTGGATTATCTCCTGTCCTGAAAGGTCAAGCCCAATCAGTGAGTTGATTTCCTCAATACTGAGTTTCATCTTTTCAGGCTTGAAGTCTGGCGTTTCCTCTGTAGTTCCATCTGGATAGACTACTGTCAAGGACTCAATCTTTCCACCTCTCTCTGCGAGAGATGCAGTCAGTATGTTCAATGCCTGATGCACTGTGGGAAGATGTGTGCCTGTGACTTCAACAAAGACGTTCTTTGTATTAGTGGTCATTCGACCGAGATCATTACTGTTGATGATGGGTGGTAGACTCAGGACCTGGTTGTTGGAGTCATAGAGCAATGGCCACTTCTTGTGTTTCTGAATGATTGCTCCAAACTCTATTCCCTTCTCATGGTCCGTCATTATGGTTGGCCCATCCATCTCGACTTCATAACCTAAAGGTACGAACCTAATTTTCTCAGGTGCTTTTGGTCCATAGATGATGGGGAACTCAAGGTCGTCATATACATAGAGACCTATGCTAGCTTTGTTTCTATTTCGTCCATGAGTTGAAGTAAGTGCGTCCTGAAGGTGCATATACTCCTTGATCAACTCATCATCAGCTGGAATCCCTTTGATGATTGAGCAGCATATGTAAGGCCTGATCTTTGTGAGACCCGGCTTCACAATGATTTTTTTGCCTGACTTCTTCACTGGATAGTCCTTCAATCCAGTTTCAATTCGGAGGAATGACCTGACAGCCCGCGCAATCCCCTCGGTGGAAAGCATATCTTGACGATCTGGATTCACCTCTATCTCGATGATATTTCCCTCAATCTTTTCAACCTCCGCCTTGATCAGAAAGAGTGTGTCTTCCAACTTGTCTAAGCTGAGTTTCTTTCCAATTAGCGAAAGAAGGTCGTCTATTCTACATTCTACAATCATGATCTTCACCTACTTAGGAAATGGCTCCTCCTAAGCCAGTTCAGATCTCGTGAGAAGAGGTCTCTAATGTCATTGATTCCCATTGCTGCCATGTAGAGGCGACCTGACCCTAATCCCCAAGCGAGGACCGTGTCAGTGATTCCTAGAGGGCGAGTCACTTCTGGTCTGAAGATGCCTGAACCTCCAAGTTCAATCCACCCAAGTTTGTGGTGCTTGCCAAAGGTCTCAACACTCGGTTCAGTGAACGGGAATTGTCCTGGTTTGAACTTGAGTTTCTCAACACCTACCGCTTTGCAGATTGAAGTGAGGTATCCAAGTAAATCTCTTAGAGTCAACTTCTTGTCCATAATGATTCCTTCACATTGATTGAACTCCTGTGCATGTTTTGCACTGAGGGTTTCTGATCTGAAGTTTCGATCAATGATGAACATCTTCTGAGGTCCTTCGCGATGTTCGTATAGATACCTCATTGATACTGGAGTTGTGTGTGGGCGAAGACAGAGTCTTGTTGCCACTTCTTCACTGTATGGCCAATCCCATCCTTTTGATCCAGTATCACCGCCATTTTCATGGACTGCTTTCACTGCCTTGTAGTACTTCCTGTCAACGATATGTCCATGATCATATGGCTCTGCAATTCGGAACTGGTCTTGGACCTCTCTTGAAACATGATCTTGGGGGACAAATAATGTATCATGTCCCCAGAACTCAGTTTCTACGTAGGGTCCAAACCATTCTGTGAATCCTAGGCCTACCATTATTTCTCTAAGCCAATCATTGAACTCAGCATATGGATGCTTTTTGCCATAGTTTGCGTATGATGGCACGATATCTACATTATATGATCTGAATGACTTCTCTCTCCAAGCACCACTAGCTAGTATTTCTGGAGTTAGGTCTCCAATACCCTCTATTCCTGCAGAGATCAGTTTGTCTACTTCTCCTATTTTGGACCCGATGATTTCAGCTTCGAATTTCTTTGTGACTATCTCCCGGACTAGTTTCCTTTCTAAAGATTGTTCTAGAGATTCAGAATGAGTTGCTGATACTGACTCTAATCCAGATGATAGCTGTCCGAGTACAGCCGACACCTCGGTTTCAGGAGAGTCAACAATGGTACGTAGGATTGTTTCACCATCCTCTTTTGATATCTGAAGCCATCCATTCTTTCTGGCCCAGTTCATTGCTATCCCCTTGGTCTTAGGGTCTAGTTCAGAATGTGAAACAGCATCTTCAAAGGAGGCCTTACCACCTAGATCCTTCACTCCACCAAAGAGTCGGACCTCCGGAAGCCCAGATTCAGCATATCCCTTCCCCTCATCTGTGAGTGAATGTGAAATAATCTCTCTTGTGTGTATTTGCACTAGACTTCTACTTGCTAGTGAGTTGAGGATTGAGATCACTCGTTCCTCACCCTGACCGAGATTATTCGCAAGCTGTGATGCTGGGACACGCTGGCCTAGGTTCATTAGCTCTCTGAGTACGGTTCTCTCTCCTTCTGTCAACTGCTCACTCATTTGTCAATCAAAACTCCTAAGCCTACTGGATTCAATCGGGATAGACACGCCGCATTCACTCTGCATTGGTATAATGAATGACCCCCTATGGGGTTGATGTAAATTGGCGGTTATCCATCCGTCCTTCACCTGTTTAGACCTGAAACAAAGCGCTCACCTTTTTAATCTGTCGCCAAAAGCTAAATTCCACGTTTCAGACTGACAGCTGCTACGTAATGTTAAAATACGCTCACTCGAGTGACCCAGCTGGCAAGAAAATGCCGCTTCTGATTTTTGATGAAATCAGTGAAACGTAAAACAATGAAGGTGAACAACGTGTCAGTGGAAAGACACAAGCTCAGACGTAAGGTAGAGCAACTCAAAGCCTACCAAGGACGCCATAGTTCGTTCACTACATTGTATGTTCCTCCTGCAAAGAACCTCACAGATGTGATTAGCTTTGTACGGACTGAACTAGCAGGTGCTGAGAACATCAAGAGCAAGGCGAATAGAAAGAATGTTTCCGACAACCTTACAGCCATTCTCAGCGAACTAACTAAGATTGGTGGAATTCCAGATAATGGACTTGCATTCTTCTATGGTGTTGAGGAAGAAGGTGGTACAGAGAAGGAAATTCGAGAGCTAGTGGTACCTCCAACTCCAATCTCCCAATTCATCTATCTCTGTGGGAGAGAATTCGTCACGGAAGAACTCGAAAACATGACCAAACCCAAGAGTCTAGTTGTAATTGTTCTGATTGAAGGCGGTAAGGTTACAGTAGGGTATCTCCGTGGAAAGCATATGGAACTTATTCGTGATGAGGATTTCTACATTATTGGAAAGACCCGAGCTGGAGGTCAGAGCGCCAAACGGTATCTTCGTATTCGAGAAGAGAAAATGATGGAGTTCTTCAAGTTTGTAGGACGAATGTTAGGTGATCTCCTCTTGGATGATATTGAGAATGTTGATGCCATTGTCCTCGGAGGAAACACAATTCGCTGCCAAGAGTTCCTAGAGAAGGGTGATCTTGACTATCGTCTTCGAGAGAAGGTTGCAGAAACAATCATTCCTGTCAGCATCATCGATGAGACCGGTCTCTATCAAGCAATGAAGGAGGCATCTCGGATTCTTCGTGAAACTGAGATCTATGTTGAGAGGCAGACTTGGGACAAGTTCATGGAGGACTTGATGAAGGGTCTGAACACTGTGACTTATGGGAAGAAAGAGGTTATGGATGCACTCCGTGAAGGTCGTGTTGACACTTTGATGATTCTAGAAGATCTTGCTGATCAGATGGATGAACTCTATGAAGAAGTGAGTGCGTATGGTAGCCAGATACTTGTCTTCTCTAACCAGACAGAATCTGGTGCACAACTGAAGTCATTTGGTGGAATGGCAGCTCGCTTACGATGGTAGTCAAAAGAAGAAACCCTATCCTCTTGGAGGTCTGGGTAATCCCTTCATTGTTTCAATATCTTCAATCCACTTTGTCAGCTCGGTACTGATTCCATTGATGTACTCTAGGAGAACCTGTTGATATTTCCGTAAGTGTTGTTGCTCCAATTTCTTTGATTTTCTCAGGAAATCCTTTGAACGTCTCGGAAAGCCAGTTGACCAGCGTCGCAGATTGAGTTCGGCTTTTCGGTCCTCAAGCACCTTCTTCGTGACTCGAATTGTTCGACGCTTGGTTACGAGATCTTCAAGCAATTTCTGAAGTGTAATTGTGGCTGCTACAAGCTCTTTCGCATCGAATTTGGTGTCTTGATTACGTGCAGTGTAGTAGACACGCTTGAGGTTTCTTTTAGCAGTCATCACATGCGATAGGAGTCTTGTCAATGAATGAACCATAGTATCCTTGTGTTGATTCTGTGACGTAAAAAGGTCTGTGTTGCTGTATTCCGACACCCTTCTTTACACCAAGGAGTAGTTGCACTCGTCTTTACTATATGGACAGACTCTACAGGCACTTTGTTCCTGAGCAGGTCTAGGTTTCCTTCCTCTGTACCACACTTCATCTAGTCTTTTTAACTCTCTAAGCACCTTTTTTGGTTTGAAGCGAGTCGTGAATGTTTTACCGTTGCTACAACGCCAACAATCCATTGTTGATTTCTTGTCAAGGCATCTTTTTGCTCGATCTTGCAAACAGTAGATTGTAACAAGCCTTGTTGATGAGCATGACACTCCACTCTCAAGGAGGGCTAGTGCATAAAGGCCTGATTGAAAGACATCCTCAGGTCTTGCATATTTTGGCAGATATTTCAAAGGAAACTTGTACTCAATTACTAGATCCAATATCGGGGTATTCTCACGGTGAAGAACTGCTCCATCTAATCTCCCTACAAACCGATGTCCCAGAGACCTCACATTCTCTTCTGAGAAGAAATAATATTGATTGAGTTTCCATCGATCAGGCTTCATCTTAAGAAATTCAGACAGACTCCATTTGGCTTGAATCGCCCTTCTCAATTTCATTCCAGATGTAGCAAAGCCTGTGCTTGGTTGTAGTGCAATAAGGAGAAGTATTCCAGCGATGAACACTACCATCATGATTAGACTTGCCAAACCACTCATCCGATCACCACAAAATCCATAACAAACCTGCAATAAGCGCTACGATGACTATTAGCAGCGGTACTAATCGGTTCTTGGTCTTCATTGTTTGCTGACGGTCTGATTTGACAGATACTCGTCGATGCAAATCTGTCCCAGTGACACTAGCTATTGAGTGTGAATCCCCAATTCTCTGTCTGAGATGCAGTCGATACTCGCATTGGAACTGCGTCCTTAACTCTGAAACCTCTCGCATCTTGTAAAAAGGCTCTTTTTCAGCATCGGTCAGTCTCATAACAGGTCAAAGTAGTGTTTCTAGTAATCCTACAAAAGCGCCACACATCAGACCAAACAGTAGAGATTTACTTATATTCGAGTTTTGAGGAGGTACATCAGCAGGATTTCGCTACGGAGACAAATGCTGATGTCAGACGAAACCTATGAAGGAGCAACCGCCGGAAAAGTACTAGTTTTTGATGCAAGTGAGACAGTAAAATTCCCAACTGCCTTCAAAAACGCCATGGGTACAGGTCAAGGTCTAATGGTGCTAGTTCACAAGGACCGACTCATTAAGATCTTCCCACTCGAGAGTGATGAAGTACTGTTTCTCAGTCTTGAGATTGGTAAGCTTACAAATGACTTCTTGACCAAGCTATCTCAGATTTTCAAGAAGGCAGGTCTTGTTGATCTCTTATTCTCAACGGGAGTGTGTCTCCGCGGCACAAGATGTTTCTACGAGTGTTATTTTAACCCTGGACAGCTCAGTTCAGACCTCTCAGATCTTGAGAGTTCACTCAAGGTTCTCGATGGAGTTCAAAGAGTAGTCATAGAAAAGGTGTCTGTGTAAAGTTAATACACCCTAGAAAGTAGCATTGGTGTCTTTGAGATGCAGGGCATTTTGCAGTTTATCACCGATATGATAAGCCAGGGATATGTGGGTCTCTTCATTATCTGCTTTACTATCAACATGATTCCTTTTCTCAGTCCTAGCAACATGGTTTTAGCTGGTGCAGCAGTCCTGACTTTCTCGATTCTTGTACCTGTCGGGTTTGCCGAGGCGATTATCATTGGAGTTATCGTAGCGATAACTGCAACCTTAGCAAAACTGATTCACTTCTATGTTGTACGAGGGTCAAGAGTGGTCCTCTCGGAAGAACGATTGAAATCCTTAGACTCAGAGAAACAACGTGTTGAGAAATGGGGGGCTATTGCACTATTCATTGCTGCAGCTTCACCCGTTCCGGATGATCCCTTGATTGTCTATGTTGGCCTCACGAAATATAGTACTGTTAAGTTCTTAGTAAGCTACTTCATAGGTAAAGTTGCTGTGACAATCGCAGGAGCAATCATTGCTCTATTTGGTCTTGCCCTAGGTGGAGACTTTTTCGAGTCAATGCCTATTGTTGTGGCATCGATCGCTCTCACTGCAATCATCACTGGGATTCTGTTCAAGAGAAAGACAGAGGGCCAAGAGTCTGATATGCTCCAAGATATTCTTGAAGATGAATTGATTGATTCCGAAGAAACTGAAAGAACATACAATGATGATGAGAAATCACATTACAAGGAAAATTGATTCGTACGGAATTCTTAAGAGGCAACCGAAGAGCATCTATTCTGTCTAGGTGACAATCTTGGCCAGTACGAGTCTAGCAGAGGTAAAATGCACGAAATGCAAGAAGGTCTATGAAACAGATGTTGTCGATCATGTTGACCTGTCTGAAGACCGAGATCTGATTAAAGCGTTAAAGGCTGGCAAAGCAAATCGAGTTCAATGCCCAAAGTGCAAGAAAGTGATGTACCTCAAAAGGAGTATTGTTGTGAACTTCGAACCTGAGAACAGAATCATTGTCTTCGATCCTAAGGCTCGGACAAAAGCTGCCAAAGAAGACCTCATGCAGGACTATCAGGCAGTAATTTCTTTCAATGAAACACTCAGTGAGATCGCTGAGGAAACCGAGTTCCAAGTCATTAGTCAACTTTCCAAACTCAAGACCATGCTTGATGCCTATCTCGAAGCTCACAAGTAGTAACCTAGAGCTTTCGTTTTCCTAGAAGGAATTCTTCTACCCATCTCTCCGCCCTATACATTGTTGTAGGTACTGGAGGCATCTTGAAACCATATGCTGAGATTGATTCCAGAGAACCTGCAAGACCCCTCTTCAGAGCGAGTTTTGTACCCCTGATTGCGTCCATCAGTATTGGACCCGCATTAGGTCCATCAGTTACTTCCATTCTGATGTCAATCCTAATTGGTGCTCCGCCAAACTGACGACCATTGATGTAGAAGAATGAATCTCTAGAGTTGTCCATGAAATCCACGAAATCGCTTGATCCAGCAACCAATGGTGCATCATAGGGAAGGTCCTGACTGATTGCCTCACTCTTCACGCCCCGTTTTCTCATCCTACCTCTATAGTGTGAATCGAGAGACTCAGCACCACCACCAACATCTAGCTGGTAGCTCTGATCAACCTTGACTCCTCTGGATACAAGGAGTTGCAAGATATTGCGATGAAGGACTGTTGAGCCAAGTTGGTCCTGAATGTCATCTCCAACGAGTGGCAGTCCTTTTTCCTCGAACTTCTTACTCCACTCTAAATCTGATGCAATTGGAATTGGAGTGCCATTGATGTATGCACATCCTGCATCCAAAGCGGCTTTTGCATAGAACTTGGTGGCTTCTTCAGCTGATCCTGGCATTAGGTTGATGAGAATCTCTGCTCCAGAATCTTTGAGAACCTTGACCACGTCTGCATCTTTGTCAGAGGACACCTTCACTAGAGCTCGAAGCATGTCATCCACACCATCAAGCTCTGGACCCTTCATCACTTTGAATCCAGTATTGGAAACGTTCGCAAAGCGCATCACATTGTTTGGTTTGGCGAAAATTGCTTCAGCAAGATCAAAGCCCACTTTTGTATCCGCCACATCAAAGGCTGCCACAAACTGGATGTCCTTCACATGAAAACCTGCGAAGTCTGGATGATTTAAACCAATTAGGTCATCGTCCGCCATTGCATCTTTGTAGAACTCAACACCCTGTACAAGTGCACTTGCACAGTTGCCTACACCAACAATTGCGACCTTTATTCCGTTCAATTGCACCACCTCTGGCTCGTCTAGTAAAATTCGGTGAATTTCTTATAAGTTATTCTATGAGTATAGAATAGTTAGTGTCCAAGAACACAGGGGAAGGATTTATGTTGACATTTATCGTATGAATTGTCGGACGATTGGTCGGACGCCCCATTGCTCCACGCATCGTCGAAAAGTCGTGGGAACGATGCGACCACGTTGCATTGGTGTATACGAATTATCCATCTGCAGGGAAATTCGGATCTCTCACCCCCGAGGGTTCAGAGAAGTGCCTTAGCATCGTGTGCAAAGGAGCGCCACTCATGTTCAAAATAACAAAAGAGGGTGGACCTCGAGCCCGCAAATTCGGGCACCAAGTCTTAGGTGTCCACAATCGTCCACCTCCTTTTGTGCTTGTCAAGGATTAGCTAAGAGTTTATAGGGAAACTTGTCACCACGAAGAACAGCAGTGCCCTCAATATTTAGTCGAATCATAAGCTCCAGAGTTCCAGGCACAGCTTTGCGATCCCTGAGGAAGATTCTACTTTTGAAGACCTGCAATTTGAAGACGTGAGTGATCATGGGATATCAAGAGAGAGAGCCGATTGAGGCTCAGATTTCAGAACTTAAGCCAAGAATGAAGAGTGTGAACATTTCTTTCAAGGTAATAGAGAAAGGCGAAGTCAGGGAGGTAACATCCAGAGCTGACGGAGAACAGCACCGTGTATGCGATACTGTTGTTGGTGATAGCACTGGTCTTGTGACTGTCCCACTTTGGGATGCCTCGATAGAAGAAGTCGAGGTTGAAAAGACCTATCGCCTCGAGAATGGTTACACAACCCTCTTTCAAGGTCATCTTAGGCTCAACATTGGACGCTATGGTACTCTGAAGGAAGCTGAAGAGGCCATTGAAGAGGTCAACAGCGATGTTGACATGAGTGAGCAGGAACACGAGCGCCGACCAAGATATGGCGGCCGCCGAGGTTATGGCGGTGGTGGCTATGGTCGAGACCGTGGTGGCGGTTACCGCGATAGAACCGATGGTCGCGGTTATCGTGACAGAAGCAGAGGCTACTAGTCAAAGCTCAAAATGGTAGACGTCGCATCTGCGGCGTCTGTCCACTCTCTTTTTCATTTCAGACTTTCAGCAAGTAGGTCAACAACATCGACCACACCTATCTTGCTATCTATCATCTCAGCTCCTGCAACGAGATTATTCTCACAAAATGGACATGCAGTAGCAATTATTTCAGCCTTAATATCCAACGCACTCTTCACTCTGTCAGCAGCCATCTTCTTGGATAACTCTGAATCATATGACCTCAGTCCCCCACCCGCACCACAACACATTGCAGCATCTCTTGTTGTTTCCATCTCTATGAGGTCCACACCTGGAATTGCTTTTAGTATCTCTCTTGGATCATCATAGACACCTGCGGCTCTTGAGAGATGACAAGGATCATGATATGTGACCTTTACAGTCCTATCAGGAGTCTTCAGTTTGAGTTTCTTCTTCCGAACAATTTCCTGAAGGGCTTGTGTCACATGCAGGACCTCAGGTAGTTCATGACCAAGTTTTGGGTAGTCATCTCTGAGCGTCTTCAAACATCCAGCACATGTCACGATTATCCTCTTGGCCCCTGATTTCTGTATTATATCAGCAACCCTCTTGGCGTTCTTCTTTGCATCCTTTTCCATCCCAGTTCGAAGCATAACACTACCACAGCAGGGTTCTTCTTCTAATACCGCAAAATCGATGTTGGCTGCTTTGAGAATCTTTGCTGTGGATATAGCTATATTGGGAAGTCTAATCCCTGCCGTGCAACCTGTATAGTAGAGCACTTCTCCGGTCGAAGGGATATCGAAACCAACTTCTTTGACACAATCTCGTTTGAGCTGCTTATCCTCTTCATACGGGTTGTCATATTCCATGATTTTCTTTGTAATTGCATCACGAACATCATTGGGAATGTCATTCAAAACTGCCCTCACTTTCTCAAGACACTCTGAAGGGTCAAATTCTGCTGCGCAAATCTCAGTACAGTTGCCACACAACGTGCATGTAAAGAGTGCCTCAGCATTCTCTGGTGTTTTTTCGAGAGTGCCATCAAGTAGTGCCAAAGCAACTTGTATACGGCCACGCATGAAGCTTGTTTCAAATCCTGCAGAGTTCCTCCATACTGGACAGACTCCATCAAATCCTCTGTCCTCATACACTGCGTTTCTACAGATTCCGCATCTGCGACACTGCATCAAATTCTCAACAAGTTCATCTTGGTCTATCTCTGTCATCTTTAGATACCTCCTAAGACTCCAGGGTTCATTATGTTGTTTGGATCAATTGTGTTCTTGATTTGCTTGAGGAATGTCATGTAATCATCCATTCCCTCAATAGCATCCTTCCAGTATTCAGCAAGCTTGAAGGGGACTGCTCCAGATCTGAAGAGACTCTTTGCAAGTTCCTTGTGACCATCTCGCACCTTCTGTTCCTCCTCTTTGTCTTGGGGGTCAAAGTACATGTGGGGATACATATTCATGGATGAATGACCTGTGGCAAATCCCGCAGTGTGTCCGATGAATCCATACCTGTCCATGACCTCCATTATCATGTCAACCGATTTGTGTGACTTTGTAGGTGTTTGATGGTGGTATAGAGTTCGCCAGTGCCAGCCATGAACATAGCATGCACGCACGAAATTCCAAAGACGTCCATCCCATTCAAAGTCCCGGAGCTCTGGTGCTTCTATGATGGCACCTCCGAGATCCTCACAGATTTCACGGGCAAGATTGACATCACTTTTCGCCATATCTTCACGGACTCGACCAATGGTCATCGAAACTGCACGATGAGGAAATTCGATAGTCGGATAACCAAACGCGTCACCAATCATGTCCCAAAATAGATTCAGGACCTCTCCTGAGTATATTGATGTGAAGAGACCGCTGATGTCATTCTGTTTGGTTTCGACCAAGAATTGTTCGGCTTTTTCTGCGGTATCAAAACCGAAAAGGCTGTACTCATAGTACTCTGGTCGTCTGAAGACCTTCATTGACGCCTTGGTGATGATTCCGAAGCTCCCGAGAGACCCAATGAAAAGTCCAGTAATATCAGAACCAAAGGCATAGCGAAGGAACGGTCCAGGTGCGTTGGGATTTGCTTCTGAGCCCGTCTGGATTATTGTTCCATCTGGTAGTACAACTTCAAGCCCAAGGACCATCTCTCCGGTACATCCATACAGACTTGAACCAGGTCCTGCGCCATTGACTGCGACATTACCTGCGACTGTACACATCAAGGCGGATTCTGGATACACTGGAATGAAGAGACCGTGTTTGTCAAGAAACTTGTCCAATTCGCCGTAGGTTACACCTGCACCTACTGTGACCGAACGAAGATCTTCATAGAGTGTAATCCCTTCCAGTCTCATCATATCGACTACGATCGAATTTGGTTTCGGGATTGCCTCTTGTTGAAGGCTTGATCCTCCTGATCGTGGAACTATGGTGATTTTATGCTTGTTTGCTAGTTTTAGTATTTCAGAAACCTCATGAGAGGTTGCTGGGCGAACTACAGCCTTTGGAAGCATGGAATCTGCCGCCATTGATGCAGTCTGGGAATAGGTAAGAAGCACATCAGCCTTCGTGGATACAAACTCTGAACCAACAATCTCTTCGAGACTCTTGATTATCTTCGTATCCATCTATTCCTCTCCTCCTGTAGGTTGCGGGATAATCCTAGGGTTCAGTATGTCATTCTTGTCAATGTCAGTCTTGAATCGATACAAGAACTGAAGGTATGAATCCATCTCAGAGATTCCATCCACCCAATAGCTGGCTAGCTTGAATGGTACTGCACCCGTCTTGAAGAGGCGTTGAGAGAGGTCTCTGTGAGCAGCTATAACTTTCTCTTCTTCCTCCTTGTCTTGTGGATCGTAGTATAGCTGAGGGTAGAAATTGTAGGTTCGCTGTGATTGAAAACCAGCTGTGTGTCCCAAGATTCCATACTGATCCATGACATCCCAAATCTCGTCCATCGATTTATGCCAGTTAATCAGAGGTTGATGATGGTACAAAATCCGCCAGTGCCAACCGTGAACATATGATGAGCGAACAAACTCTCGCAAACGGTCTTCCCACTCCCCTCTTGGCAACTCCTTGATACCAATGATATGACCACCAATCTGTTCACAGACATCATCAGCGGCTTTCATATCACTCTTAAGTTGGTCCTCCCTGATTCGCCCAAAAGCTACTGAGACCGTATAATTGGGCCACTCATATTGGGGTACTCCATATTCCTCTCCTACCATGTCGAGAAAGAAATCGAGAATCCGGCCCTCATAGAGAGCTACCCACATCGAGTTGATGTCTTTGTTTCTTAGCTCAATCATGAATCTCTGTGCGTATTCAGCAGTTTCAAAACCATAGGTGTTGTAGTCAAAGAATCTCATCCGTTTCTGGGTCTTCAATGACACCTTGGTAATAATACCAAAGCTTCCAAGAGACCCAATGAATAGACCAGTAAGGTCTGGTCCAAAGGCGTAGCGAAGAAAAGGTCCTGGCGCATTCGGATTTGCTTCAGTACCTGTCTGAATGATTGTCCCATCGGGGAGCACCACTTCGAGACCCAGGACATGTTCTGCGACACAACCAAAGATAGGCGAGCCAAAACCAGCTCCATTCACAGCAACGTTCCCTGCGAGAGTTGCTACAAGAGAGGAACCAGGATAGTAGGGAACCCATAGGTCCTGCTTCTTCAAATACTTCTCCAACACCCCGAATGTTATCCCCGCTCCAACAGTGACCGATCGTAGATCATTGTACAGAGCGATTTCATCAAGTCGCATCAACTCTATAACGAGTCCACCCTCTTGTGGGATGACCTCTCCCTGAAGACTTGACCCTCCTCCACGTGGTGTCACTGGTACTTTGTGCTTGTTAGCAACCTTGAGAACTTCAGAAACCTCTTCTGTTGATCCAGGTCTTACAACTGCTCCTGGAAACACACTCTCATAGCTTGTGGATGCAGAAGCGGAGTAAGTGAGCAGTACATCCTTCCGTGTGGAGATGTAGTCCTCTCCGACAATCTTGGATAGTTCTCCCACTATCTCCTTGTCCACTCTCTAGCCTCCGGGAATGGTAGGGCCTAGAAGATGTGTCTGATCTTCATCAAGTCGGATGCTGAACCCTTCACCTTCAACTTACGCTTCAGAAGTGCGGATGCTGCACTCATTTCCTCAAGGAACAGCTTTCGAATTGTTTCTTCATCACTCTGGATTCTCATGTCAGGTTCATCAATAGGTCCTTCGTGGACAGTGATGTTGTTGTCCTTCACAAGAAAGTGATATTCTTGTCCTTCTTTCAGTGTCAGTTGTGCAGTGCGTTCCCATCCTTCGATGGCTTCCATGGTCTTCTCTCGTTCGAGTCCAATTGCGATTCTCTCTCGCATGAGGTCTAGTAGGTCTTGAGTCATCTCTTAGCACTCCAATGTTCACGTGCAGGCTCAGAGCTAGATTTAGTTGTTTCCTTTCTCGGACTTTGCAAGATAACTCGAGTTGACCATATTCTTTTAGTAGAACCCGAGGTTCTCTTAAAGGAATGGAGAGGAGTTGCTAGTAATGAAGAAATATGACCCCAAAATCATTGAGAGTCACTTCGAACGGGATCCGATATCGGAATGGGAACGTCTAGATAGGTCTCCACGTGGGAAAGTACAGTTTCATATCCATATGCATTTTCTTCAGAAATACATCAAAGAGGGTGACCGAGTTCTTGAGATTGGACCGGGACCTGGCAGGTTTACCATCGAACTGGCAAAACTTGGAGCCAAAATCTCCATAGTTGATATTTCCAAAGCCCAGCTAAGGGCGAATGAGGAGAAAGTCCGAGAAGCAGGTTTTGAGAATAGCATCGAGTGGAGACGGAAATTGGATATTCTCGATCTAGAGGGAATTTCTGACAACGTATTTGATGCTACAGTTGTTTTTGGTGGTCCTTTGAGTTATGTGCTTGAATTTGTCGATCAAGCAATCGAGGAAGTAATCAGGGTTACAAAACCGAGAGGTATCATTCTAACAAGCGTGATGTCTTGCCTTGGAACCTATCATCATCTCATCAAAAATATCTTCGAAGAATTTTTGGAACTGGGTCTGGAGAACTTAGATGAGCTTACAGAAACCGGCGACATTTTAGGTAAGATGGCTGATCAGGGTACTCATCAGTGTCATATGTTTCGTTGGAGTGAATATCGAGAGGTTCTTTCTAGACATCCAGTGGAAATTCTAGATGCATCAGCTACTAATTTTCTGTCAACCGGGTTGTTCAATGAGGAATTTCTCACAGGTCTCATGAGTGACCCGGAGAAGTGGAACATGTTTCTGAAATGGGAACTTGATTTCTGTAAGGAACCAGGTGTGATAGATGGTGGGACTCACATGATTGCGATCTTGAGAAAACTTCCCTAATCTACACTACTTCAGTAAATTCTATTCCAACTCTATGTTCTCCATCTGGAAAATCGAAGGTGTTGAGTTTCACCTTGATTTTTCTTCCACAGACACCAACCATGTACATTGTTAGATGAACAGGATCAAACCTTTCAAGCACTTCTCTCAATTTGAATGTCTTCTTGCTTCCAGCATTATCGAGAGCAAACTTCTCGAGTTCGCCAAACTTTTTCTTTTCAATAGACTTCACTAGTTTATCTCTATCATATCCTTGTATCATCTCAGCCCCACGCCCTTGCTACTTTCTGTACATTTTTACAATATTAAGGAATTCTCTTACATTTTCTGTGATGACTTCAAACTTTCCTTCCATGATAGCTTTCTTATCCGTGATGGCTCCTCCTACACCCAACGCATAAGCACCTGCTTCCAGCAAAGGTCCTGCTGTTTCCAAATTCACACCTCCTGTGGGGACAAGAGGTATCTGAGGTAAGGGTCCTCTGATTGCCTTGATGTAAGACGCTCCTCCTATGTTCCCGCATGGGAAGACCTTCACGGCATCAGCACCCATAGAATATGCATCATAGATCTCTGTTGGAGTAAGAGCACCTGGAATGATGGGTATACTGTGTCTCTTTGTTGTTTCGATCAAGTCGCGCGAATAATTAGGACTTACGATGAAGTGACTTCCAGCTTGAATGACATCTTCCGCCATCTTACCATCCACGACTGTTCCTGTTCCGATGAGGATCTTGTCACCTATCTTTTCCACGAGTTGTTTCACAACGTCAACAGCCCCTGGAACGCTCATGGTCACCTCTATGATGTTGACTCCTCCATCGAGGAACGCGTCTGCTACTTTGAATGCGATGTCTGCTGACTTGACACGGATGATTGGAATAAGACCTGTGTCATAGATGAGTTTCATTGCTTTTTCTTTCGTCCACATCTCAACTCACCTGTCGATACGAAGACCTCTCTCACGTCCCTTGATGAGCTTCTCTACCTCTGACTTGTAAACGAACGCAAGATCTCCTGGTACTGAGTGTTTCAATGCAGAAAATGCGGAACCGAAGTCAACGGCTTTCTGTAAGTCCTTCAGCTCAAGATATCCATAGATGAACCCTGCACTGCATGAATCTCCACCGCCTAATCGGTCAACAACCTCAACATCATAGACAGGACTTCTGAAGACCTTTCCATCTGAGTATGCGAAGACTGACCATTTGTTCAACCAGACAGATGGGGTTTCTCTGAGTGTGATGACAACAACTTCAAACCCAAACTTGTCTATCAGTTTGGCTGCAACATCCTCGTAGTCTTTTCCTTCAATCCCATAGACTACCTTAGTGTCCTCTTCTGTTGTGATCAAGATGTCGATGAACTCAGAGGCTGGTTCGGTGAATTTCTGAGCTTCCTTTGGTGTCCACAGTTTTCCTCTGTAGTTGACATCATAGGAAACCTTTGCGCCCTGTTCCTTTGCTATCCTGAGTACTTCGTCAGTTGCATCAGCACAACTGGAGCTCAGTGCCGGAGTGATGCCACTGGTATGAAACAACTTTGTCCCTTTCAGTATCTTCTTCCAATCAACTTCACCCGGTTTTATTTTGCTAATAGCTGACTCCTTCCGGTCATAAATAACTCGATTAGTTCTGGGAGCTGCTCCAAACTCTACAAAATAGACTCCACAACGACTGTCTGAATCCCAGAGAATGTGCGATGTTTCAACTCCATGTTCCCGAGCCTTGTTTCGGATGAAATGTCCTATAGAGTTGTCACCTAATTTAGTGACGTATGCAGAGTTCAACTCTAATCGTGCACAGGCAACAGCGACATTCATCTCAGCCCCACCTGCGTGAGCATTGAAGCTCTCAGTCTGTTCGAATCTCTTGAAGTCCGGAGGTGAGAGGCGAAGCATCACTTCTCCAAAGGTAACTACATCGTATCCCATCTGTCACATCTCAATACTTGTTTAACAAATGCATACTATCTCATGGAAATGTTAAATCTGCCGTTGAGGAGCGTCTTCACGAGAATTCTGTTCTAGCAATCACTTCGTCTTGGACAAATGGGTCTAACTCGATGAAGTATGCACTGTAGCCAGCAACACGTACAATCAGGTCTCTGTGTTGCATTGGGTTAACCTTGGCATCTTCAAGGGTTTCTCGGGAAACAACATTGTATTGAACGTGAAATCCTCCCATCTCGAAGTATGCATCAACCATACCAATGAACTTCTTTCTTCTCGACTCAGTATCAAAGAAGTCTGGTGTGAACTTCATGTTATACAGAGTGCCGTTGTAACACAAGGCATGGTCGAGTCTTGCCACTGATTTCATTGCAGCAGTTGGACCGTTTACATCCCTGTTCTGAGTGGGTGATACTCCGTCTGAGATCATGTATCCTGCTTTCCTTCCATCTGGAGTTGCACCGAGGACCTCTCCTTGCGGAATATACATGGACACTGAGAAGAGAGCTCCATGATACGGACCACCTCTTGTTGTCATTCTACTCTGAATTGAATTGCAGAATGCTCTACCAGTATCTCTTGCAAGATTGTCTACTGTCTCGATATCATTGCCGTATTTTGATGGATCATTCTCTAGCCTAACTTTTAGTTCCTCGTGCCCTTCGTAATCTTTTGCAAGGACTTGGAGAAGGTCCTCCATTGATATCTCGTTTTCCTCGAACACATATTTTCTCAGAATCTCGAGCGAGTCCGCTACAATTGCTATTCCGACGCCCATGATGCCGCCTGAATTGTAGACTGCTCCACCCTCCTGCATTGTTTTCCCGGACTCATTGCATCCCTCAAGAAGAGATGATATGAAGGGAGTTGGCGTATTTTCTGCTAGCACTCCTGCAGCGATTCTATCTGCACGGGTTAGCAACTCAATCGTGTAGTCAATCTGTTCTTCAAATGCCAACCAGAGGTCATCAAATGATTTGAAGGTTCGAGGGTCACCAGTTTCTCTCCCAACAAGTTTCCCTGTTTTTGGATCCTTACCATTGTTTAGAGTGACCTCGAGTATCTTGGGCAAGTTGACGTATCCGATGTTCTGTCTTGGATCTGACTTTCCACCAATTATGGGTTCAACACAACCAAGAACTGAATATTCATGAGCCTCGGATGATTTGGTGCCCTTCTCAATCATCATTGGAATGATTGCATCGTCATTGAAGAGACCTGGCATACCCAGACCCTTAGAGATTACATCAACTACTTGGAGTTTGACATCCTCTGGCATATCCTTATGCCACCGGAAAGAAACACTTGGCTGAGTAACACGGATGTACGCCGTTGCTTGAAGGATCAATCTTGTGAGTTCGTTTGTCGCATCAGTTCCATCAGCATTCTGACCGCCAATAGTTAGGTTCTGGAACATTGGATGACCAGCAAATGCTATGCTATAGTACTCATTTCTTATCTTGATGAGAGAGGTCATTTTGACCCAGAGCAGCTCAAGGAGTTCAAGTGCAGCTTCTTTGTCAATGTGGTTGTTCTTGATATCCTCACTATAGAACGGATACATGTACTGATCAAACCTGCCTGTGGACATAGAATGCCCATTTGACTCGGTCTGTATCAACAAGTGGATAAACCAGAAGGACTGAATGGCTTCGTGGAATGATCCCGCAGGTTCAGCTGGAACTTTCTTGCAGATTCTGGCTATTTCAAGCAACTCCTTTTTACGTTGCTCATCAGTTTCTTTCTTCGCTAGTTCAGATGCAAGCTCTGAGAAGCGTTCAGCGAACCTGAGAACTGCATTCATCTCAGTTCGAACAGCATCATAGTAATCTCCCTCTTGACCTTCAATCTCCTGTAAGATTCTAAGGAAACCCTTCCTCAGAACATTCTGATAATCCACAATGACATGGCCAATTCCTGTTCCCGGAGCTCCTATAGTGAATAGACCTACCTTGGAAGCGTCGATTGACTCCTTGGGCATCACCTTTCCAGCTATTTCTGCTGTACTCTTTCCCTCCCAGAACTTGAAGACCTCTCGCAAGTTCTGTTTGTCCTTATCACTAATGGAGAATCGCTCAGTCCTTCTCTTGTCAAACCGATCTAGCTCATCTTCAATCCATTTCCAACTATACTCAGGAAAGACTTGACAAGACCGAGGAGTCGGTCCCATGTTTCCAACAATCAGTTCCTCTGGCTCTATTCGGATGGTCATTTTGTCAAGAACATTAGCAAAAGCACCTGCAAGTCTCAACACAATCGGTTCAGACGCATGTTCTTTCATATAGTCTGTAAAGAGGACTGCTCTCTCGGATGAGATCGTAGGCTCAGAATCAAGCATCATTTGCTTGAGTCGTTTACTCCGGGATGTCATCTCCAAACCTACTGTTTTTTCTATTCATTACTTTTCGCATCTGACACAACTATCGCAGCAATTTTGGCAGATAACTGTCCAACCTACTCAGAGCCTCATTGATTCTTTCTGTTGAAACTGCATAGCAGAGTCTGAGGAATCCCTCGCCGTACTCTCCGAAGGCAGTACCATGAACTGTTGCAACATTGGTCTCATTCAGTATCTTATGAACTAGGTCGAAGGATTTCACTCCATAGGCAGACACGTCAGGAAATGCATAGAACGCACCCCCTGGAGGTTGTAAGTCAACTCCCTCGATGTCATCAAGTCCCTTTGTGATGAGGTCACGACGCTTTCGAAATGTTTTGAGCATATTTTCAACACACTCTTGGGGACCGATGGCTGCAGCCGCGGCTGCTTTTTGTGCAATCGAAGTGGGCATAGCGATGACATGTTCTTGCAGTTTGGTCATTGCACAGATAATCTTGCTCGAACCAGTGGCTACAGCTATACGCCACCCAGTCATTGCATATGTCTTGGAGAGGGAGAATATTGATACAGTCCGCTCCTTCATTCCAGGAAGTGACCCAATGAACAGAGGTTTCTCATCAACATATCTGAATTTCTCATATGCCTCGTCTGCAATCACGTAGAGATCTTTTTCAATGGCCAGCTCAGCAATCCGTTTCAGTTCTTTATTGGATATAACCCCCCCAGTTGGATTGTTAGGAGAGTTCAGCACTATCACTTTTGTCTTGGGTGTAATCTTACTCTCGACATCTTCAGCCGTAAGTCCAAATCTGTGTTCCTTCTTCAGTTGAACTGGAACCGGTACACCCTCAGCGAGTTTTATGTGAGCGTAATGACTCACAAAGCCAGGGTCAGGGTATATTACCTCATCCCCTGGATTGACAAGGACCATGTTAGCAAGAACGAGAGCACCCATCCCTCCTGCAGTACAAATCACTTCGGTTTCAGGATCTGCAACAATATCGTTGTCGCGCTTGAGTTTCTTTGCCAACGCTTCTCTCACTTCGATATAACCTGCATTGTGAGTGTAGGTCGTGAAACCATCGTCTAGTGCCTTCTTCGCGGCATCCTTGATGTGCTCAGGTGTATTAAAATCAGGGATTCCAACAGTCAAGTCGAAGACATCGGTCCTTCCTATTATCTTGTTGAAGATTTTTCGGATTTCGCTGGCGGGGACGTCTACGTTTCTCTCTGCAAGCATCAGTACCACCCATCTGACTCTGCGAGGATATTCCCAGTTTATATAACCTATCGAATGAACCTGTTTTATTTAAGAAATCAAAAAACCACTTCTCAGAGGAGTTTTAAGATGCATCCCATAATCTTAGTCATAACTATCTATGTCACTACCAAAGTGCAAGATGTGTAGAGATGACCACTGTATCTATCGCTTTGAGAAGGAGTGAAGCGCATGACGAAAGACAGGAATGCCATTATTGAGCGAACAATGAAACTCTATGTAGCAGCTTTGTCTGATGCCGCAGATGAAGTAGGAATTGGCTTGGTGTGTATGGATAGTGGAATTGTACCTCTAACAAAGAACAAACGAATGGCCGGATTTGCTCGTACTGGAAAATTAGTGCGTTCTCCTCCAGACCGTCCCTACGATGAAAAACAACTAGATGTCTTCATGAGTCTTGGAACTGAGGCGCTGGATGGAGATCTCCTCGTCATCGACATGGCTGGTGCCACTGATTGTTCAGCTTGGGGTCAGATATTGACAAAGATTGGACTAGCCAAGGGAGTCAGAGGTGCTGTTGTTGATGGCACTTCTCGAGATATTCATGATATTGATAAAACGAACTTCACAGTCTTTGCTCGTGGTCGACATCCAGGAACCATGAGGGGCCGTTTAGATATGGAATCAGTTCAGAAACCCATTGTTTGTGGAGGTGTGACTGTCCATCCTGGTGATCTAGTATTCGGAGATGGTGATGGAGTTGTAGTGATTCCTGCGGATCGAATAGACGATGTTCTCAATCATGCGGAGGAAGTAGTCGCAACTGATGACTGGTGGTCTGAGAAACTGGATGATGGAGAAGACCCACACGATTTACACAAAGAGAAACCTATTCCCTGATTCATTTCACGGGATAAACTCCTCTCGTTGTAGCATAATCATATAATTCAAGTATCTTTTCTGGAGTGGACTCTGGCTGTATGTTGTGCGCTGGCGCTAGAATATAACCTCCACCTGGTGCTAGTGCTTCTATTCGCTTGTCTACTTCTTCACGGACTTCTTCGAGAGACCCCTGAGCAGACATCGCAACTTGTAGGTCTATCCCCCCATGGAATGTCAGTCTATCTCCGTATTTCTGCTTGAGCTCTGCAGAGTCCATACCCTTGGCAAGTGGTTGTATTGGGTTCAGTATGTCTACATCAACCTCAATCAGATCCTCAATCATCGGCTCAACTGCACCGCAAGAGTGATAGAGAATCTTCACATGAGGTGCTCTTCGGTGAATCTCACTATAGATTCTCTTGTGTCTGGGTTTTACAAGAGACCTGTATATTCTAGGATTGATGAGAAGACCATCTTGGTGTCCAAGGTCATCACCAACCTGGACTATGTCTAGATACTCTCCGACCTCATCCAGCAGCACTCGGTTCATCTCAAGAGCCAGTTGTGTGCTTTTTTCCATCATGGCCTCTGCCAGATCCTTTCTCCGTAGGAGGTCGATGAGGAACTTATCAAAACCTCTCATGTAGTGTGCTACAACCTCGAAAGCACCCCATGGTCCACCAACCATTCCTACGACTGCATAGTCAGTTTCCTCATGGAGGTATTTTGCCCACTCTCTGACTCCTTCCATCCTAGATGGGTCATCAGGATCAATCCATTCGAATTCCTCTAGTTGTTCTACTTCTGTGAACTCAGCCCACGGGTAGTAAGTCACTTCGTAGTAACCACCAATAAGTTTCATTCCACATTTGAACTCAGTTTCAATCGAGCCATCTGGGAGTGGTTGCGGCTCAAAACCAGCTGCAGGATTCATATAGACCCGTCTGAAGTCAACATTCAGCCGCTTCAACAAATCCTCGGACGTTTTCCAACTAGCCATGATTCCCCATTCTTGGGTTTCAGGAGCAGTAATTCCAAGATGGTCTCTCAGATTCTCATAAGCCTGAGGAGTTGTCCAATAGTCTAATGGTACTCTATCCGGCTCCTCATGATTCACTGTTGCATGAAATCTCTCCCGCGGCTTCATGTGTCATTCCTATTCTCTAGGTTTTATAATCTCTACTTAAATTGGGTTGGAACCGTAGTCTTTAATTAATCGGTAGGCATTACTCCTTCAGCTTGCCACGGTTCTGGATATTTCAGAATCGTTGTCATTGGAGAGTATAATGATGGTCGACATCAAGAAGGTTACATCTCTTCTAGAAGAGGTTGTGAGCCCAAGTCGAGTCACAGATAGAGATTTCGACAAGATCCCATATAGTCGTGATTTGAGTCCTGCTGAGCAGAAGATGCCTACACATGTTGTCTTACCTGAAAATCGTGAAGAGATTCAGGCTATCCTGAAGATTGCGAATGACCAAGACGTTCCTGTGTATATTCGGGGAGGTGGTACTTCCCATTGGGATGCTTTCTTACCGCAAGAACCTGGAATCATGCTGGATTTAGGTAGAATGAACAAGATTGTGGACATCAACGAGCGTGATCTTGTTGCAACGGTTCAACCAAATTGTACATGGGCCAAGTTGGATCAGGAACTAAGAAAGCAAGGACTGACCTATCTTTGTAGTGAAGCAGGAGGTCCAGCCATGACAATAGGTGGCTCAGTCATGAAAGCAGGTGGAGGACCACACTCTACCGCGAAGTTTGGTTTTCATGGTAAGGATGATATCGTCACTCTCGAGATGGTGCTTCCAAATGGAGATATAGTAGAGACAGGATCTGCTGCTTGGCCGAGTGCTGGAAAATTCAAACGCCAGTGTCTTGGACCTGATCTAGCTGGAATGTTCATAGGTGCTGAAGGAATCTTGGGCGTCTGCACAGAGCTTTCTGTAAGAATTAGACCTGTGACTGACATCTCTGAACGACTCACGGCTACAATGAAAACACTTGATGATGTCATTGAGTTCGGTCACTTCATCAACCAACACGTTGGTGACGAGTACATGCAGGGAATCTACCTTTGGTGTGATCCAACAGCACCTGAAGTGTTCTTCTTAATGATGGACATTTTTGGTTATGAAAAAGAGATTGTCGACCATAGAAAGAAGAAGATAGTTGAGAAAATCAAGGAGTTGGGAGGAGAGATTGGAGACAGAGCTCCTGCTGATGATTACTTCGGAAGAATCCTAACAGGACTCACAGACCTGTTTAATGTAGGAGTCTGGCATTTCTTCGGTGCGGGGTCTCTCAGGATTGACGATATCACATTCTTGTATAAAGTCTGGAAAGAGGAAGTCATTGAGAAACGAGGATACACCAAGGCAGGCTTCGGAGGTCAGATTCTTCCGCGAGACTGGCTCGCGTTTATGGTGACAAACTACAAAGAACCCGAGGAGTGGAAAGAACTCGTCAAGATGGCTGATGAGATTGATGAAATTACCCTTCGAGGTCCTGTGGTTCCGTATGGAATCGGTGGGCGAGATGGTCTTCGCAGGTTTGTTGCTGAAAGGGATACTGGCTATTACAGGCTGCTCAAGACGCTCAAGAAGACACTAGACCCGAAGAACATCCTGCAACGAGGAATCTTCATTCCAGAGGAGGAATTGCTTTGAGAATTGAAGAGTACAAGGATATGATCTACGCCTGTGGTAGATGTGAGTTCTGCCGAGGTATAGACTATAATGACC